>CAZFRH010000050.1:0-1617 GCA_964521235.1 uncultured Gammaproteobacteria bacterium | reverse complement strand
AGAAGAAGGACCGGCACTGGTACGCCGAGTTCTGCACGACGGTCGAGCTGGCCTGCCGCCCGTTCCTGGGGGAGACGACCCAAGTCTCACCGCCACCATCGGTCGACGAGCCCCCGATCTCGGAGGGGGTCCCGGAGCTTCCCGGGGTCACCGATGACCCGTACTGTGTCTGCCTCATCGAGGACATGCTCAAGCACGTCCCAGAGGAGAGGCGGAGCGCGTTGCACCGTCGGTACCTCCTCGCCCTAGCCGGCCGCGTGCCAGATGTGAAGAACCCGGCCTGGTACGAGAAGTTCGAGGCGACGCTGGATGAGGTCAACAACCACCGTGGGGTACGCAAGTACTTCCACCACTCTGCCTCGGGGAGTGAGCCTCCGTCGCCACCCTCAACACGACCGACCGGCTGACCAGCTTCGCCCTCGCCGTCCGCTACTACGCCGTCCCGACCTCCATCGGGACGGCGTTTCACTTTTCTGCCCGTGGTTGTTACCCTCCTCCCATGCGCATCGCCATCGACGCCCGGATGATGGGGCCGCTCGCCACCAGGGGGATCGGGCGATATATCGGAGAGCTCGTGGCTGCCATGCTCGAGGTGGCGCCAGAACATCGGTACGTGTTGCTGACCCGCCAACCAGAAGCGTCACCCTTCATCGGACATCTCTCCGTCGAACACCGTTTAGCGGATTGCCCTTGGTATGGTGTGAAGGAGCAGCTGAAGATGCCTCGCCTGTTGCGTGAGGCGCGAGCAGATATCGTCCATGTCCCGCATTGGAATGTGCCGCTCGGCTTCCGCGGCCCGCTCGTCACGACCATCCACGACCTGCTGTTGATGCACCAACCGGCCAGCGCCAAAGCGTCCCTCCGCCACCCCGTCCTGTCACGCCTGAAACAGTTGGGGTTTCGCTTGAGCCTGCGCCATGCCGTTTCTTCATCCAAGATCATCTGTGTCCCGACACAAGATGTCGCCAAGGACATCACTGCACACTTCCACATCCCATCCGAAAAGGTGCTCGTGACCGGTGAAGGCGTCTCCAGCCTCCCGTCACCTGATTTTTCTCGCATACCACAAACGCCTTTTTTCTTGATCGTGGGCAGTGCCTATCCGCATAAACGAATTGATACGGCACTCGAGGCTTGGCGGACATTATCCGTGCTCCGTCCAGACACGCACCTGGTCATCGCCGGCGAAGAAGACGGCTTTATGGCGCGCCACGTCGCCCGAGTACACGAGGAGCGATTGCCACGCGTCCACTTTTTGGGACGGGTGAGCGACGCGGAGCTGTCAGCGTTGTACACAAAAGCGACTCTTTTGCTTTTTCCTTCCTCTTTTGAGGGGTTTGGCCTGCCGCCGCTTGAGGCGTTGTCCCTTGGGACGCCGGTCGTCGCCGCAGATATTCCCGTCATGCGGGAAACCTGCCCAAAGGATGGGGTCTGGTTCTTCCAGATGGGGGATGCGGATGGTATGATACGGGCGATTGACCAGGCTTTGGCCGATGGTTCAGGTGCTCGGTCTGCTGCAGAGCGCGGTTGGCAGGAAGTCCGCTTGCGGCACACCTGGCGCGGGGCAGCGGAACGCACGCTTGATGCCTACGTCCGAGCCCGGTCGAGCTCCTGACC
>CAZFRH010000049.1:0-1648 GCA_964521235.1 uncultured Gammaproteobacteria bacterium | reverse complement strand
CATATGAAAAAAGAACTGGGGATTATTGGGTTGGGGAAGATGGGCGCAGGGCTTGCCCGCAACCTAATGGAGCACGGCTGGCACGTCGTCGGCTGGAACCGCACGGCGGAAGTCACGCAGTCACTGGTCCCAGACGGGTTGGTCGCGGCTGAGACGGTCGCGGAATTGGTCAGCAAGCTCCCGACGCCGCGTGTGGTTTGGCTGATGTTGCCAGCGGGAGTAGCGACCGAGCAGATGATTTTTGGGGCGGGTGGGTTGAGTGAGCTTTTGCAATCCGGTGACACGATCATCGAAGGCGGTAACTCGTATTGGGAAGATGACGTGCCACGTGCCGAGAAACTCAAAGCCAAAGGCATCCGTTATTTGGACGCGGGCGTGTCCGGCGGGCCGGCTGGGGCGCGCAACGGAGCGTGTGTCATGGTCGGCGGAGATCCGTCTGCCTTTGCCGAGCTGGAAGAACTCTTCCGCGACATGGCACGTCCCGACGGTTATCAGCACTTCCCGGGCGTCGGCGCCGGGCACTTCGTAAAGATGGTCCATAACGGGATTGAGTACGGGATGATGCAGGCGATCGCCGAAGGGATGGAAGTCTTGAAGGTCGCACCATTTAACTTGAACCTAAAAGACGTGGCGCGCATCTACCAAAACGGCAGCGTGATCGAATCTCGTCTCGTTGGTTGGTTGCAAAGCGGGTACGAAGCCTACGGAACAGAACTCGAAAAAATTTCAGACGTCGTCGCCCACAGCGGCGAAGGGGAGTGGACGGTGAAGACGGCGCGCGGCTTAAATGTCGAAGTCCCGATCATCGAAGCGTCCTACCAATTCCGCGTGCAATCCAAAGACCATCCACGTTACGCGAACCGTGTCCTATCCGCCCTGCGCAACCAATTCGGCGGCCACGCGGTGGACGGGGGAGCCGGAGCCGTTCCTCGGGCATGAAGCTCGTCAGCCTCCCGGACGTCACGTCCCTGACCGAGCGCGCAGGCGAAGCCTTGGATGCTTTGCTCGCGCGCCACGTCGGTTTGCCGCGGTTGCTCCTGTGTTCCGGCGGCTCGGCGCTTAAACTCCTACCTTTTGTCCAAGCGCGTTCTTGCGACGAGACGCTGACTGTCACCGTCTTGGACGAGCGCGTGACCTCGGACCAGCAGTCGCGTAACTTTCCGCAGGTCTTTCAGTCCGAGCTCGCCGCTTTGGGCAAGCCGCTTGGCGTGCAGTGGTTTGATCCGGTGCCGAATGAGAACGAGTCGCCAGAACTTGCCGCCTGGCGCTTCCAGACATTCTTGCGCGAGTGGCGCCGTGCCAACCCGAGTGGGTTCATCCTGGCTACGATGGGGATCGGTTCTGATGGCCATACCGCCGGCATTTTTCCTTACCCCGAAGACCCGCAGGGCTTCCTCCAAACCTTTGACCACGACGCGACCTGGACCGTCGGCTACCACGCCGGATACGAAAAACACGTCTTACCAGACCGCGTGACCGTCAACCTGCCTTTCCTCCGCACCCAAGTCGACGCGGCCATCGCTTTTGCCATCGGCGACGACAAACGCCCCGCCCTCCACCGCCTCCTCGCCCCCGCAGGCTCCCTCCCCGAAACCCCCGCCCGGATCATGCTCGAAATGCCCCATGTGATCTTGTATACGGACCAGGC
>CAZFRH010000048.1:0-1804 GCA_964521235.1 uncultured Gammaproteobacteria bacterium | reverse complement strand
ATCACCAAGGTCGCGCTCTCGACGGAGTCCTTCTTGTCAGCGGCGTCCTTCCAAGAGACGGCCCGCGTGCTCATCAACGCGGCCGTGACCGGCAAGGTCGACCGCTTGGAGGGTCTCAAAGAAAACGTCATCATCGGTCGCCTCACCCCAGCCGGTACCGGCTTTGGTGTCGACCACAACGCCCCGCAACCGGAGGAGGTGCGGACGTAAGTCAGGGAACAAAAAACCGGCCACGTGGCCGGTTTTTTGTTTTATTGCGCGCTTTTAGGCCACGTCCCTTCTTCATAGAAAGTCAGCGGCGCGTGCTTGTGGTCCCAGGCTTTACGGATCGGATCAATGAAGCGCCAGCTGGCTTCAATCTCTTCGCGGCTGGCAAAGACCGTCTGGTCGCCCATGATGGCGTAGAGCAGCAGCCGGTCGTAGCCGCCTCCGGGGACGTCGCCCGGTTTCCGTAACAAAAAATCAAACGTCCGCGGTTCGAGCGTCCAATCGCTCCCCGGTTGGAGGGCCCAAAACGCGAGTTGGATATGCTCTTCTGGTTCGACCACGATCCGGATCGTGTTCCTGATGTGTCCGCTCGAAGGGCAGAGGCACGGCTCCGGATGGCGGAGGGTGACCAGGATCTCACGCTCGGCCACCGGCAGGCTTTTGCCCGCCGACAGGACGATGTCAGTCCGCTTCCAGGCGGGATGGGCCAGCCGTGTCTCAATCTGGAAAAAGGTTTCTGTCTCGGATGTCGGGTCAACGCCGTTCAGGTCCCGATACCCAGCCACCTGCGCACGGCGGGTCCGCTGCTGCACCCCCTCAACGGTGAACGTTTCGAGGTGGCGGAGGATGTCCGCACGGGCCGCACGGACGTCGGTTGCCGCGATGGACGCCGGACGGGGCATGGTCACGGCCGCAAGCATCTGGAGGAGGTGGTTTTGGCCCGCGTCACGCAGGGCGCCGAGCGACTCGTACGTCGAGCCGCGGGTTTGGACGCCGATCGCCTCAAAAAACCGCACCTCAATCCGTTCGATCGTCGAGTCGTTCCAGGTCGGTTCAAACAACTGGTTCGCAAAACGGAACGCCATGATATTCCGAACCATCTCCTTGGCGAGGTAGTGGTCAATGCGGTAGATGTCCTGGTCAGTAAAAAGGGAAGAGAGGCGCGCGTCCAAGGCTTGGGCACTTGCGAGGTCTTCGCCGAACGGTTTTTCGACCAGGACGCCCGCCGTTCTTCCGTGTGCGCCTGCTAACCCGGCCGCTTCGAGCCCATCTAACACGAGCCCGTGTAGACGGGGAGAAAGGGCCAGGAAAAACAGCACGCGAGCCGGCTTTCCCCACGACGTTTCAAGTTCTTTGATCCGTCCGGCTAAGGCGTGGAAGTCTTGCGGGTCGGACAGCTCGCCTTTTACATGGAAAAAATGGCCGTTTGGCTGTGGGAACGTGGCGCGGAACGTCTCGTCCGTATAGTCGCGCCGTGAAAAGCCAATGACCGCAAAGCGTTCGGGAAGCCGATGTTCGTCCTGCAGCCGCGAAAGCGTCGGCCCGATCTTACGCGTGACCAAGTCACCGGTCGCGCCGAACAGGACAAGGATGGTAGGGGAGGGGTTCATACGTCGCGGCGGGCGGCTTCTATAATCCGTCGCTCGCGAGGATAGGCGACCGCGCCCACAATGGCAATGGCTAAGGCGTCGGCGGCATCATCTGGTTTTGGTGTTTCTTTCAGCGAGAGCAGCCGCGTCACCATCTGCTCAACCTGTTTTTTGTCTGCTTGCCCATGTCCGGCAACCCCTTGTTTGACCTGGTTTGGGGTGAGCTC
>CAZFRH010000047.1:0-2138 GCA_964521235.1 uncultured Gammaproteobacteria bacterium | reverse complement strand
GTGCTGTGGTCGATTGAGCCGGACGTGGTCGCGGACGTCAACAAGAAGCACCGGAACACGTGTTACCTGCCTGGCAAGCCGCTCCATCCGCGCATTCGGGCGACCGGAGACCTTGCCGCGGCGGTGCGTGGGGCAAAGCTCGTCGTCCTCGCGGTCCCGTCCCATGTCGTCGCGTTTGCCACAACGGAGATGCGTCCTTTTTTATCCAAGGGAACAGAGATCGTAAACGTCGCCAAGGGGGTAGACCCAAAGACGCTCCAGCCGCTCATGCGAACGGTCCAGCAGCTTTTGCCGGCCGGTTTTCGCACGTCCTGCGCTACCCTGTCCGGCCCGTCCATTGCGACCGAAGTGGCGAACGGAGTCTCAACGGTTGTGAACATCGCCGCTGACCGTTTGCCTGTCGCACAGCGTATTGCACGCCAATTAGAGACGCGTTCGTTCCGTTTGCGGGCGACGACGGACGTTGAAGGTACGGCGTTGGGCGGGACGCTTAAGAACATCTATGCGCTCTTGCTCGGGATGTGTGACGGAAGTCGTTTTGGCGACAATACCAAGGCCGCGCTCATGACGCTTGCCGTCGAAGAGATGAACACGCTTATGCGCGCGCTTGGTGCACGCAGTTCAGACGCAGTCCATGGGTTTGCCGGGCTTGGTGACCTCTTCGTGACCGGCACGTCCGTCCATAGCCGCAACCGGAGTTTTGGGGCGGAGCTCGGCGTGGACAAAGGGAGCCGCGCCAAGATGAAGGACCCAACGCAGACGATCGAGGGCGTCAAAGCGGTCCAGGCCATAGCCCCGTTCGCTCGCAAGAAAAAATTGAAAACGCCGCTTTTGTTTGCCGTTGAACGCATTTTGTTCAAAAACGCTTCTCCCGCAAAAGCCATCAACGCCATGTTGGCGCGGGTTCGGTGATTTCGTGATTCGTCTGGAGGGGGCTTGACCTTTCTCCTTCTTTTTGATTAAAGTTGCCGGCGACCACCGATGGTCGGCGGTCTGAACCATAAGGAGGGATGTCTTGCAGAAGAACATCCTCGTCGTGACGAAGGACAGGGGCGCATTCAACGCAACCAACGGCATCGTCAAGAAGCTCCGAAAGGATCTCGGACACACCGTGAAGGTGTACGCCGAAGGGCTGTCGGCCGGGCTGTGGGAGGAGGCTGGCGAAAAGCTCGCCTTCAAGGGCTCGGTGGACTTTCTCAAAGAGTCGTTCACGCTCAACGTCGCGGAGGAGCTGGAGAAGTTCGAGCCAGACGTGATCGTCGTCGGGGCAAGCGTCCCGATCAACTTGGAGGCGCAGTTCGCGGCAGCGGCCGTCGAGCGACGTAAGCCCATCCCTGTGGTCGTGGCCGAAGATTCGTTCGGTGGCGCTACGCGCATCCAGACCCCGATCACCCTCGCCCTCACCCTGCATCCCTTGGCGGCTGGGTTTTACGAGGCGGAGGGCATTCTGAAGGGCGTGCCCACCGTCGCGATGGGTGGGGAGTCCTTCCGTCGCATCGAGCTTTCGGCGGACAAGCCGGCGGAAGTCGAGAAGCTGCGCGAGCAGTTCGATACGCTCGTCCTGTATGCGGGACAGGGCCGCCCGTTTACCCGCGACATCCTGCGGATGACGCTCGACTGCATCGACATGACGCGCGCCATGACGAGGGGCGAACGCATCGGCCTCATCGTCCGCCATCACCCCAAGGTGTTGCCGCCCGAAGTCGCAGAGCTGATCAAGGCAGACCTGGCAGCCTTCCGATCTGGCAAGCTCGTGGAGACGACGCTCTCTTCGGACGAGGCGGCGTCCGTGTGTGACTTCACGTTCACCTGCTTCGGGTCGGCGCTCAACTACTCCGCCGTCCACGGCCATATTCCGGTATCGGTGATGACGGACGAGTCCGAGGCCCAACTTCGCGAGCAGACCGGCTTCGGCGTCACGCCCCTCGCGGCGGTCGGTGCGGCCATCCTCATGAGGTCTCCGGTGTCGTTCCCTGTGTTGCGTCTGAACGGGGAAAGCCTGGAGAAGAACCAGCGTCTCTACGCGACGCCCCACCCGCTCGATCCTTCCGTGGCCGCCGACGCGATCCTCAGCGTCGCCCGCTGAGGCAGACTACTCACCTCACGCCCGCCGTTTCTGAATAAGGAACGGCGGGCGA
>CAZFRH010000046.1:0-2458 GCA_964521235.1 uncultured Gammaproteobacteria bacterium | reverse complement strand
TCAGAACGGAAAGACGGGCATTTGGCGTATGCGCAACAACTCATCGAGATGGGGAAGGCGTATTATTGTTTTTGTACGAAAGAACGGTTAGAGCAGGTGGCGGAGGAACAGCGCGCGGCGAAGCGTCCGATGATGTATGACGGGCATTGCCGGGGGTTGGCGAAGGAAGAGAGAGAGAAGCGTCAGAGAGCGTCAGAAGCGTCAGTCATTAGGCTCGCGGTGCCTAGGGAGGGGACGATCGTCATGCAAGATATGATCCATGGGAGGATTGAGGTGCCGTGGGCGCAGGTGGATGACCAGGTGCTCATCAAGTCAGACGGGTTCCCGACGTACCATCTTGCGGCGACCTGTGATGACCATGACATGGAGATTTCGCACGTCATCCGTGGCGACGAATGGATCTCGAGTCTGCCGAAACACCTGTTCATCTACGAAGCGTTTGGCTGGAAGGCGCCGGAATACGCGCACCTTCCGTTGCTTTTGAATGCGGACCGGTCCAAGCTTTCTAAGCGGCAGGGTGACGTGGCGGTCGAGGATTATCTTAAGAAGGGATATCTGCCAGAGGCGCTGGTCAATTTTGTGGCCTTGCTTGGATGGAATCCGACCGCAGACCGGGAGATTTTCACGAAAGAAGAATTGGCAGAGCTGTTTGATATCACCAAGGTCAACAAGTCCGGCGCCGTCTTGAACATGGAAAAGTTGGACTGGTTGAACGCGCACTATATCAAGCAGATGACGGAGGAAGTGTTTTTGGAGGCGTGCAAGCCATTCCTGTCTGCTGATGTGGCGGATGAGGTTGTGCGCCGTGCGTGTCTGCTTTCGCGTGATCGGTTGACGAACCTTGCGTCCCTTCAAGAAGTGATCGAGCCGGTCATCCATCCAAATGACGGATATGAAGCCGCAGAACTCTGTTGGAAGACGCAGCCCGTCGAACAGGCGAAAGAGCGTCTGGAAGGGTTGGAAGCCTTTTTGTCTGACAAAGCGGATGGCTGGTTTGATGAGAGGACGCACATCGAAGATGACCTGCGGGCGTTTATTGCAGAAAAAGGGTGGAGCAACGGGGACACGCTGTGGCCGTTACGGGTTGCCCTGTCTGGCCAAAAACAATCCCCAAGCCCGTTTGAGCTTTTGTGGGCGTACGGAAAAGAGCGGTCTTTAGCGCGCGTGAAGCAAGCCTTGGAAAAATTGAAGTGAGGCGGCAAAAAGGGTAAAGTAAGGGGGTGAAGCTGATCCAGCGGATTTTAGTGACGTTTTTTGTCGGGCTCATGGGTTTGAGCCCGTTGGTTACGGTCGCCCAAGGGACGGGGGATGTGCCAGAGGCTGACAGCGGATCAACCAAAGAGGAGATTGATGACCTGAACCAGGCGGTCAAGGACAAGCAAAAGCGCCTGAAGGATTTGGATGCGTCCATCGGGAAATATAAGGAACGGATCAAGCAGCAGGAGGGCGCTGTCGCTTCGTTGCAGAACCAGGTTTCGTTGCTCGAGAACCGCATCCAAGAAAAGCAGTTGGCCGTCGAACGCGCCAAAGAGCAGATTGCGTTGACAAACTTGGAGGTGCAGGCGCTCGCGGGGCAGATCGAGCTGGATGAGGCGCGGCTGTTGCGCCGGCGTGAGTCACTGGGGGAGCTTTTGCGCCGCATCCACGAGGCAGAGGGCGTGGGATTTTTGGAATCCTTTTTGGCGCGCCCGAGCCTTTCCGAGTTGGCGGCACGGATCGACCAGTTTACGCGCCTTGAACAGGATCTGACCGACGCGACGCAGGCGTTGAGTGAGGCGAAGGACCGGCTCGTCGCACAGAAGCAGGATTTGGAGAAGCGTCGCTTGTCTTTGCAGGAAGAACAAGCACTGCTCTTGAAGGAACGGCGCGAGCTGGAATCGGATCGCTCGGCGAAAATTTCGTTGGTCGCAGAGACGCAAAGCCAAGAAAGCGAGTTCCAAAAGATTTTGTATGAATTGCGCCAGCAGCAACAAGAAGAAGCTGGGGACATTGCGGCTTTGGAGGAGAAGTTGAAGGATAAACTTGATCAGATCGACGAGGCGTTGGCGCGCGGCGATATCTTGTTCAACTGGCCCATTCCTGTTGCACGCGGCATCTCCGCGCATTTCCATGATAAGTCGTACCCGTTCCGCCACCTGTTTGAGCATCCAGGAACGGATATCCCGGCTCCGGTCGGCACCCCTGTCCGCGCCGCCGCCGGCGGGTATGTGGCCTGGAACCGTTTAGGGAAGCAGTACGGGAATTATGTGATGATCGTCCACCCGGGAGGCGTTGCGACGGTCTACGCCCACCTGTCTAAATTTGCCGCCAAAGTTGATACGTATGTCGAGCGCGGCGACATCATCGGTTACTCGGGCGGAAAAGCCGGCGCGCCTGGTTCTGGGTTGTCCACCGGGCCTCACCTCCACTTTGAAGTCCGCCAAAACGGCATCCCGGTAAACGCGGAACAGTTTTTGCC
>CAZFRH010000045.1:0-2519 GCA_964521235.1 uncultured Gammaproteobacteria bacterium | reverse complement strand
TGGATTCCGTGCTCGAGACCGTTGAGGCCGCGCTCGCCGCCGCCTACCGCAAGGATTTCGGCAACAAGAACCAGAACATCAAAGTAGAGTTTGACCCGGAAAAGTACGACGGCATGACCGGCGGCATCCGGGTGTTTGACGTGAAGGCCGTCGTCGAAGACATGGAGCTTCCAGAGGACTATTTTGAACGGTTTGACGCCGCGACGACGCCTAAGCGCCCAGACGGGCCGCGTAACCGCGAAATGCCGGTGGCCCCGGCGCAGGCTGCCATCGAGGCAGGGGAGGCGACCGAAGAGTTCAAGTTCAACCCAAAGACTATGGTCATGTTGTCAGACGGACGTGACCTGAAACCGGACGCGCACGTCGGCGAAGAGATCCGCGTTGAGCTGAACGTGCCAGCGGCGTTCGGCCGCATGGCCGCGCAGACCGCCAAGCAAGTCATCCTGCAAAAGTTGCGCGAGGCGGAACGTGGCGTCATCTTCAGCGACTTCAAAGGGCGCGAAGGCGAGCTTATGAATGTCATCGTCCAGCGCCGTGAAGGCCGTCTTGTGTTGATTGACCTTGGCCGCGCGACGGGCCTGCTCCTGCCGGAAGACCAGATCGAAACGGAACGGTACTACCCGGGCACGCGCATCAAGGCGCTCTTGCGCGAGGTCATGATGACGAGCAAGGGACCGGAGATCCGCCTGTCGCGCACGAGCAAGCAGTTGGTGGCCGCCTTATTTGCGCAAGAGATCCCAGAAATCGCGAACGGCGTCGTAGAAATACGCGAGATCGCGCGCGAACCGGGAAGCCGCGCCAAAGTCGCGGTCTCGACCGCGGACGATGCGATTGACCCGATCGGCTCGTGCATCGGCCAGCGCGGTACGCGCATCCAGACCATCATCCGAGAGCTGGGCGGCGAAAAAGTCGACGTCATCCTGTGGAGTGAAGACACGGTCGAGTACGTGAAAGCCGCGTTGGCGCCGGCCCGTGTCACGCGCGTCGAGCTTGACCAAGCCAACCACCTGGCGACGGTTTCCGTGCCGGCAGACCAGCTGTCGCTCGCTATCGGCAAGGGCGGGCAGAACGTCCGGCTTGCCGCCAAGCTGACGAACTGGAAGATCACGATCGTTGAAGAAGGTGGTAGCGTAGTCGCTGACTCCGAAAGCGGAGCCTTTGAGCCAGCGGCTGCCCCGGCCGAAGACCTGCCGGAGACGGCCGCCGCCGCTGACCTCAAAGGGGAAGAACCGAAAGAAGAACCTAAAGCCGAAGAAAAATAAAATTCATTTATGTCCGCCCTGCTCACCACCATTTTTGTCCAACCGATCCTGAACCTGCTCGTCTGGCTCTACAACACGCTCCCGGGGCATGACATCGGCATCGCCATCATCGCGCTCACGGTCATCGTCAAGGTCCTGCTCTACCCGCTGACCCACATCCAGATCAAGCAACAGCGCGCCCTCCAGGAGATCCAACCGAAGATTGATGAGATCCGCACCCGCCTGAAGGATGATAAGGAGGCACAGGCCAAGGAGCTGATGGAGCTCTATAAGAAAGAGAAGGTGAACCCGGCCGCTTCCTGCCTGCCGCTCCTGGTGCAGCTCCCGGTCTTCCTCGCCTTGTACCGTGCGTTGACGTTTGGGTTGGACGGCAGCCATCTGGACTTGCTGTACACGTTCGTCGCCGTCCCGACGTCGATTGACCCGATGTGGCTCGGCCTCCTCAATCTCAAAGAGCCGAGTTATGTCTTGGCTGCGGCCGCCGCGCTCATCCAGTTTTTCCAGACCAAGCAGATCCTGAAGCCACCGGCAGCCACGCTCGCTTCGCCGCCGCCGGAAGTCGCTAAGTCCGAAGGCGCCAAAGACGAGAGCATGGCCGCGATGATGAACAAGCAGATGACGTACATCATGCCGATCATGACGCTGATCATCGGGTTCTCGCTGCCGGGCGGCCTTGCGCTGTACTGGTTCACCATGAGCTTGCTCACCCTCCTCCAGCAATGGCTGGTGATGCGCCGCTCCCCCCCGAAGATCGCGCCGCAGCTCCAGTCCTGACGCGACCCTTGTCTCCCTTTTGTCCCCACCGTATCCTAGCGCCACTTGATGACACGTATGAACAAACCCACGCCCCGGTTGACCAAGCGCCAAACGATCCAACGGGTCCTTTGGCTCTGTGCCTTGTTCGTTGTTGCCGGCTCCCTGTCGTATCCCGCCCCCGCTAACTGGGCCCTCTCGCAGCTGTCCGGGGTCGCCGGTTTTGAGCTTGGGCAGATCCGGAAGCCGTTCGTCCTGGGGCTCGACCTGCAGGGCGGGACGCATCTCGAATACGAGGCAGACCTGTCGCGCATCGCCGTGGCAGACCGCCGCGATTCACTCGCCGGCGTCCGTGATGTCATCGAACGACGCGTGAATGCGCTCGGCGTGTCCGAACCCCTCATCCAGACGACGCAAGCCGGGGATTCTTGGCGCGTCACGATCGAGCTTGCCGGCATCAGCGACGTGAACCAGGCGATCCGCATGATCGGGGAGACGCCGATC
>CAZFRH010000044.1:0-2787 GCA_964521235.1 uncultured Gammaproteobacteria bacterium | reverse complement strand
TTGGGGGGAGTGCCAGCAGAGCAACGTGTCGGCTTTTTACAGCTGCTTGCGCCTTTTGCTCCGCACCTGACGGAAGAGCTGTGGAAGATAGAGGGAAAGACAGGCTCGATCCACCGTTCTGCTTGGCCCACGTTTGATCCCCACAAGCTACAAGCTACAAGCTTCGAGTTGGTGATCCAGGTCAACGGAAAAGTGCGCGACCGGGTCCAGGTTTCATCCGCTCTTTCGGAAGAGGACGCGAAGGGAAAAGCGTTGGCTTCGGAAAAAGTACAGGCGTTGCTCCAGGGGAAGGTGCCGCAACAGGTGGTGTATGTAAAAGGGAGGCTTGTGAATATCGTGGTATGATGTGCGGCGTATGCAGCGCACGCTCAAAAAGGTCCTGGTCGGTTTTTCAGCCCTGTTGCTCATGGGGCAAGGGTGTGGGAGCGTCACCAAGGGGTTGAGCCCCGAGGCGCAACGCGCGTCCCAACCGGTGACGCTCAACGTCTGGGGGGTGGCTGATGACTTTGACGTATACGAAGACGCGTTTAACCAGTACCGCTTGGAACATCCAAACGTGAGTTTCCAGTACCGCCGTTTGCGGTTGGAGGAATATGAGGCGGATCTGGTGGATGCGCTCGCAGAAGACCGCGGCCCGGACATTTTTCTCATCCACAACACCTGGACGGACAAGTACCTGACCAAGACCGTTCCCATGCCGACCGCGACCAATGTCGCGTACTCGACAATCACAGGCACCCTCAAGAAAGAGCGGACGTGGGAACTGCGTCGCGAACCGACGATCACGCTACGTGCGTATAAGGATGCGTTTGCAGACGTTGCGGTGAAAGACACGGTGCGTTCGGTCAATGTCTCGACGCAAGCGGACAAACGGGACTTCCAAGAGCGGATCATGGGCGTGCCGGTCACGGTCGACACGCTGGCGCTCTACTATAATAAAGACCTGTTGAACGCGGCCGGTATCCCGAACCCGCCAGAGCAGTGGGGGCCGTTTGTCGAACAGGTGAAAAAACTCACAAAACTGAATGCGACGGGAGACCTCCAGCAGGCGGCAGCCGGGATCGGGACGGCGCGGAACGTGGATCGTGCGGTCGACCTGGTCAGCGTGCTCATGCTGCAAAACGGGGCAGAGATGGCGGATGAAAATGGGTATCCGCGTTTCCAGGCGATCCCCGCCGAGCTGTCTAACCTCCGTTCCGAGCCGCCGGCTTGGCAGGCGCTGGCCTTTTATACGGATTTTGCGAACCCGGGCAAAGACACCTACACGTGGAATGAGAACCAGCCGAATTCACTCGACGCTTTTATCCAGGGCCGCACCGCGTTCTTCTTTGGCTACGCGTACCACCTACCGATCGTCAAAAGCCGCGCGCCAAAGCTGAACCTCGGCATCACCGCCTTGCCGCAAATCGAAGGGAACCCGATCAAGAACTACGCGAACTACTGGTATTTGGCCGTGTCGCGCAAATCGAAGAACCAGGACGTGGCGTGGAACTTTTTGAACAGTCTGACCAAGCCGGAACTCGCCGTGAAAGTCTTGGACAAGGCCAAGCGCCCAGCCGCACGCAAGTCGCTTTTGGCCGCACAGCTTGAGGATGAGGCGGTCGGCGTATTTGCGAGCCAGGTCCTGACCGCGGCCTCGTGGTACCGCGGGAAAGACCCGGAAGCCATGGAAGAAGCGTTCCTCACGATGATCAGTGACGTGGTCGCCGGCCGTGTCGAGGTCGGCCGCGCCGTCCGCGTTGCCGCCGACAAGGTGGGGCAGACGGTGGGGAGATAGGCGTGCTATACTTTTGGCGATGACTATGCGGGTTTTAGCTCCCTTTCTTTTTGCGCTTTTTTTGTTGCCGCAGGTGGGTTTGGCGCAGACGCCGACGGCTCCGGCTACGGATGCCACCGCGTGTAACTTGAGCACCCCTGCCCGCCGACGGGAGGCGGATGCGCTGGCGAGGACACACAGCATCTCTGTGGACCAGCTGACGTGCCGTCGGGTCAACGATGCCGTCCCGGCTGGCAGCTGTATGACCGGAGCGTGTGCTGGTGCGGCGGATATCCAGTGTTGCATCCCAACCGTGGGCTCGGCTCCGGCAGCACCGGCGACAGCTCCAGCAGCGACGACACCAGCGGCAGGCAGCACGGCAACACCCACCCGTACGTCGGTCGCAGGCGCCATCCAGTGGCCATCCTGCATTGATGACGGCAACTGTTCGTTGGACGACATCATCAAAGCAGGCGCCGCGTTTGCCAATTTTATCTTTGGATTATCAGGTGCCGTCTTCCTCGCGATCTTCGTGTACGCGGGCGTCCTCTATCTTGTGGCGGGCGGCAACGAGAAACGCGTCTCGCAGGCAAAAGACATGCTGAAGAACGCAACCATCGGCATTGTGCTCGTGTTTGGCGCGTACGCCATGGTGAGCACGGTGTACACGGCGTTCGTGTCCACGGGCGGCGGGGGATCGGGTGGAGCGGCTCAGTGTTCGGTTCGATATCCGGACCATGTGTGCAGTTCGGTCACGCTTGAAGGCGATTCAGCAAGCACGCGGCGCGCGCGAGCAACGGAGTGCGGGTGCAAACTGGATGCTGGATTGTGTCCTGGTGAAGGGGCGAATTACATCTGTTGTCCGATTGACCCGACCTGTCCGTCCATTATGGGTAGTGGGGAAGGAGCGCCGGCGAGCCCAGCCCCGACTCCAGCTCCAACTCCGTAAGTATGAACCTGACATTGACCGGAAAAGCAGCATTGGCACGCCTGGCCTTGTCAGGGGCTTGCGCGGTGTTGTTTTGTTTTGG
>CAZFRH010000043.1:0-2823 GCA_964521235.1 uncultured Gammaproteobacteria bacterium | reverse complement strand
TCATCATACTCTCATCTTTTCCCCGGGCGGTCTTTTATACTTAACTCCTAAAATTGTATGTTTTGAGGCTGAGGTCAAGAGGATAACTTTCGTGAGGGTCTGACATTGACAAAAGGACTGTTTTGTGCTATATTTCCGTGTTCGCTATGCCTATGCGAACATCAAAATCCGACACTTCTGCTGGGATCAATCGCACAGCAAAACCGTACGCAGAAAAGGGAGTTGAAATGGAGAATCAGAAGCCCGGGTCCCGCGATCCGAATAACCATCACAAGGTCTGCATCCGCGGGCTTGACCTGGCAGCTGTCCTCCGTGCGCTGTACAGCCGCGCCCGTCCGAAGGGCGGCGGCAGGCAGAACACGCAAGGCGACGTAACCCTCGAGGAAGCCCGTGAGTGCATCGAGAAGGAGGGTCGCGGCGTCGGGTACTGGAAGGGCCGTGCCATCAAGGTGTCCTGGACTGATGACCGGTGCTGGATCAATCTCGAGGGATTCCACGAGTACAACGGCATCGACGAGGGCGTCTACGCCATCGAGGAAGTCATCAATGGCTGGGACCGCATCGTGTGGTCCATGACCGTACTTCCGAAGTAACCTCGCGCACCCGCGCGGCAATGAGCACACTCGCTCTCGCCGTGTCGGGTGCGCTCTTTGTTTTAAAGAAAAATGCAGACCACTGGTCTGCATTTTTCTTTCTCTCTGTACCTGTTTAACGTTTTGACCACTGCGGCGCACGGCGTGCACGTTTGAGACCGAACTTTTTGCGTTCTTTGGCGCGTGGGTCGCGGGTGAGGAAGCCGAGCTTCTTTAGGGTCTTGCGGTAGGTCGGGTTCAGCTCGAGCAGGGCGCGGGAGGTGCCGAGGCGGACGGCTTCGGCTTGGCCGTTCAATCCCCCGCCTTCTGCCATAGCTTCGATATCAACCGCGGTCTCATTGCCGGTGATCTTGAGCGGCGCCTCAACCATGGTGCGCTGGGCGTAGGTCGTAAAATATTCTGCCATCGGCTTGCCGTTGATCGTGACTTTGCCGGTGCCGGTCTTGATCACGCGCACGCGGGCGATGGACGTCTTGCGGCGGCCGAGCCCGTACAGGTAGGAGCCGCGCGGAGCGACGGCCGTTTCCGGCGCCGTTTCTGCTGCCTTCTTGGTTGCGCGAGGCTTCTTAGGTGCCGCCGCCTTTTTGGTCGTTTCAGCCATAGAAATTATTTCACGATATGCAAGCGCTTCATGCGCTCATCCTGCGTGCGGTTTTTCGGGAGCATGTATTTGACCGCGTGGAGCAACACGTCCCCCGGGCGCTCCGCCTGCAGCTTCGCGACAGGGAGGCGCTTGATACCGCTCGGGCGGTTCGAAGAGCGGAACAGCACTTTCTGCTCCATCTTTTTACCGGTGTACACGAGCTTGTCCGCGTTCGTCACTTTCACCACGGCGCCGGAATCGATGTGCGGGGTGTAGTTTGGGCGGTGCTTGCCCATGAGCAGGCGGGCGATGTGCGTCGCCAAACGGCCCACGACCTTTCCGGTCGCGTCGATCTCGACGGTCTCACGTTCAATCTTTGGCATGCCGCGGCGATTTTTCCAGGCCATAGTTATTTCACAAGTTGGATCTGCGCGACTTCAGCACCGTCGCCTTTGCGGGTGCCGAGCTTCACGATGCGGGTGTACCCGCCCGGGCGCGTGCTGTAACGGGGGCCAAGCTCCTCCAACACCTTGTTCACGGCAGATTCAGACAGGAGGACCTGCATGAGCTGGCGGCGTGAGACGAGCGTCTTCTTTTTGCCCTTGGTGATCATCCGTTCGACCAGCGGGCGGACGGCCTTGGCCTTGGCCAGGGTCGTGTTGACGTGTTCATACAAAAGGACGGACGTCGCCAAACCCCGCAAGAGGGCCTTGCGGGCGGAGGAAGACCGGTCTAGGGTCCTGCCAGTTCGACGGTGTCGCATACGGGGATCGGGGCTGAGCTTAGGCTGTTTCTTCGGTGTACGTCAAGTCTTTCAACACGTTCACGTAATCTTCGAGGGTTTTGACCGCCTGGCCGACCGCGTCGATCGCGTCCATGCTGCCGTCCGTCTCCACGCGCAGGACGAGCTTATCAAAGTCGGTCTTGTCGCCGACGCGTGTGGCTTCGACCTTATAGGACACGTTCACGACCGGGCTAAAGAAGGCGTCGATCGCGATCGTGCCGAGGTCCGTCTTTTCTTTGGAGCGCTCTTCGGTCGAGCGGTAGCCGCGTCCTGGGCTGATCCAGATGTCCATCTCGAGCGCGGCATTTGCGTCGGTCAACGTGGCGAGCACGAGGTCCGGGTTCACGATCTCGACCTGGGCGTCCTTCGCAAAATCCGCCGCGGTCACGACCTTCTCCCCTTTGACGGACAACGACAATTTGACCGGCTCCTCGGAGAACAGCTTCATGCGCAACATCTTGAGGTTCAGGATGATCTCCAGCGCGTCCTCTTTGACGTGCGGGATCGTCGAGAACTCATGCTCCGCGTGCTTGATCTTGACCGCCGTGACAGCGGCGCCCGGCAATGAGGACAGGAGGACGCGGCGCATGGCGTTCCCAAGCGTCGTGCCGTATCCCTGTGCGCAAGGCTCAACCGTAAGCACGCCTTCGTTGGGGCGGTCGCCGTGGGTAAAGCGGATTTTGGACGGGAGGAGGATGGGCTCCATAGGATAGTGAGAGTGGCTAAGATTTTTATTTTTTTGTTCTTTGATACTTGCTACGTGTTACGCGACCTTAGCGCGAGTAGAATTCAACGATCTGTGAGGCGTCAAACGGCTGCTGCAACAGTTCCGGCCCTTCTGGTTGGCCCGTCACTTTGACGGA
>CAZFRH010000042.1:0-2884 GCA_964521235.1 uncultured Gammaproteobacteria bacterium | reverse complement strand
TCGCGATACGCAGGGTGTACGCGTCATGCGCTTTAAGGAAGAAGGGGATTTGGTGTCAGGCGTGACCTTCGTGTAAGAATCACGTAGCACGTAGCACATAGCACGTAACAAAAAAGTGAAAGCCCCCGGCTGCGTGAGCAGCTGGGGGCTTTTGAGGTGAAAGAGCGAAGGTTCAAGAGATGTCGCGGGGGTCTCCTTGTACGTGCAGGGACGCTTCCGCGTTCTGTTGGAGGTGGACGAACCGCCGGTACGTCTCGTTCGAGCGGACGAGTTCGGTGTGTGTCCCCATGCCCGAGATCCGTCCGTGGTCCAGGACAATGAGGACGTCGGCGTCCTGTACTGTTGAGAGCTGGTGGGTAATGACGATGAGCGTTCGGTCCTTCCGAAGGCTCGCCATCGCCCGTTTGATCTCGTGGATCGTGTCTGCGTCCACGCTCGAGGTCGCCTCATCGAAGAGGAGGATCGGTGCGCCGGTGAGGATGGCGCGCGCGATGCCGACGCGTTGGCGTTCACCGCCGGAGAGCCGGAGCCCGCGGTCACCGATCAGCGTCTCGTAGCCGTCCGTCGTCCGGTCGATGAAGATGTCGGCCCGGGCCAGCTTGGCGGCGGCAACGACCTCGGCTTCCGTTGCTTCCGGTTTGCCGTACCGGATGTTGTCAACGATCGACGCGTTGAACAGCTCGACTTCCTGCGGCACGTAGCCGAAGAGCCTGCGGAGTTCAGCGAGGGGAAGGGACCGGTAGTTCAGGCCGTTCACCGTGAGCACGCCGAACGTCGGGTCGTCGTAGCGCATGAGGAGCTTGGCCAGGGTGGATTTGCCGTGGCCGGACTCGCCAACGATGCCGACCATGGTGCCCGGCTTGATCTCGAAGCCGAGGTCTGACAGTGCGGGCTGATCTGGTTTCGAAGGGTAGGCGTAGCTCGCCCCTGTGAACCCGATGGTGGTTGGGCCACCCGGGGCGGGAAGCGGGACGGCTGGGTCCTTGATCGTCTCTTTCTCTTTAAGCATCTCCACCAGCGTGTTGACCGGCTCCGACGCTTCGACGAAGCGGTCGTAGGTCCCGGCCAGCTGGAAGTTCGCGTTGAAGAGCCGCTCGACCAACATGGAAACGAATACGATCTGGCCCAGGCTCATGAGGCCGCCGAAGACAAGCCAGGCGCAGAGGAGGACAATGCCCACGCGAGCCACGTTGATCAGGCTGTTCCGCCAGAGCTGCCAGCGGTCATAGGCGCCGAACTCTTGCAGCATGAAGAGGCGCTGCTCTTCGCCGATCTGGCGTACCCTGCTGGCCGCATCCTGTTGACGCGAGAAAGCCTGCACCGTCATGACGTTCGTCACGAACTCGGAGAAGACGCGGTTCCATTCACGGCGCCGTTCCATGCGTTGCCTTCGGATGTCGCTCGTCTTCCGCTTGAAGACGATGAGCACCCACCAGGCAAAGGCCATGGTGACGACGACGATGGCCGCGATCGGGAAGCTCATCCAGCAGAGGGCCACCGTGACGATAAGGGTCTGCACGACGACCGGGAGGACGTCGTAGAAGAGGAGCCACATCATCTCGCGTACACGGTCGACGCCGTATTGGACAAGCGAGATGCTCTGCCCAGCGTTCGTGCCGTGGTGGTACGAGAGCGGGAGGGTGAGGAGCTTGTGAAGCACCTTTCCGGGCAGGTCCGCCTCGATACGGGAGACGACGTTACGGATGCGGCGGTCCTTTAACACCTTCACGTAGGTCGTGAAGAGGAGCAGGAGGAGCGCCCCTCCAGCCATGGGGAGGACGCGCGACTTGGCATCACGGCCATGGGCCATGATGTCGTCGATGATGAACATGAGAAGGTACGGCTCGACGAGCGCGAGAAGCTGCATGGCGACCGTCCAGACGCCCGTGCCGACGAGGTCCCGTTTGTAGGGACGGTAGAACGGCCAGATGTCTTTCAGGAATTGCCACGCACTCTTTTCTTGTTTTTCCATCGTTCCTACGCTCCTTTTGCGTTGGAAGGCGTTATCGAGGATTGGTAAGTATAGCGAAGTTTATGCCCTATGTCAACGGGGCGCTGGGAGAGGCTGCTGGTCGGGGATGGAGGGATCGGTTATGCTCTCTCACGTGATCGCTTCTCTCCGTGGCCGGGTGATTGAGACCGGCGGCAACTGGCTCTTGGTCGAAGTGGCTGGCCTTGGGTATCGGGTGATTGTGTCGCCAGCCCTCCTGTCAGACCTGCGGCCAGGGACGGACGCCTTCCTCTATACCCACCACCACATTCGCGAAGACGCTGAAGACTTGTTCGGTTTCCGCTTTTTGTCAGACCTTGAGTTGTTCCAGCACCTACTCTCCATCTCCGGCGTCGGGCCAAAAGTCGCGATGACCATCCTGTCGATCGGTTCGGCGGACACCGTCCGTCGCGCCATCATGTCCGGCGACCTCTCGCAGCTCACGTCCGTCCCAGGCGTCGGCAAAAAGACGGCGCAGAAAATCATTTTGGAACTCAAAGGCCAGCTCGTGGATGAAGAAACGTCCGGCGGCGTTGATACGGACGTCTTGGATGCACTCGTCGGTCTCGGCTACTCGGCCGCGCAAGCCAAAGAGGCGCTCAAAAAAGTGACCGCGACCGACGCGGCAGAGCGCGTAAAAGAGGCGCTCCGATATCTAGGCAAATGACCATGACTGTCCACGAAGTGCACGAACAAAAAACCTGGGACGCGTTTGTCTCAGCTTTGCCCTGGGCGCAGTTTACCCAGTCCTGGGCGTGGGGAGAGTTCCAGGCTAGTCGCGGCCTTCTGGTGAAGCGTATCTTTATCGCTGACGGCAGAAAGACTTTGGCTGCCTGCCAGCTCATCCGCCGCAAACGGGGTCCGATCGTGAACTGGTTTGCCCCGCGAGGCCCT
>CAZFRH010000041.1:0-2960 GCA_964521235.1 uncultured Gammaproteobacteria bacterium | reverse complement strand
TCGCGCAAGGACCTGCCGTCCGACACGCTGACCGTCGCCGTCCTAGAGCGAGCCTAACCCCGCTGACTCTTGCTGACGCTTCTGACGCACCTGACGCTTCTCACCTCTTATGACTCGTCCCGTCCGCCGTCCACCCAAACGCAGCCGTGGCCACGTGGCCATGGAGGAGGTGGGGGAGCCGGTCATGCTGACAGACGAAGCCAAGCGCGAACTCATCCTGGCCCACGCTGCCGCCCGTTCCAAAACGTCCCGCGACTGGGGGATCGGTTACACGGTCGCCATCGCCGCCTCATGCGTCATCGTGTTCGGCGGCTGGTGGCTGACCTTGGACCGGAGCCTGGGCGTCGCCAAACATCCGGATGGGTTCCTCCAAATCTTGAGCAACACCAAACAGCGCATACGCGACGAAGGGGTGCCGCAAGCTACCCGCGCCGCCCAAGCCCTCGAAGCCGCCGCCCAAGCCATCAACCAGCCTTCACCCACGACCACAACGTCCACCACTGAATAAACAGACCCGTATGCCAGACCTCGAACCACAGAATCCCATCGGCGCCGTCAGCTCGTCTAACCTGGTCGAAGAAGTGCAGTCCGCGTTTTTGGACTACGCCATGTCGGTCATCGTTGACCGCGCGCTCCCGGACGTCCGCGACGGCTTAAAGCCTGTCCACCGCCGCATCCTCTACTCGATGTGGAAGGAAGGGCAACGTGCCAGCGCCAAATTCCGCAAGTGCGCCAACGTGGTCGGTGACGTGCTTGGTAAATACCACCCGCACGGTGACTCGGCTGTGTACGAATCGCTCGTACGCATGGTGCAGGAGTTCAGTTTGCGCTATCCCTTGATTAAAGGCCAAGGAAACTTCGGTTCGATCGACGGTGACTCGGCCGCCGCCTACCGCTACACCGAAGCCAAGCTCTCCACCATCGCGGAAGAGATGCTGTTTGATATTGAAAAGGACACGGTCGACTTCCGTCCCAACTACGACGGCTCCCATACCGAGCCTAAAGTCCTGCCCGCTAAGCTCCCGAACCTCCTTTTGAACGGCACGCTCGGCATTGCCGTCGGCATGGCGACCAACATCCCGCCGCACAACCTGACAGAGCTGTGTGACGGCATCAGCGCGCTCATCGCTGACCCAGAAACTTCCGTGGACGACCTGGCAAAAGTCATCACCGGCCCCGACTTCCCGACCGGCGGCATCATTTACGACGTCAACGCCATCAAAGCCGCCTATGCGACCGGCCGCGGCGGGATCGTGATGCGTGCCAAGACCGAAATCATCGAGGAAAAGACCGGCAGCTTCCGCATCATCGTGACCGAATTGCCGTACCAGGTGAACAAGGCGACCCTGCTCGAAAAGATCGCGGAGCTCGTGACGGAAAAGCGCATCGAAGGGATCCGCGATTTGCGCGACGAGTCCAACAAAGAGGGGATCCGCATGGTGATCGAGCTGAAAAAAGACGCCTACCCAAAGAAAGTCCTGAACCAGCTGTTCAAGATGACGCAGTTGCAGGAGACGTTCCACGTGAACTCCTTGTGTTTGGTCGACGGCATCCAGCCACGCATCCTGAACTTAAAGGGGTTGCTGGAGGAATACCTCGCCCACCGCAAAAACGTCGTCCGCCGCCGCACGCAGTACGATTTGGACCGCGCGAAAGAGCGTCTGCACATCTTGGAAGGTTTGCGCATCGCGCTCCTCAAGATTGACGAGGTGATCGCCACCATCAAAAAGTCTAAAGACAAGGACGAGGCCAAGGGCAACCTGATCAAAAAGTTCCGCCTGTCAGACATCCAGTCCACGGCCATCTTGGAGATGCGCCTGCAACAGCTCGCCAACCTCGAGCGCTTGAAGGTCGAACAGGAATACGACGAAAAGAAAAAGTTGATCGAAGAGCTCGAAAGCATCTTGAACTCCCCCAAGAAGATTTTGGGCATCATCAAAACAGAAGTCGACGGTTTGAAAGAGAAGTTCGGCGATGAGCGCCGCACGATGATCGTGCCGCACCCAGTCGGGGAGTTCTCAATGGAGGATTTGGTGCCAGAAGAAGAGACCATGGTGATGTTGACGGAAGACGGCTACATCAAGCGCATCCCACCAGACACCTTCCGCACCCAAGGACGTGGCGGCAAAGGAGTCGTCGGGCTCGCGACCAAAGAAGAAGACATGGTGAGCCAGCTCTTTATCACCAACACCCACACCGAAATCCTGTTCTTCACTTCGCGCGGCCGCGTCTTCCGTTTGAAGGCGTATGATTTGCCGGTCGGCAGCCGCACGAGCAAGGGACAGGCGATCGTGAACTTCTTGCAGCTCGCCCCTGGCGAAAAAGTGTCTGTGACGTTGCCCATGGATAACGTGGAAGGGGCAAAACACCTGGTCATGGTGACCAACCAAGGCACGATCAAGAAGTCGAGCTTGGATGAATTCGCCAACGTCCGCCGCAGCGGCCTGATCGCGATCACGCTCCACGAAAACGACGAGCTGACCTGGGTCAAACCATCCAGCGGCAAGGACGACATCTCGCTTGTCACGCGCCAAGGCCAGTCCATCCGCTTCAGCGAAGAGGACGTGCGCCCGATGGGACGGAGCGCCGCCGGCGTGCGCGGCATCAAGCTCAAGAAAAACGACTTCGTCGTTGGCATGGACGTCATTCGTCCAGAGCTCGCCAAAAAGGGGACGCTCGAGCTCTTCACCATCACCGAAAATGGCCTGGGCAAGCGTACCAACCTGAACGAATACAAGGTCCAAGGACGTGGTGGTTCCGGCATCCGCACCGCGCGCGTGACCGACAAAACGGGCGGCGTCGTCGGCGCCTACATCTCCGGCAGCGACGACGAGACGGACCTCGTCCTCATCTCCAAAAAGGGGATCGTCATCCGCCTCCCGTTCAAATCCGTGCCGTCGCTGGGTCGCGATACGCAGGGTGTACGCGTCATGCGCTTTAAGGAAGAAGGGGATTTGGTG
>CAZFRH010000040.1:0-3014 GCA_964521235.1 uncultured Gammaproteobacteria bacterium | reverse complement strand
TCGGGACGATCATGAGCTGGAAGCCGGATGACCCTGAAGAGCGGCTGACGGATATCGCGAAGCGGATCGGCCCCACGGGCCGACTCACCGCGTACTCGATCATCGCTCCGCTGCTCGCGAGCGTCACGGCGACGGTCACGCTGTTCTTCGTCGCATGCACCCTGGACAGCAATCCGGGGATGCGATGGAAGTACGTGGCCGCGATCCTGCTCATGAGCATGGCCCTCGCCGTGCTCGTCGTGCACAACCTTCGGAAGGTCCTGGTAGAGGCAACGGCTGGCCTCACGGATCTCTTCGATGGAGCGGTCGAGCTCGTCGGGAACGTCGGGATCCGGCTGTTCGTTGTCGCGCTCCCCGTGTGGACGAGCGAGAAATACGACGAGCTCGTCGGGAAGCTCCGCGTCCCCTTCGATCGCGTCGCGACCTGGGTGCGTGGGATCCACATGGACCCGTACCTCGCGTGCGCGATGCTTTACCCAGTTGCTTTCGCCTACCCCCACATCTGGGTGGCGGGCGTCGGCGTTCCGGCACTGCTCGGCGCAGGACTGTTCCTCGATTACGCCAAGAGGGAGAAGGGGAAGCTCGACACGCTCGAGTCTACCCGCAGCTTCCTCAAGGTATTTGGCCTGGTCGTGGGCGTCCTGATCCTCTGGCGGCTCTGGACGACCGTCTTCGGGACGGACCAGCTCTCCCAGTGGGATCGAACGGATTTCAACCCGATCACCTCGTGGCTCGGTGGGTGGCATGATGCCCTCATCGCCATGAAGTGGTACTGGGGCCTGCTCTTTGTCGCGATCATCGGTATCCTCGCCCTGATCGTCCGTCCTACCAAGGACGAGACGGCCAAGGGTCGGATGCTCTTCATCAAGCGCGCGGTGTTCGCCATTGCTTGTGCGGTGGTCGCTCTCATCGTCTATGGTTGGCTTGCGTCGCGCGCGCCGGGCAGTCCTGCCCACGCGATCGCGCAGCCGATCGAGAGCCCTGCGTCGCGGGTTCAGAACGCGAACCGTGCGCAAGAGGCGGCATCCAAGCCGCCTGTCATCATTCAGCCACGGGTCGTCCACGTCGTTGTGGGCGACCATCCGGATCAGCACGCTCGCGTGCGGACGGATCGACGGGATCCCTGTGAGGGGCTTCCGGCGAGCTTCCGCTCGAGCGGGGTCGGCAGGCGCTCCGGCTGCCGCTGACCTCTGTACATTCGGCGGCGAGCACAAGGCTCGCCCCTACACTCTCGCGCCCCTATCGGACTCAACATCTGATAGGGGCGCTTTCTATTATGCTATTCTTTTGCCATGCGCCGTTTCGCTCCAGCCCTCGTTTTCCTTTGCGCACTCTTTTGGTTCGCGTTGTTCCAGACGTGGGGGAGCTTTGCTGATCCGGACGCTTTTTATCACGCCAAGACGTCAGCGCTCATGGCCGCGCAAGGTCCACTCCACGCGTTTCCGTGGCTTGACCTGACGACGCTGCACACATCGTATTCTGACCTCCATTTTGTGTTCCACGTCGTGACAATCCCGTTCCAGTGGATGTTTGGGATGTTATGGGGTGCGCAAGTTGCGGCGGTTGTTTTTGCTGCGTTGTTCGCGTTCATCTTTTTTCTCGTCGCGCGACGGTATGGCGCAGCCGCATGGTTGGCGACCGCGTTGGCCCTTGGGTCGTCTGGATTGATCGTACGCTTGTCGCTCGCAAAAGCGTCGCCGCTTGCGCTTGGGTGGTTTGTCTTTGGTCTGTGGGCCGCGACCACCCGTCGTCCTTGGCTGGTTGCGGCTGCGACGTTTGGGTTTGCGTTGACCCACGGTGGTTGGATCATGTTGGTCGGGAGCGTGTTCCTGCTGTGTGTGGGGGAAGTGCTCTACGATCTCTTCGTATTAGGAAAGGGATGGAAGAGTTGGCGCGGGTGGAATGGGTGGTCTGTTGTGGCTGCGTCCGCTGGGGCGGCTTTGGGGACGCTCGTCCATCCGAACTTTCCAGAGAACATACGCTTTTTATGGGTCCAGGTGGTCAAAATTGGGTTGATGACCCCCGGAAGGGTGGTCTTGGGCCAAGAATGGTCGCCGGTCGGTTTGGGGGAGTTGGTGAGTGGGCTTGCACCGGTCCTCGTCGCAGGGCTTACGACGGCCTATCTCCTCCTTTTTGTACGGAAACAGACCCCGCCTTCGCAGGAGGTCGGCCGAAGGATCATTGGGACCGGGCTCGTGGTCGCGGTGTTTTTTGCGCTGACCATCAAGAGCCGGCGCAGCATCGAATATCTGGTCCCGGTCAGCGTCTTGTGGTTGAGCGCCTTGTGGACGCTGATCGATCCAGCAGCACTCAAAGCGGAGTGGATGGTCTGGTGGCGTGGGCGCCGTCGCCTGGTCGTGTTGTTGTCCGTCTTATGTCTCGCGATGCTCGCCAAAGATTGGATGGAGACGCGGCAATCGCTCCTGGACCATGCCCGTCCGTTTGACCAGTTTGCTCCGGCGATGCGCGCCATCTCTGAACGCGCTGTCCCGGGCGACCGCGTGTTCCATGCGGACTGGGATGAGTTCCCGCAACTGTTTGTGTTGGATGACCGGTTGCGTTACATCTCCGGCGTTGATCCGACGTTTTTGCTCGAAGCGAATCCAGCCCTCTCCGATGCGTACCGCGACCTCACGCTCGGCACGGCAACAGGCAGCGTGTACGCAATGGTTCACGATGTGTTTCATTCATCGTTCATTTTTTTGGAGCGGCCGGACCATGCGGCGTTTGAAGGGGTGGTCGAAGCGGAGGTACGTTTCAAAAACATCTACCGCGATGACGTGAGTGCGGTGTACCAGGTCGGGGAGTAAAAGTTATCCACCGCACGGACGTTGACGTGGTTTGGCCGCGTGGTAAGAATTGAACGACCAAAAAAATTGTCCCGTGGCTCGCGTGAGAAAAGGCGGCGGGGAAACCTGTTGGTTTTGTCACGCGAGCGGCGGGAGAACCCGTCTCGTTGCCGCCTCCATGCTTGGCGGGAACGCATGAGCCCCCTATCGAATGGTAGGGGGTTT
>CAZFRH010000039.1:0-3600 GCA_964521235.1 uncultured Gammaproteobacteria bacterium | reverse complement strand
ATTTCATGGATCTCGTAACAAATAACACGGAAAGGGGAGGAGGGAAAGGGTGCTTTGGTATTGACATTTAGCGAAAAATGTGGTTTACTGGCTGACTTTGGAATCACCAAAGGCACCTTTCACCTAGGAGGTTCGATGTCGTATGCAGATGCCTGGAAAGTGGTAGATGAAGAAGGCGCGAAGCACCGAGCCCACGAGATTGCGAATTTCGTGATCATCGTTCTTTCTGAGCGGCCTTCCCCGGTTCTAGGAACGCTTCTCCAGCTGCACATGAAGCATGATGCTGTTGCGACGCGTCGGGTTGGCATGATGCTCGCCCTCATTTGTGCGGAGGATCGTCCGAATGCGGCCATGCGCCTCGCGCAGTACTACTCGTTCGCTCATTCCTATCCGGACAACGATTTCCTCTACGATATCCTCGCTGTCGTGGAGTGGTGGATCAGGTTTCTACTAGAGCGCCGCACTTCTTGGCATATCCAGACGCTCGCTACCCTCCTGACCCTACTGTACGGCGGTGCAGATCCGGACTGGACACGAAGAATCGTGTTTCCGGACGACAAAAGTTTCGGGGGCGTCATTCTCCGTCGGGCATTGGCGTCCATCGAAGATGCACCGAAGGCGCTCGAGCCTCTCATCGTTCAGCTCAAGCTGAAAAAGACCGTGGCTGCCAAGTGGCGTTCGGCGCTGCTTCCCAAGGTGGCGCCGGCCGACCCGTGTCGGGTCTAGGACCCACCCAAATGTCGAAACACTTCTCCCGCGACCCGTGCCATTGGTACGGGTCGCTTCTGTTTATGGTCTTGGGAGATGTCACCCATTGACCGTTGCCATTTTTTATGGTAGACATCGGTCGGAGGAATAATGGTAAAACCCAGCCAAAAGCAGCGAGATGCTGCGTGGAAATGGGGCTTAGCCCTACCGAAAGATGCGGATCGGTTCCAGGTCCAAAAGCTCCTTTCAGAGCATATTAAAAAAGGGGAGGCGGAAGGTCTTCACATCCTTACGCAGCACGGCATCAGTGACGGCTCCGTCATCTTTTTTGAAGAGCAAGAATGGATCGTCATCGGCGTGCCCTCGTTGCGGCGGACTCGCCTCTGTCCAGTGAATGGCGGGGAGCGGAAGCTCGCTCGACTGTTACGTAAACATAACGGAGAGCTCGTGGTTTCGGCTCGATCGATTTTCGTTCCGCCGGAAGGGTACATGCATCCGTTCTCGCTTGAAGCGGACGAGCGTCTCGTGAACCGCGACGTTCTAAGTGCCGCAGCCCGTCTCTTGAGCGAAGTGTGGGCCGATGGCGACCGGATAAAAACTCCTTACGGTCCGTACTGGAAGCGTGACACAGTCCGTCAGGTGCTCGAAAAGTACTTTTTGGCCCTCACCCAAACGGTGGAAGCGGTGCAGGCTGGTACACCGCAGGACCACATCAAGAAAGCATCGGTAACCACTTATTGTCCGGCGTGTGGCGACCAGCTCCTCTCGGCGACTGCGCTCGAGCGGCGTTGCCAGAGCTGCCGTGATGATGGAGTGCGAGTTGAGGCTCGACGCCACTGCACCTTATGTGGCCAAATCTTTGTAGCAAAGCCCGGCGCGACTTCTCGCTGGCAATGCTCTCTTCACTCTTCGGAGGAGCCCAGTGTTTGACGCTGGGCTTTTCATTACATATTTTTCACTTTGTTTGAAAGATTCTCATAAAAGACAAGAGCCGCCGGAGTGTTCCGTGCGGCTCTTCGAGAGTCGTGTTGTGATCAGAGGATGTTGCGGCGTCGGCGGCGGAGGAGTGATGCGACGACGGGGAGACCGAGAAGGAGGAGAGCCGTCCACGGTGTACGTGGAGGTCCTTGTCCGACGGCGCAGGCGCACCCTTCGTCTTTGAACGGCACGGTGTGGATCGTCCCGTCCCGTTGGATGGCGGCATCCGGTACCGGCATGGTCCCGGCGTCAGAGGGCGTGGTGCCCAGGTCTGGAGTGCCAGTGTCCGCCGTTCCCATGTCTGGCCTTCCGCTGTCGGTGCTTGCGTCGGAGCCGGCGTCTGTGCCGGTGCTGGCATCTGGTCCAGCATCTGTTGGAGGGCCGGCATCAGGTGGACCTGCGTCTCGCGGCGTGGCCGGAGCACAGGACTCGGGATCATCGGCGAGGGGGTAGATTTCGCAGAAGTCCTCGACATCGCCTGGCGACAGCGTAGCTTTCCGCGTCTCTTCTGGAATGCTCACCGGGTACATGGAGGACGTGGTCGCCTCGAACGGCAGTTCCGGATCCGTGCAGAACAGGACGGGCGACCCATCCGTATCCGTTCCCATCGGTTCGAATTCGCTGCGGCACGTATGGGCGAGTCCGAGCAGGTGGCCGATCTCATGGGTCAACTGGTTGGCCAGGTCTTGAGCCATGGGTTGAGTCCCCATCGTGACGCACCCGCGGAAGGTGCAGGTCCCCACCGCGTAATTCACGGCATTGATCTCGATGTCGGCATCGAGGATCGTTCCGTCGTTCGGATCCCCAGGGCTGTCGACGTAGACCAGTGAGGTCACCGCTCCAAACGTCGGATCGTGACAGACCTCCGCAGAGGTAGGCGTTGCCGGTTGGCACCACCTGTCTTCGCGGAAGATGATGCGATTGACGTAGTCGAGGCCGACCTCGCCCGCTTCTGGCGGTTCGAGCATGAAGCGGAGATATCCGCACTCTTGCGTTGATGTTCTCCAGTGGTCGAGCACTTCAGCGATGATTGTCTGCTCGGCGTCGCCTTCGATATGCGTCGTCCCAGCCGCGTGCGGTCGGATGAACACGCACGAACCCGGCCAATGGATGGGTGTCCCACCCGTTGTCCGTTCCGGGACGTAAGCGAACGGGACGAGCCTGCGCTCGTGGAAGACGATCCTTCTGACCCCTGGCGGAAGCGCTTGTGCGTCCGCCAGTGACGGGATCAGACAGACCAGCCAGATCGCGCACACGATCGCATTGATCCAGGGTTTCATGACCCCCTCCTTTATCTGTTTATGTATAAGGTGCGGAAATTCCGCTCCTTTCAAATCGTATGCTCAACGTAGCAGAAAAATGGCAAAAAGTCAAGGGTTTGTGTAAGGTTAGGCCTATGGAACTCCACCTCATCGCCCACAACATCCGTTCACGTGAAAACGTGGGCGCCCTGTTCCGTACGTGTGATTCGCTGGGCGTCGGCAAACTGTGGTTGACGGGATACACGCCAGTCCCACCGGACAGCAAGATTTCCAAGGTTGCGTTGGGGGCAGAGGCTTCCGTCCCGTGGGAACAGCGCGTGCGGGTTGAAGAGGCTTTGGATGAATTGAAGGCGGAGGGAGTAAGGGTCTACGCTTTAGAATTGGCGGAAGGGGCGGTCGAACTTTCCTCTTTCCAGCCGCCGGAACGCATGGCGTTTTTGTTAGGGACGGAAACAACGGGCATCCCGCCGTCGCTTATCGAGCGTTGTGACGGGAGCGTCATGATCAAGCAACGGGGGATGAAGGAGTCGCTAAACGTGACGATCGCTGCTGCGGTTGCGAGTTGGGCGGTTCTCCATCGGAAGGCGTGACAAAAAGCCCTTATTTTGTTAGCCTTGGGGCATGCGGCTGTCGATTGTCATCCCGACGAAGA
>CAZFRH010000038.1:0-3697 GCA_964521235.1 uncultured Gammaproteobacteria bacterium | reverse complement strand
CCCCCGCCCGGATCATGCTCGAAATGCCCCATGTGATCTTGTATACGGACCAGGCATAAGCTCTTGACGGCTCTCGTGAAAGAAGGATATTTTTAATAGTGGATTACCGAGTCTGGAGTACCAAGTTCATCACATAAAACCCCGCCTTACGCACAAGGCGGGGTTTTACTATTGACAAAAGGACCTTTTTGAGCTAGGTTTATTTGTTCTTTGATAAGCGAGAAACCGCTGGAAACGGCATTCTTGTCCCGATCTTCATCGAGGCAGCAACGCCGTTTTCAACTACGAGGACTGTTCGGTGGGCGATTCCATCGAAGCATATCTTCGTCCGGCGGCCACGTAAAATCGGCTGAAGGCCGATCACGTGGCGAAAGGAGGGTAGAGCTATGGCGACCGTGTCGACCAAGCCTGCTACCGACGGTCAGCGAAAGCAGATCGTCCGTCTCATCGAAGAAGTCGGAACCGAGGCCCTGAAGAGCCTCGGTCTCAACCGGGAGGACGCCCAGCGCCTGCTCCGGGCAGGGAACAAGTTCAAGCCCGAGCTCGAGAAGGTGATCGTGCCGCTCGTCCAGCGCTTCTCGACGGCGCCGAACATCATCGTCGTCCCCGATCTCGCCGCCGTCGACCTGACGGCGCTCGTCCAGCGTGAGCTCAACCTCACGTATCTCGATCCGGACTACGCCAACTGGGACTACTACCAGGGCGTCGACAAGTCCGTGATCCGCGGCCGCGGTCTGAAGTTCGAGGTTCTCACCTGGAAGCCCGACCTCAAGCCTAACGAGGCGATCTCGTCCGAGGAGGTACGCGCGCACTTCCGTGAGCTCAACGCCTTCGGCCACGTGGGTGCGTTCACCCAGTGGCGACGTACCTGTGGTCTCGAGGGCTTCCACGTTTCGATCCCCGAGGATAACGCCTGCTGGCGCACTTCGCGCGGCCGCCTCTGCGCGCCGTGTTCGATCTTCGGTGGCGGCCGCCGCGAGCTCGGCCGCAGCTGGCTCGGCGACGACTGGGACGGCGACTGGTCGTTCGTCGCTTTCCGCGAGATTCTCCAGTAGCGCTTGGTCACTCGGTTCCTTGGGTTTTGGACTTAGCCCTTGGGTACCCTTTGACCCTTCTGAACGCACCGCATACATTGAGCCAAACTGGTTCTGTGTGCGGTGCGTTTTCAGTTTTGATATCCTGTGGAGTGGAAATCCATGAAACTGTTTTTGGCTACGGTCAAAGGCGATGGAGATCTGGAATTTTTGTATGGTCAGAATATGACGGAGCACGGCTTCGCATAGAGCATCTACATTCATTTCTTCACAAGGAGAACTCGGTGCAGTGTACTTTGCGATTTTTATCGCGCATAAAATACAGCTCTAAGAATATTCAAAGGGCAGTGGTCTAGACGGTACACTGTACGCACTTATTGGTGCCTGCTGGCGCAATTCGAACGGCAACCTCTACGCGCCGTATTCGATCTTCGATGGCGACAACCGCAAGCTCAACCACAACTGGGTCGACAATGACTGGAACGACAACTGGTCGTTCGTCGCTTTCCGCGACTCCTCCGCGTGAGCAACAGGCTCTCACCTCTCCGGGTGGGAGCCTGTTTTAGAAGCATGGGTTTTCCACCCGCCGACCATCTTGCCTATTTCATTCAATGGGACGCAAAGGGCGGCATATTTCTTGTGGTCCAAGCTCTTTATCTCCCAGGCGATGTTCAGAAAAAATTTGATCAGGTCGAGGTTCGCGCTGGCTTGCCCGATGTATCTCCCTTTGTCGGTCGGTGTGGCAAATCGTGCCAGGAAGAGTTGCTCCATGAGTTCCGAAAAAAGCACGTCTATCTTGCTGCCGAGGGTGAATTTTGAAAGACGTGGGAATTGCTCGTAGGCGACCTGCCACAGCTTATACGCCTCGGTCGTCTTTTGGATGATCGGCAGATTTGACGTGGACGTTTGAGGGGGGGGGTATCATATGTTCTATGAAGAGCTGTCGTGTCAGTTTTGAAAAGGTTATCTCTGTGGAAAACCTCTGTGCAGCTTGGGAGGAGTTTATCCGAGGGAAGCGAAAGAAAACAGATGTGCAGGAATTTGTGCTTTGCCTCGGAGATGAGTTGGCTACACCCCACCTCGAACTGCTCTCTGGAGAATATCGACATGGGCCGTATCACCACTTTTCGATCAATGACCCCAAACCGCGCAGCATACACAAAGCGTTGGTACGTGACCGCTTATTGCACCATGCGATCCACCGGAAGCTCTACCCGTTTTTTTCCACTGCTTTCATCGCCGACTCGTTTTCCTGTCAAAAAGGGAAAGGCACACATAAGGCGCTCGGCTGTTTTCGGCGCATGGCTTGGAAGGTAAGCAAAAACCATACCAAAACCTGCTGGGTGCTGAAGGGCGACATCCGCAAGTTTTTTGCGAGCATAGACCACCGTGCTTTGCTTACGCTCCTGGAAAGATGGATAGTAGACCGCCGCTTGATTGGCTTGCTGACCAGCGTGATCTCGAGCTTCCATGTCCAACCCGGCAAGGGCATCCCGCTCGGCAATCTGACGTCACAGCTCTTCGCGAACATCTACTTGAATGAGCTGGACCAGTTTGTGAAGCACAGCCTTCGGATGAAGTACTACATCCGTTACGCCGACGATTTTGTGTTCTTGTCGGATGACCGATCAGAGCTCTTGAGTCGCCTGCCGCAGGTTGCCACATTTTTGTCCGATTCGTTGGCTTTGAGCCTGCATCCAGACAAGCTCTTCATCAAAACCATTGCTTCAGGTATTGATTTTTTAGGTTGGGTCCATTTTCCGCACCACCTGGTGCTGAGGACAAAAACCAAACAGCGGATGTTCAAGCGTGTAGTTGGCGATCCTGGTCACAAATCTGTTCAGTCCTACCTAGGGCTTTTGTCGCATGGCGATGCGTACGAAATGGCTGGAAAGTTGGAGAACCTGGAATGGCTCCTTTCCTTGTCATAGCCCGTGATCCACCCCTTGATTCTTTCTTGTCCCTTAGCCTAAATCCTGGTAAGCTAGGAGCCGAAAAATACCCCATAAACAGGCTTATTATGCAGATTTTTTGGCACGGAAACACCTGCGTCCGGATCGAGGCGGAACACGGTGACCAGAAGGCGACCTTGGTGACTGATCCCTACGGTTCGGAGACGGGTTTGCGCTTCCCGCGCACCCTCGCCCCAGACGTGGTCGCGCTGTCTCACGAAGACCTCAAACGCTTCCCCGACGACGCCTTCACCAACACCCCGTTCCTCATCCACCACCCGGGCGAGTACGAGGCCAACGGCCTGTTCGTCTTTGGCATCTCTTTGGCAACGCCCGAAGCCCCATCACCCACGAACCTGATCTACCGTTTTGAGATCGAGGGGATGAACATCGGGTTCTTGGGCGGCTTGCACCGCGTGCTGACCGAAAGCGAGATCGAAAAATTGGGGACGATTGATATCTTGCTCTTGCCGGTCGGTGGAGGTGAGCTGTTGGATTCCAAGCGCGCGGTCGAAGTCATGAACGCGATTGAGCCGCGCTTAGTCATCCCGCTCGCGCACCAGGTTGAAGGGTTAAAGCAAGAACTCGGCACGGCCGACAGTTTCTGCAAACAAGTCGGCGTGTGCACGCGCACTGACGGCAACAAGCTCAAGATCTCGCGCAAGGACCTGCCGTCCGACACGCTGACCGTCGCCGTCCTAGAGCGAGCCT
>CAZFRH010000037.1:0-3860 GCA_964521235.1 uncultured Gammaproteobacteria bacterium | reverse complement strand
AGGCCGAGCTCCTTCATGAACGCCCAACCGATGATGGCGACGCTCGCGTCAATCACGGCGTCGGCTTCGCCCAAACATTCAAAACCCAGTTGATAAAATTGGCGGAAGCGCCCGGACTGCGGACGGTCATAGCGGAACATCGGACCCATGTACCAGAGTTTGACCGGCTGCGGCTGGTTGACCATCCCGTGCTGGATGTACGCGCGCACGACGGACGCCGTCCCCTCCGGGCGGAGTGAGACGTTTTCCCCACCCTGTGTTTCCCAGCTGTACAGCTCCTTTTCCACGATGTCCGTGCTGCGGCCAACGCCACGGATGAACAACGAGGTCTCTTCGACGAGCGGCGTCTCGATGCGGTCGTAGCCGTAGGACGTGGCCAACCGTTCGGCTGCATCGTGCATACGCTTCCAGTACATCTGGTCGCTGGGCAAGAGGTCGCGCATCCCACGGATCAGTTGGATGGGTTGCGGGCCCTTTTTTGGAGTCACCGAAACCAACGCTCCTTCCATGGGTGCCTTGGTGGGGGCGGCTGGTGCGGCAACTTTTTTCGGTTCTTTCTTGGCAGCTGGTTTGGTGGGCATAGGATTGGAGGAGTTTGGAGATGCGTCAGGTGCGTCAGCAAGAGTCAGAAGCGTCAGCGATCTAAGGTTGGGTTGGTTGAGGATAGGCTGGCGCTTCAAAATATTTCCAGCGGTCGAGCGGGTAGCCGCGCAACCAGACGCGGCCTACGACCGCATCGCGCTTCACCGGACCAAAGATGCGCGAGTCGAGGCTCGAAGATCGGTTGTCGCCCATCAGGAAATATTCGTCCGCCTTCAGCGTCATGGTGAGGGTGCCGGCGGTGAAGTCCTGGTCTAGATAGCCGTCCTCGTCGAGGAAGTAGCCGTTCGGATGCTCGTCGTTATAGATGCGTACCATCCCGTTCGCCACCTCAACCGTCTCGTTGGGCAAACCGACCACGCGCTTGATGAAAAACTGCTTCGGGTCGTTGGGGTACTTGAAGACAACGATGTCCCCGCGGATCGGTTCACGCAGGCGGTAGGACAGTTCGTCGATGATGAGGTACTCGTGGTCAAAAAAATTCGGCTCCATGCTGGCGCCTTTGACGTAGAACGGCTGCACCAGGAAATACCGGACCGGGATGATGATGGCGAGGGAGATGGCCGCGACCTGGAGCAGCTCCAAAACAACCGCAAAAGCTCCTGCCGAGCCTTTTGCGGCGTCCCCAACCACCTCGTCGCGTTTCCGCCACGAAAACCAGCGCATAAACGATAGATTACACCCGTTTGGGAGGCTTGTCGAGGGCTCGGGATTTACCTGGACGCAACCAAGCGAGGACCAACTCCTCCGCCTCCTCTTTGCTCTCCACCCAGTGGATGCGCGTGTCGCGTTTGAACCAGGTCATCTGGCGCTTGGCGTACTGGCGCGTCACGCGTTTCGTCCGTTCAATCGCTTCGTGTTGGGAGATCTCGCCGCGGACGTATGCGCCGAGTTCGCGGTAGCCGAGTGAGGTCATGGCCGGCGCGTCCCACGGGACCCCCTTGTCGTGCAGGTGGCGGATCTCGTCGATCCAGCCGCGCTCGACCATGCGCTCGACCGCGTCATCAATCCGCCGGTTCAGCTCTTCCCGCGACCAACGGCGGCCGATGAGCAGCACATCAAACACAGGCTTGGCCTTGCTCCGCTGTTTGCTGAACGGCTTGCCGCTGAAGGTGCTGACCTCGAGCGCGCGCAACACGCGGCGCTTGTTGCGCAGGTCAACGATGCGTTCGGCGTCCGGGTCCACCGTCCGCAAGATGTTCACGAGCTCTTCCAAGGACTTTGACTCCATCGCATTGCGGAACGTGGCCTGCGGCGGCACGGATGGGATGCGGTAGTTGTCGACCAGCGCTTGGATATAGAGGCCCGTCCCCCCGACGACAATGGGCAGGTGCCGGCGCTTGCGGATGCCGTGGATCGCGACCGTCGCCTTGCGTCGCCACTCGGCCATGGTGAACGGTTCCTTAGGCGCCAGGAAATCCATCAAATAATGCGGGATCCCCTCCACCATATAGACACGCCGGCCGTCATAGGTACCGCGCTTCCCTTCGGAGGGCTTTCCTGTCCCGATGTCAACTTGGCGGTAGACTTGACGCGCATCCGCGTTGATGACTTCGCCTTTCAGCTCCTTGGCTAGCGCAATTCCGAGCGCGGTCTTGCCGGACGCTGTCGGGCCCACAATACACAAAACGCGCGGAAGAGCGCGTTTTCTACCTACCCTTGGTCGTCCCAAGGGGCGGCGTGGGGACCGTTTGGCGGTGCTCACCAGACGATCATAGCCTAGAGACCCCCCGGAGGCAAGGCTTGCCCCACGGCCATTAGCGTGCGTAAGATCGGCGCAGTCCTTTCATCACAGGAGGTAGTCATGGCCCACGGGGACTTCCCCATCGCGCTCCTCGTCTCCTACCACGGCTCAACGGCCGAAGCGGTGGTCCGGTCGTGCCACTCCGGCCTGCTCAAGGACGCGAGGATCTCGGTTGACCTGGTCGTCTCGAGCTCGCCTTCCGTGGATGCCATACGGTTCACGGACGGGATCCAAGCCATGAAGCTCGGGCGCCAGATCAAGCTCCCCGAATGGCGCATCCATGTGCTCGATCCGCTCGCCCACGTGGACACCAAGCCCGTATTCATCGATGAACATGCCTACGGAGAAGAGGTCCTGAAGCTCTGCAAGCGCTGGAATATCCAGCTCCTCTGCCTGTTCGGATGGCTGGGGCCGCTGCCGCACGCAGTCCTCAACGCCTATGGCGGCCGCATCCTCCGCCAATTCTGCGGGCCCATGGACCCAGGGCGACGTGATTTTTTCGCCCACGACCTCGTAGGCCCCGGCGTCCACGCAGCCGTGCTCTGGTACCAACGCACGCTGTCCGGCATCGCCGGCGCAGGCGCAGAACCCACGACAGAGGTGGTCGCGCAGCTCCTCCAGGATGGAGACCGGGGTCCGGTCGTAGGCGCTGCTGCCGTGCCGCTTCTTGCGACGGATAACCCGACGACCCTCGCCGAGCGCGCGATGCTCATCGAGCACAAGCTCCAGATCGAGACGATCCGCCGCTTCAGCCGCGGCGAGCTGGCCCCAAGGACCAGGAAAGCCCCGCTCATCCCAAGCAGGTTCCACTCGACCCTGGACGAGGCGATGGCCGTCGGCCGCACGCTCTATCCGGTCGAACGCCACCTGCTCCCCAAGTGAACAAGGCAAGCCCACACTCCTCTGAAGCCGCGTCCCGTGACGCGGCTTCACTCTTTCCCCTCCCCTTCCAACACCCACGTCTTCGCCGTCTTGATGGTGACCGGAATGATCTGACCAACCAGTGTTTCATCTTGTGACGGGAAGCGCACGTACTTCATCTCACGTGAATTGCCGCCGGCGAATCCGGCTTCCACTTTTTCGACGAGGACAGATACGTCGCGCCCAACAAACCTCTGGTTCTTTTCGAGTGTGATCTTTTCCATCAGCTCATGCACATCATCCCAACGCGCGCGCTTTTCTTCTTTTGGGATGTCGTCCGCAAATAATTTGAACCCAAGCGTCCCGGAGCGCGGTGAATATTGGGCGTTGTAGGAGATGTCAAAACCGACGTCTTGGTACATCGAAAGTGTGTCTTGGAATTGCTCGCGCGTCTCGCCAGGAAAACCCACGATGATATCTGTTCCAAGCGCCATGTCCGGACAAGCCGCTTTGACCCTCTTCATGACGTCGAGATACTGGGCGCGCGTGTATTTGCGGTTCATGCGGCGCAACACCTCGTCGTTGCCGGACTGGACCGCCAAGTGGAGAAAGTTCATCTGCTTGGGCAGTTTCATCGCTTCGATCACTTCGTCTG
>CAZFRH010000036.1:0-3982 GCA_964521235.1 uncultured Gammaproteobacteria bacterium | reverse complement strand
ATAATGCCCAAAGACTACTACGCCATTCTTGGCGTCTCGAAGACGGCGAAGGAGGACGACATTAAAAAGTCGTTCCGTCGTTTGGCGCATGAGCACCATCCGGACAAGGGCGGCGACCCGGCTAAGTTCAAGGACATCAACGAGGCGTACCAAGTCTTGTCTGACCAGAAGAAGCGGCAGATGTATGACCAGTTCGGTTCGGCGGCGTTCGAACAGGGCGGGCCGGGGGGTGGTGCTGGGGGATTCCCTGGGGGTTTTGATTTTCAAGGGCAGGACTTTGGGGACTTGGGGGACATTTTGGGGGAGATGTTTGGGTTTGGTGGGCCGCGGGGGGGCGGTGGGCGTTCCCGTCCGCGGGGCGAGGACATCCAGGTGGATGTTGAGTTGAGTTTTCATGATGCGGCATTTGGCGTGCAACGCGCCATCCGGCTCTACAAGCACACGACGTGTAACGCGTGTGCCGGTTCAGGTGCCGAAAAGGGGACAAAGATGGCCTCGTGCAAGACGTGTGCTGGCTCCGGCCAGACCAAGCAGGCGCAACGCACGCTGTTTGGCGTGTTCCAGACTGTTGTCGCATGTACCGATTGCCACGGGACGGGCGAAAAGCCAGAGCAAGCCTGCAAGCATTGCAAAGGCTCCGGCGTCGAGCGCCGCGAAGAGACACTGACCATCCCAATCCCGGCTGGCATCGCGAGCGACCAGGTGTTGCGCGTCGAGGGAGCGGGGGAGACGGCGGCGTATGGCGGCGGCACCGGTGATTTGTTTGTGCGCGTGCGCGTCTTGTCTGACAAGCGTTTTGTGCGCGAAGGCCATGACGTGCTTTCGCAGCTCGAAGTCCCGTTTTCTGTCCTGGGTTTGGGCGGTGAGGTTGAAGTCGAGACGCTGGATGGGAAGGCGAACTTGTCCGTCCCAGAAGGCACGCCGTCCGGCACGGTCCTTGTCCTCAAAGGCAAAGGCATCCCATTCCCACGCGGCGGCCGCGGTGACCAGCGTGTGCGCGTCACCCCCGCTGTCCCAAAGCACCCAAACCGTGAACAACGAAAGGCGCTCGAAGACCTAAAAGGACAGGGATTGTAGGGTTGACGGAGGGGCCTAAGTTTGTTCAGATAGCCCCGTTCGTCCTTTTGCTATGGAGGTCGAGGGATGAAACCATTCCTGATCCGTAAACGCATCACCGTCCAGGTCAAAAGCCGGCGGAGGGTGGTACGACCATCCTTACCGGAGCTCCTCGCGCGTTTCGACCACGTGGTCCCGGACTACCTGCAAGCCCGTTTCAAGCCCGAAGCGCCTGCGACGCCTGGCCGGAACCCCGTCTCTTGGCCGCCGATCCTCTTCCGCATCCGCGAGAAGATGACGACGAAACAGGTCTTGCAGCGGATTGAGCGTTCGCGGCTGCGTCCCGCAGGACTCGGCGCGCTCGCATCCTATCGGCCGCGCTTCCGGCACGAGGGGGAGTTGGTCGCCTTAGGGGATGTGGCTGACTTCATCGGGAACCACTTCGTGCCCTGCCTGACCGTCTACCAAGGCCGCTCCATCCTCGCCTTTCGCTGGCGCGACGCGGTGTGGCACCCGTGCACCATTTTTCTCTGTATCCCGTTCTGACGCCCCCAGGCTGTTTCTGGGGGCGTTGCTGTAACAATTTGACTTCCTGGTCGGTATAACCGATCGTGGGTGGGCATGGATAAGCGCGCTTTTCCTTCGTTCTACCGTGAACACATGAACCGGATCCACCGGTTCGTGTACTACCGCGTAGGCGGACGGCGGGAGGTCGCGGAGGACCTGACGCAGGACATTTTCATCAAAGCGTACGAGGCGTTTGAGCGGTACGATCCTGCCATCAGCCAGAGCGCGTGGATCTACACGATCGCGCGCAACACGGTCATCAACCACTACGCCAAGGACCGTCCTGGCGTGACGTTGGAAGAGATCGAAGACTCGGTCTGGGTCGCGGAGGATGCGCGCGAGCAATATGCCTCTGACCAAGAAGCCCAACGACTGCTCGAAGCGCTCGACCGTCTCGATAAGGAAGAAGCAACGTTGCTGCGCATGAAGCACTTGGAAGGGTGGAGCTTTGAGGATTTGGCGGAAGTGTTTGGGAAAAATGCCGGAGCGCTGCGCGTCCAAGCCATGCGCGCCTTACGTAAAGTGAAAAACCTGATCAAACGATAACTATGTTGCACGCCTGGAGCGTCAGCCGACGCCTAAAGAGGATGGGGAAAGCCGCCGACCCGCGGCCAGAGTTTGCGCGTGCTTTGGAAGCGCGCTTCGGTCTGGAGCCCGTCCATTCGGGGAGCCGTCCCTGGATGTTTGTTGGCGCGGGCGCGTTTGCCGTCCTCTTGTTGACGGTCATCATCACACGCCCAGACCGGCCAGCCACGCCATCGAACGTCTTGACCGCACAACCAGGACAGGCGACAGAACGTGCGGCGGAAAGGGTGGCGCAGGCGCCGGAGCAACCGGCCGGCAGCGCAGAGGCGGCGGCGACGGGCGCCGAACAAGCGGAGTGGGACGCCCTCTTTGCCGAGGTCTTGGGGAGTGAATTGACGGCGGAGGAGCTGGGGATGTTTGAAGCTGACCCGCTCGAGGATCCTTCGGATGTCATCGTGGAAGAGTCCCTGGACACGGAAGCCATTTTGTCATAGCCGGGCGGCTGGGCTACCCTTGAGCCCATGATCACCCTTTGGAATACCGCGACCCGTGAGCTGGAAGAGTTCCAGCCGTTACGCCCTCCGCATGTCGGGATGTATTGCTGCGGCCCGACCGTCTACAACCCGGCGACCATCGGCAACCTCCGCTCCTACGTCTTCGAAGACGTTTTGCGACGCACGCTCGAGACGGTGGGCGGCTTTGAGGTCAAGCATGTCATGAACATTACCGACGTCGGCCACCTGGTCGGCGACGGGGATGAGGGGGAGGACAAGGTGGAGCGCGAGGCGGCCAAACTCGGCAAAAGCGCCTGGGATATCGCCCGCGAGTTTGAGACGCGTTTCTTTCAAGACTTGGAACGCCTCAACATCCTCCGTCCGTCCGCGACGCCACGCGCCACGGATCACATCCAAGACCAGATTGCGCTGATTCAGGAGCTAGAAGCCAAAGGGTTCACCTACCAAATAACCGACGGTATCTACTTTGATACGTCCAAGTTCCCCAAGTACGGACAGTTTTCCGGTCAGGACTTGGCGGAGAAAGAGGAGGGCGCACGCGTCGAAGCGAACCCGGAAAAACGGAACCCGTCAGATTTTGCTTTATGGAAGTTCAGTCCTGCTGGTGGAAAACGCCAGATGGAGTGGGAGTCACCGTGGGGCACGGGCTTCCCGGGCTGGCACATCGAATGTTCTGCCATGTCCGTCAAAGAGTTGGGCCAGCCGTTCGACATCCACTGCGGCGGCATAGACCACATCCCAGTCCACCACGAAAACGAAATCGCCCAGTCCGAAGCTGCGTCGGGGAAACCGCTCGCCCGTTTTTGGCTGCATAACGAGTTCCTAACCGTCGACGGCCACCGCATGGGCAAGTCTGAAGGCAACGCCTACACGTTGGATGACGTGATCGCGAAGGGATTTGATCCGCTGGCGTTCCGCCTCTACTGCTTGGGGACACACTACCGGTCAAAAATGAATTTTACGTGGGAAGGGCTGGAGGCTTCGCAGAACGCGTTGCGGAAATTGCAGTCAACCGCGCGGAGCTTACCTGTCTCGAAAGGGGAAGGAGTCGCGGAGGCCTTCCGTTCAGCTCTTACCGACGACCTCAACACCCCGCAAGCGCTCGCTGCCATGTGGGACGTGCTCAAATCAGACGTATCGGACGCGGAAAAGTCACAGGCACTTGTCTTGATGGACGCGGTCCTTGGCCTTGGCTTGTCAGAAATGATCGGCCAACCGCTCGAAATTCCATCCGACGTCACAGCCTTAGCCGAAGAACGCGAACTCGCCCGCCAAAACAAGGACTGGACGAAGTCCGACGAGCTCCGCGACCAGATCAA
>CAZFRH010000035.1:0-4018 GCA_964521235.1 uncultured Gammaproteobacteria bacterium | reverse complement strand
CCTGCCTTGAACTTTGGCACGCGCACGGCCGGGATCTGGATCTTTTCCGTCGGCGCCTGTGGGTTGACCCCCATGCGGGCGGCGCGGGTGCGGGCCATAAAGGCGCCAAACCCAGCGATATTCACCTCACCCCCGGCTTTGAGGGTGTTGGTGACCACATCCACGAACCCTTCGACCATGTCTTCGGCCTGTTTTTTGCTGACCGCGCACTTTTCTGACAGGTAATTGATGAGCTCTGCTTTGTTCATAGGAACAGGTTAAGTGAGTGAAGCTAGGGCAAGCTTACCCTTTTTGGCTTTGCCTAGCAACAAAAGGGGAGGGGAAGGCTGGAAAGTTGTCAAGAAGCGCTTTTCCCGGCTAGGATTCGGCCAGCCCAATCGTGGGTTCATTCACAGAAGAAGAGGGTGCGATGAAAGCGAAGCGTCGAGTCCTGATCTCGGTCTTCAATAAGGCCGGCCTCATCGAGTACGCCCGTGGCCTGGCCGATATCGGTTGCGAGCTCGTCTCGACCGGCGGTACGGCGCGGAAGCTTCGCGAAGCGGGCTTTTCCGTGACCGAGGTCAGCGACCTGACCGGTTCGCCGGAGATGCTGGACGACCGCGTCAAGACGCTCCACCCGAAGGTCCACGCCGGCCTGATCGCCGACCGTGACGACGGACGCCACCTCCGGGAGCTGGTCGAGCACCGCATCGAGCTCTTCGATGCGCTCATCATCAACCTGTACCCAATGGAGGAGGAGATCGCCCGTCCCGGAGCCACGTTCGAGTCGGTCACCAAGAACATCGACATCGGCGGCCCGGCCATGATGCGTTCCGCCTTCAAGGGACGCATCCCGGTCATCATGGATCCGGCGGACACAATCGAGCTCATCCAACGGCTGCAAGCCGGGACGCACCTCGAGCACGAGTACTGCGACCGGCTCATCAACAAGGGCCGAGCGCTCATCGCTAACTACACGACGCGCGAAGCGGAGTGGAGCAGCAAGGGCGAGTTCGTGGGGATCCTCGGCCAGAAGGAGAAGGATCTCTGCTACGGGGAGAACAAGTCGTGGAAGTCCCGGCTCTTCCGTGTCGTGGGACAGCCGGCCCACCGCTTGAGTGCGAGCAGGTTCCGCCAAGTCGGCGGTGAGACGCCCAGCCACATCAACGAGACAGACCTGATGCGGGGCCGTCGGATGATGGTCCAGATCGTCGTCACGTTCCTGCGGAGCTTCGGCATCCTCCCCTGCGTGGCCATCGGCCTCAAGCACGGCGTCCCCTGTGGTGTCGGGGTCTCACTCGACGCGAGCGAGGCCATCCGCAACATGGTCAATGGGAATCCCACGGCGATCTTCGGTGGGACGGTGATCGTGAACTTCGCCATGACCGAGGAGGTCGCCAGGGTCCTTCGGACCTATCGGATGGAGGGCGCGGCCAAGCGCATCCTGGATGTGGTCATCGGTGCCCGGTTCACGGAGGAGGCGGAAGCCATCCTCGAGCGGAAGGCGGGCAGGTGCCGCATGTTCCAGAACGAGGCACTTGCCCACATCGCGGCCGAAGACCTTCCACGGAGGCTCGTACGCATGGACGATTACGGGGAGCTGCTCGTCCAGGAGGGTGAACCGTTCGTCTTCACGCCAGACCACCCGCAGATGGAGAAGAACGGCGGCGTGCTCGAGCGCCACCAGTGGGACATGGCGCTCGCTGACGCCATCTGCCGCACCAGCCCGAGCAACACGATCACCCTGGTGAAGGACCAGGTGATGATCGGGAACGGATGCTGTAGGCCGTCCAGGGTCGATGCGGCTAACGTTGCGCTCATGGCGGCGCGCGATGCACAGCACAACCCGACCGCTTCCGTCGCGGCTTCCGACAGCTTCTTCCCGTTCCCTGATGGGGCGATCGCCCTCGCGGATGCCGGCATCTTCGCCATCTTCGCCACGAGCGGCTCCGTGAACGATGACAAGGTGCGTGACGAGTGCATGCAACGCAAGACGGCGCTCTGGCGCCTGCCTGACGCGATCGCGCGCGGCTTCTACGCACACTGATCCTTCGCTACTACAAAACCGGTCCGATGCTCGCGCGTCGGACCGGTTCGCTGTTTTTCTGGAGGTTTTTTATTTCGCGTATTCGATGATGCGCGTCTCACGGATCAGCGTCACGCGTACTTCGCCCGGATATTTGAGTTCTGCTTCGATCTTGTTGGCGATGTCGCGGGCGAGTTTGACCGCGGCAAAGTCATCGATTGCCTTAGGGTTCACGAACACGCGAATCTCGCGGCCGGCTTGGATGGCGTACACTTTTTCAACACCTTCAAAGCTCGTCGCCACGTTTTCCAAATCTTCCAAACGCTTCACGTAGAATTCGAGCGAGTCCTTGCGCGCGCCAGGGCGTGCACCGGAGATCGCGTCAGCCGCTTTGACGATGACCGCTTCCAACGTCTTTGGTTTGTCCTCGTGGTGGCCGATGGATTGGTAGCAGATCTCTTCCGGGAACCCGAACTTTTTCATGATCTGGTAACCAAGCTCTGGGTGCGAGCCTTGCATGTCATGGTCAACCGCCTTGCCGATGTCGTGGAACAACCCGCCTTTTTTACACACGGAAACGTCCGCGTTCAATTCCTCGGCCATGACGGCCGCGATGTTTGCGACTTCCATCGAGTGCATGAGCGCGTTTTGGCCGTAGCTGGTGCGGTACTTGAGGCGGCCCAAGATCTGCACGAGCTTCGGGTCAATCCCGGCCATGCTGATCCCCAGCTGGAACAAGGCATCCTCACCCGCCTTTTTGATGTCGATCGAAAGTTCCTTCTTCGCTTCATCCACCGTGTCCTCAATGCGCCCCGGGTGGATGCGTCCGTCGGCGATCAGTTTTTCCAAGGCACGGCGTGCAACCTGGCGGCGGATGGGGGAGAACCCGCTGATCGTGACGACCCCCGGCGTGTCATCCACGATGAGTTCACAGCCCGTCAACAGTTCGATCGCCTTGATGTTGCGCCCTTCGCGGCCGATGATGCGGCCCTTCATCTCTTCGCTCGGCAATTCCACATGCGTCGTTGTCGTTTCTGCTACGTGTGACGAGGCTTGGCGCTGGATGGCCACAGCCAAAATGTTCTTCGCCTTGCGGTCAATCTCATCCGCCGTCATCTCATCCAGCTTGCGCAAGCGGCCCATGAGCACTTCTTGCTGCTCCGTCTCGATCATGGCGAGCAAACGGTCGCGAGCTTCCTCGCGGGTGAGCGAGCTCACTTCTTGGAGCTTTGTGATGGCTTCGGCGGTCAGCGCGTCGAGTTTGGCCTGCGCTTCGGTCACGTTCGCCTTGCCCGTCTCGATCTGCTTGCGGGCATCTTCCATCTCCAGAAGCTGCTTGCTGAAGGTCTGTTCGCGTTCAAGGAGTTTTTGGCGTTCGCCCTTGAGGTCCTCAAGCGAGCGCTTTTCTTCCATGCGCGCTTCCTCCAAGATCTTGATCGCCTTTTCTTTCGCTTTCTGCAAGACCTCGGTTTCTTTATTGTGTGCTTCCTTTACGATTGCCTGCGCTTTCGTCTCCGCATCCCCGATGTCTTTTTTGCCCTTCGCGTCCCGCATCGCATACCCGATCGCAACGCCGGCTCCTGCCCCTATCCCTACGACCAATAACGTCAAAAGAGGTCCCATACGATATGGACCGGATGCGTTGCGGCAACCCGAGAGGGTCGGGTGGTTTCGGTCTCTGGCCGTCTGTATTCAACCGTTCCTGTAACAAAAACTTTCCAAAAACAAAAGGCGAGAAGAACCGACCGTTGGCACTGCGCGTGGCATCCGTTCCAGCTAAGAATGAAGGTCGGTACTCCGAGGCTATCATCCCTTTGGCGCTTTGTCCACCGCGGGTATCGGAAGCAGCGTTTGGGTGATTTTTTCCTCCGTGAGGCCGTTGAGAGTGAGAGCATCTTTGACCGAAAAAGCCCCAATGGACGTCCGCCGTAACTCTTTGCAATACGCCCCAACGCCTAACGCGCGACCGATATCATCCGCGAGCGAGCGGATGTAGGTGCCGGAGGAGCAGGC
>CAZFRH010000034.1:0-4046 GCA_964521235.1 uncultured Gammaproteobacteria bacterium | reverse complement strand
GCAAAGAAATCCCACTCATAGAGGGATTGCAGCGCGATGGCGCGGGCGAGGTGGCGGTTGGACATAGGGCAAGGTGCGAACGGGCGGGCAGGGGATCAATGATCGTGGTCGTGTTGATGGTCAGGACCGGAGTGGTCGCTGTGGTCGTGAGGTTGAGTTTTTTGCACCATCTTAGCCAATTTTTTGGTTTGGCCCTTGATGTGGATCGGGATGCCTCGGTATTCGACGGCGCCCGGTGCCAAGCGGTGCGGACGGTGGCTGCGGCCGGCTGAATCTTGGCTCAACGTAAGGGGTTTGAGCGCAAAATGCGACGCACGGCGGCGCTTATGTGAGGATGTTCGACGATGGCCGGGAAGACTCATACCGTTTCAGGAGTGAAGAAATGATAGATAAAGAATATCAAAAAGCCGGATTTTTGGCAAGCTTTGCGCCTTTTTGGCTTTTTGAGGCTTGCCAAACTCCCCAGTCTTGGCTACAGTTGGATAAATTTTATGGAACAGACACTCGTTTTGATCAAACCTGACGGGGTGCAGCGCGGGCTTATCGGGGAGATTATCGGCCGCTTTGAGCGGGCCGGACTCAAGGTCATGGCCATGAAGATGGTCCATGCCTCCAAAGAGGACGTCGACAAGCACTATGTGCTGACCGAGGAGTGGATGCGCGCGGTCTACGAAAAGGCAAAAACAAAGTACGAAGCCAATGGCCAACCTTTCCCATTCCCTGACCACATCGCCTACGGTACGGACATCAAGCGCGGCCTCGTGGACTTCTTGAAGAGCGCGCCGATCGTGGCCATGGTGTTAGAAGGGGAAGCTGCCGTGCCCTTGGTCCGCAAGCTGGTCGGGGCGACGGAGCCTGCTTCGTCTGCGCCTGGCACCATCCGCGGTGACCTGTCACACGACACCTACGCCTTGTCTAACAGCCAGAGCCGCGCCTTGCGCAACCTGATCCACGCCTCCGGCACGCTCGACGAGGCAAAGACCGAAATCGCCCTCTGGTTCACAAACACCGAACTCACCAAGTACGAGCATGTGAACGACCGCGTGCAGTACGACCCGAACTGGTTCGTTTCGTAAGAGCGTATAACGCGTAACAAAAGAGGCGGGCCAAAGGGCTCGTCTTTTGGTTTGCCGACCCTTGCCGAAGCAGGGGTTTTGTGCCAATGTCGGACGGTCCTTTCGTCCTTTGGGAAATACGAACGCATGCACACGGAGGCGTGATGATTCTTGAAACGCTGGATCGAACTGCCTATCGCAGTTATCTCCGCGGGCTTTACGGCGACCTGATCAAAAAGGTGCCGGGTGGCGTGACACTCCCGACCTGGCTCGTGCGCGAGCACATCCGTGACCGCCACTCCCTCCTCTACGGGGAGGCCCGTCGGCTCCGCTTTCTCCTGAAGAAGCTTCGGGAGGAGCGACTCCGTTTGTCACAGACGACGCTCACACCGAAACAGCAGCACGACGTCCTGCTCCGCATCCTCCATGCCCATTTCGTCGGCGACCCGGATGATGACGGGGCGCGCCACGCCCGCATGTACCGCGGGACGCTCGCCAATTTTTCGCAGGACCGCAAGCTCTGGCGGGAAGCCTGCGACGATGTCGAAGCGTTTTACGCTTTCCTGATCGAGCGCCTGCCGAGGAACGCGACGATCGGGGACAGGCGACGCGACCTGCACCTCCGGCTCCGCCGTCCTGAAGAGGTCAGTAAGACGTGGGACCCCATTGTCTTGCTGGACGCGGCGGTCCGAAGCCCTGACCGGCTTGTGCGGCATTTCGCGAGGCAGAAGCTGGCCTTTGCGCAGATGAGTTGGGAATTACGGCGTGGCCGCCTGAACCCGTTTGTGCTTGCAGAACGGTCCACGCAGCTCGAAAGCTTTGTCAAACGGACGTTGCTCGGTGGCCAGGCCGGTGAACGGGTCCACGTCGTGTGCGACCTCGACCCGCAGAACGCCTATCGATGCCGTGCGTGGCAGGTCGTGGAACCGGGAGCCGTGCTTCCGGAGCAGACGCCGCACCGTGCGGTGTTTCCGGTGACGAGATATTCCGTCGTCGTTGAGGAGAGCGGGGAGTCACTGCCCGTCCTGTTCTTCATCCGACCGAAAAAGCACCCCTTGCTCAAGGTGCTGATCAAGCGGATCCGTTTTCTTGACCTTGCCGGGATCGGGGACGGGGTCGCGATGATGTTCGTCATCGAGCACGAGCACCTGGACAAGCTCGTGGAGCAGGTGAGGCGCATCCTCGTCCGATGCCCAGGTCAGGTGTGCGACCAGGGTTCGTCCATCGGTCACCGGAATGGGCAACGGGCCGACGAGACGAACCAACACTCCAGCGCAGACTACGAAGTGATGAAGTACATCTGCAAGCTGTGGGAAGAGGTCGCCGAGTTCCAATTCGTGCCGACCATCTCGTGGGCCAACGCCAAGTGTTCGCACGACCGCGTGAACCACGACTGGTACAAGTCCATGCAGGTGACGGCTGACCTCCTTCCCATCTGTTTTCCCGAGCACCTATTTGGGATCATCTGGCCGTGGGGGTTTGACCAGCACGGCATGCCGTCCTTCAACCGGACGATGTGGGGCGAGATGATCGCCCATGTGCTGCGTCGCGGTTACGAGTTCTGACCCAATCTCCTGTTCGTCTTTGGCCGTCCCGACTCTTCGGGGCGGCCTTTTCATATCCTTTTGACTTTCCCCGGCACCCATCGCATGCTGGAGGAGGGTCGATGTGAGGATTCGGGCTAAATATCGGTTCTTGGGGCTTGGACTAAAGTATCCGCCGTGGCGGAGTGGCGACGGCCCCAGCGGCGAACCACCATCGCGTGTTCGGCCAGAGCGGTTTCGACTTTTTTGGCACGGCGCGCGGACGGCGTGGCCCACCTGGGCGGAACCGAATGCCTCGCATCGACCTCTAAGGCAAACCCTTGTCTCAACCGGCGGGGTTTGTTATCTTTCCGACGCCTCTTGAGAAGCTTGTAGCCTGGTAGGTGAGTAGGTTGGTAGCTTCCCCATTGCGGAGCGATAGCGCAGCAAAGCGCAGGCGTCGCGCAGACCCAAGCGAGTCCAGCCAGCAGGCGGACGAGCGAGTGGTCAGCGCGACAAGCCGAGCACGCCGAGGTAGCTCAGTGGTAGAGCGAAGGACTGAAAATCCTTGCGTCGCCAGTTCGATCCTGGCCCTCGGCACCACAAAAAACACTCCGATCAGCGGAGTGTTTTTTGTTGGAGCGGGTGAGGGGAATCGAACCCCTATCAGCAGGTTGGAAACCTGCGGTAATAGCCATTATACGACACCCGCGAACGGGACGTATCCTAACGATGGAAGGCGGATTGCGCAAGATGGAAGACGCGCACCCGTGGAGTTCGGATGCGCGTCAGTCAGTCGGCGTCTTGTCTGTATCATCGAGGGCGAGATCATCCGCGATGGGGAAATGAATCTCGTGGTAAGGGGCAAACCGGTTCTCGACTTTGAAGAGGGAGTACCACCTCCCCCGAAGTTTGATGGAAGCGTGGACCTGATCAGGTTTTTCCAGGATGAGAAGTCGAAGGTTCGTGAATCGAATGACGTTCCCGCGCAAGACGGGGATATCGTCTTCGTCTCGGATCACGACCTTTCCCCAGTAGATGCCGGTTCGTGGGTAGAAGACACCCTTGATTTGCTGGTAGTCAGCCGCGGTGAGGCCGCCGGTAAAGTACCAATCTAAGGCGATCGTCAGGCGCTCCGGCACCTTCCCTCCATAGAGGAGGGCGATCTTTTGGAGCTTTTCTTTATCGGTCACTGAACCCTCCTTCCTGCAGCACTTCAGGGCTTTTTCCGTTTTTCGTCAAGGCCGCAAACACAAACCCCACCGGTGAGGTGGGGTTTCCTGTGGTCGGGCCGGCGAGACTCGAACTCGCGACCCCCTGCTCCCAAAGCAGGTGCGCTACCAACTGCGCTACGGCCCGTCTTGTCGTCCGCGCGCATGGTATACGGAACCGGGATCGTTGACAAATGGGGGATTTTAGCGTAGTGGTAAAAGGGCAAAAGGAGGTTTTTCATGGATGATTCAGTCCA
>CAZFRH010000033.1:0-4192 GCA_964521235.1 uncultured Gammaproteobacteria bacterium | reverse complement strand
TGCCGGCATCAGCGACGTGAACCAGGCGATCCGCATGATCGGGGAGACGCCGATCCTGGAATTCAAGGAAAAGAACACCGAACCGCCACGCCAGCTGACGGCGGAAGAGAAGTCGGACATGGCACGCAAAAATGATGCGGCAAACACCCGTGCCGAGGAGGCGCTGTTTGAGGCGCTCAAGCCCGGCGTGGATTTTGCGGCGCTCGCCAAAGAACGTTCAGAAATCCAGACCTATCGCGACGTCGGTGGTGACATCGGATTCTTGCAGGGGAAAACAGGGTACGAAGACCTCATCACCTTCCTGCAGGACGTCCCCGCCGGCACGGTCGCGGACAAGGTCTTGGAAATGCAGCATGCCTATGTCATCGCCAAGGTTGAGGAGGTGAAGGAGGAGGGCAAAGAGGTCGATGCAAGCCATTTGCTCATCAGTTGGCAGGGGGCACAGGGGAACTTTTCCCAGCTCACCAAGGAGCAGGCGCGCGCCAAGATCGACGAGCTGAAAACGCGGGCCACGCCGGAGAATTTTGAACAGTTGGCAAAAGAAAACTCGCACGAGCCAGGGGCGGCAGAAGGGGCCGGCAACCTCGGATGGTTTGGCCCGGGTGTCATGGTTGAAGTCTTTGAGCAGACGGCCTTCGCCATGGCTGACAACACCATTTCTGACGTCATCGAGACGCCATTCGGGTTTCACCTGATCTGGAAGCGCGCCGAACGTCCGCACAAGGACATCCGCGCCCGGATCATCGAGTTCCCGCGCATCCAGGAGACGGACCTTGTCCCGCCGCCAGAAGAATGGAAGTCCACCGAGCTCACGGGCAAGCAGCTGGAGAGCGCGCGCGTCGCCTTTGACCAGACGGGAGGCATCCAGGTCTCGCTCCAGTTCAACACGGAAGGGGCGAAGCTGTTTGCGGACATCACGAAGCGCAACATCGGCCAGCAGGTCGCCATCTTCTTGGACGGGGAGGCCATCTCCGCCCCGGTCGTCCAGGATGAGATCATCGGCGGACAGGCGGTGATCAGCGGGAACTTTACCGTTCCCGAAGCAAAGCAGTTGGCGCAGCGCCTCAATGCCGGTGCCTTGCCCGTGCCGATCAAGCTCATCGCGCAACAGTCCGTCGGCCCGACGCTTGGCGCGGATTCGCTTCAGAAGTCGCTTACGGCCGGCTTGGTCGGGTTCCTCTTGGTTGCGATCTTCATGGTGCTGCTCTACCGGTTGCCTGGGTTCGTCGCGATCATCGCGCTCGCACTCTACGCCGCGCTGTCAGCCGCAACCTTCAAGCTCATCCCCATCACGCTCACCCTGTCCGGGATCGCGGGGTTCATCCTGTCCATCGGCATCGCAGTAGACGCGAACGTCCTCATCTTTGAGCGGTTCAAAGAAGAATGGCGCGAGGGGAAAGGCCTGTCCCAGGCCCTTGAAGACGCCTTCCGCCGCGCATGGCCCTCCATCCGCGACGGCCACGCGACCGTGCTCATCTCCTGTGCCGTGCTGTACTGGTTCTCGTCTTCCATCTTGCGCGGGTTTGCGCTGACGCTCGCGATCGGGACGTTGATCTCGCTGTTCACCGCCGTGATCTCGACACGCGCCCTGTTGCGAGGGCTTGTCCTGACCCCGCTCGCACGGTTGCACTGGTTGCTGTTGAAACCAAAAGGTGCGTCCGCCGATTCTTCTCGCTAACCTCCTATGACCTTCAATGTCGTTAAGCTGCGTTGGATCTGGTACAGCCTCTCCGCCGTGATGATCATTGGTTCCTTGTTCGGCTTGGTCGTTTTCGGCCTGCGGCAGGGGATCGAGTTCACCGGCGGGAGCTTGATGGCCGTCCGTTTTGAAGGCGCGCGCCCTTCGTCCGAGGAGCTGTCCCGGCTTGTCGCACAGGACCTGTCGGACATCGGCAGCGTGATCGTGCAGCCGGTCGGGGACACGGATGCCCAGCTCCGCCTGAAGCCGGTCACCGAAGACCAGCACCAAGCGCTGCTCACGGCGATCCGGAACACCTACGGCACGACGACGGAATTGCGCTTTGACGCCATCGGTCCGGTCGTCGGTGAAGAGCTCCGCACCAAGTCCATCCGCGGGCTCATCATCGTGCTTGTCGCCATCCTCGCGTATGTCGCTTACACGTTCCGCAAGGTGTCTGCACCGGTCCAGTCATGGAAGTACGGCATGGTCACGATCTTTGCCGCGTTCCACGACATCATCGTCCCGGTCGGCGTCTTTGCCTTCCTCGGCCACTTCTACGGGATCGAGATCGGGACGTCCTTCATCGCCGCCATCTTGACCATCCTCGGGTATTCCATCACGGACACAATCGTCGTCATGGACCGTATCCGCGAAAACCTGCAACGCATGGGCGGCGCGTTTGAAGACATCGTGGCTGCTTCCGTGCGCCAGACCTTCTTGCGCTCATTCAACACGTCCGCCACCACGCTCCTCACCCTGACCGCCGTCCATTTTTTCGGTGGGGAAAGCTTGCGTGACTTCACGTTGACCTTGATGATCGGCATCGGCGTCGGGACGTATTCCTCCATCTTCATTGCGTCACCATTGCTCGTGACATGGGAAAAGTTGCGGAGGAAGGCAAAGTAAAAGAGTCTGTAAAGTCCATAAAGTCCGTCAGGCCCAAACGCTTTACGGACTTTTGACTTTACGGACTTTAAGGACTCACTTTGTTGTGTTATCCTATCCCTACGCATGGGCGATTTCATCATGGCATTGCCTTTTTTCACGTTTGACGTGGATGCTTTTTTGACGATCGCCGGAAACGACCCGTTTTCGGCCATGTGGTACCTGTTCCTCAAAGGCGGGTGGATCGTGGTGCTGTATGTCATCTTGGAAGGGTTGAAACATCTTTGGCACGAATACATCCAGGAGAAGGCCGCGCACAAGAAGGAGTGGATCCTGATGCGGGTGAGCGTCCCAAAGGGGCACGAGCAGACCGTCCGTGCCGTGGAGAATTTTTTTGCGATCCTGGCGGGTGCACACGGGACGTTTTCTTGGTATGAGACGTGGATCCAAGGCGGGCACCAAAGTCAGCTCGCGCTCGAGATCGTGTCGATCAACGGCAAGGTGGAGTACTACATGTATTGCGAGCGCCGCATGCGCGACCTGATGGAGGCCGCCGTCTATGCCCAATATCCCGACGCGGAGATCTACGAAGCGGAGGACTATTCCAAGATGGTGCCCGGCAAATACCCGGACGAGGAGTGGGACCTCTGGGGCGTGGAGATGATCAACGTCATGCCCGACCCGTACCCGTTGCGCACCTATGTGGATTTTGAAGACCATGTCTCCGGTGAATTTAAAGACCCGCTCGCAAACCTCCTCGAAAACTTCTCCCGTCTAGGGATGGGGGAGCAGGCCTGGTACCAGATCGTCATCACCCCGACGGACCAAAAGGGCTCCCGTGAGCGGGCGATGAAGCTGATCAAAAAGCTCAAAGGGGTCAAGGAAGAACCGCACCACTCCCTGCTGGGGACGTTGGCAGATTTGCCGATCAAAGCCATCCAAGAATTGATGGGAGCTTTCTTTGGCTCTTCGGCTGGAGGAAAGGCGGAGAAGCCACGGGGGATGGACCCCATCCTCCTCCTCTCGCCGGGGGAGCGCTCGGTGCTTGAGGCCGTCGAGCGGAAAGCGGGGAAGATCGGGTTCCAGACAAAGATCCGGTTCCTCTATGTCGCCAAGCGGCAGGTGATGTCCAAATCCAAGGCCGCGAACCCGTTCATCGGCGCCATCAAGCAGATGAATACCTTCAATATGCAGGCGCTTAAGCCGGAGATGAAGCACGTCGGGGTGAGCGGGGCGCTCCTCTTCATGAAGGATCGGCGCAACAACACGCGTAAGACCCATCTCATCCACGCCTACCGGTCGCGGTCCGGATGGGCCGGGATGCCGTCCTACAACCTATCGATCGAGGAGCTGGCGACGCTCTGGCATTTCCCGATCCTGATGCAGGTGAAGGCACCACAGCTGGAGCGCGTCCAGGCAAAAAAGTCCGAACCCCCGATGAACGTCCCGTTTGTCTGACCTTCCCATGGCCATCGCTTATAACCACGACCACGAGAACGAGATCACCGTCTTTGCCGAGACGAACTTCCGCAATGCGCGGCGGCGTTTCGGCATCAAGACGGACGACCGGCGCCGGCACATGTACATCATCGGGAAGACCGGCATGGGCAAGACGACGCTCATGGA
>CAZFRH010000032.1:0-4380 GCA_964521235.1 uncultured Gammaproteobacteria bacterium | reverse complement strand
TGCTGCAGGACACGTAGCGGTGGGTCACGTCGCGCTGATTCTGACGCGGACTGGATGATGGAAATAAGTGAGTCGAGCTGCTTGATGCCTTCAGGACTCACGCCGAGCGCCCGCGCTTCTAATACGCCTTGCCACAGTGGGATCCCTTTGCGGCGGGATTCGTAGGACAGTTTTGCCAAGTCAGCCGACGGCAAATGAAAATGTTCGTGCTGCAAGACGCGCCAGACGGATGAAGATTCATGATAGCCGTCGAGCAAGGTCAGGAGCGCGAGCATGTCGACGGCCGTCGGCGTCGCGTAGAGGCCGCGTAGGGCGAGGAACTGGAACGGGGCGTTCTTCCGTTCCAACGCCCGGACAAACGGCTCTGCCCCGTCGTTGGAGCGGACCAAAATCGCAAAATCGTTCCAGCTGAGCGTTGAGTCCGCTTCTTTCATGCGCAGGATGCGTTGCGCGACGTCTTGCGCTTCCTCGTCCAACGTCTGGTACCAGAGCGCCTCGACACGCCCACCTTCTTTGCGCTGCGCGATGAGTTGCTTGGTGAGCCCCGTATCTGCCAGCTTCACCTCAAGACGATCAGGATCGTTGTGCCGGACGGCGCGGTAAGCTGTTTCTAGGATTTCACTGTGCGAACGGTAGTTATCAACCAGCGAAATGGTCTTGGTGTCTGGAAAGTCGTCGCGGAACTGGAGGATGTTCGCCAAAGACGCGCCGCGGAATTTGTAGATAGCTTGGTCATCATCACCGACTACGGTGATGTTGCGTTCTTTCCCAGCCAAAAGTTTAATCAATTCGTATTGCGCCCAGTTGGTGTCTTGGAATTCGTCCACCAAGATGTAACGGAACTGCTTGCGGTAATGCTCGAGGACAGACGGACGTTCGCGCAGCAGGCGCAATGTTTCCAAAATCAAATCCCCGAAGTCGAGACAGCCCTCTTCTAACAACATCTTGCGGTAGGCAGCGTAGAGGGCGGCCAATTCGGACAGGCGTTTGCGTTCTCCGTCAACAAATTCCGCGTCACCATCTAGCGAAGCGTCGCGAGCAAACTCAAGATACATTTCTGGCGTGATCCCCTCGTCTTTGGCGCGTGAGATGTGTTGGAGCAAACCGCGCAAGAATTTGACGGGCTGGCCGAGTGGCCGATACAGGTCGAGCGGTAATTCTTCAAAGCGACGTTTCAAGAGCAGCCAAGCGTCCGTCGTCGACAAGAGGCGGAACTCATTCGGCAAACCGATCTCCAAACCATGCGCTTCGAGGACACGTTGGCAAAAGCCGTGGAAAGTAGAAATCCACAAATCGTACGTCCCGGTCGGGAGCAGTTGGAGCACCCGGTCCTCCATTTCCCCGGCGGCCTTGTCCGTAAACGTCACGGCGAGGACCGCATCCGAAGGAAGGGACTGCGACTGCATCAAATGCAAAAAACGGCGCGTGAGCACCGTCGTCTTGCCCGTCCCCGCACCCGCCACGATCAACAGCGGTCCGGCCTCATGGCTGACCGCCTGTTTTTGCGCCTCATTCAACCCCTCCAACAAGTCTGGCATGACCGCGATTGTGCCGCGGGGGTAGCGGAAAGGCAACTAAGCCGCCCGCTCCCGGATCCTCCGCATCAGCTCAAGGTAAAATTGCAGGTTCGCCAAAGTTACGAGGCGTTGTCCCAACATTTCGTTGACGGAAAAAAGATGGCGGACGTAGCCGAGCGTGTAACGGGAAAGCTCGGGCAAGACCTCCCCTGGCCCCTCCTTCGTAAGGAGGGGACGCTCAACGTCCGTTCCCCCCTTACGAAGGGGAGATACAGAGGGGTCTTCCCTTCCGGGTGACCGTAGGGGTTCCTGCGATGTCTTAAACTTTTCGTTGGTGACGTGGACCGTTTCGTAAAAGTCTGGGCGGTCGAGGTCGTCGTGGACAAAGCGGTAGAGCAACCCGTGGCGCGCGTTCCGCGTCGGCAGGACGCAGTCGAACATATCAATGCCACGCTTCACATATTCCACGATCTCGTGCGGCTGGGCGCCGCCCATAAAGTAGCGTGGGCGGTCTGACGGCAAAAGCGGATGGAGCGCGTCCAAGACTTGGCACGCCTCCTCATGCGGTTCGCCGACGGACAGGCCACCCACCGCATACCCATCAAAACCGATCTCGATCAGTTCCGTGGCGCTTCGCTTTCGTTTTTCAATGTCCGTCCCACCCTGGACGATGGCAAAGAGCTTCGCGTCTGGTGTGATGCTCCCCTGCTTCAACGTCGCCCACGCGGCTTTTGACCGCCGTGCCCACTGGGTCGTGAGGGACAGGGCGCGCTCCAGTTCTTTTTCGGTCGCGGGGAGTTTTGTACACACGTCCAACACCATGGCGATGTCGCTCCCGATCGTGCGCTGGATTTCCATACACGTCTCCGGAGTCAGCTCGAGCTTGGCGCCGTCAATGTGGGATTGAAAGGTCACGCCTTCGTCTGTCAGCTTGCGCAGCCCTTCGAGGCTGAAGACTTGGAAGCCGCCTGAATCCGTCAGGATCGGCTTCTTCCAATCCATCATGCGATGTAAACCGCCAAACGCTTTCAAGACTTCCAAACCGGGACGTAGCCAGAGATGGTAGGTGTTCGACAGGATGATGTCGGCGCCGAGCGCTTCCAGGTCACCAGACGAAATTGTTTTGACCGCGCCGCGCGTTGCGATCGGCATAAAAAACGGTGTCTCAACCGTGCCGTGGGGCAAGCTCAAACGGCCGCGCCGTGCCATCCCCCAATGGCCCGCGGACTGGACGGAAAAATCACTCATTGCAACTCCTCTTTCTTTTCTTTCATGAACGACGACCATTCTTCCAGCACGTTCAGGAAAATCTTGAATGGCGCCTCAATGATGAAGTCAAAAAAGAAGATGAACACGTTCATGCGCGACACGGTCTCTGACAACCACTGCCCTGCACGCAGGATGGGGAGTGAAAAAAAGTCGATGATCAGGTTGGAGAGCGTGTCTTGGCGCTCGACGGCGACGAACTCGCGTGCGGCCAAGCGCAAGCGGAAGGCGAAGAAGCTCACGATGCAGAGGAAGAACAAGAAGATGAGCGAGCTGACCCAGGTAAAGCCCATCAGGTTCAACCCCCCGTAGACCAGCCCGAAGCTCAACAAAAACGTACCGGCGTACATGGTCCGGAAGAGGAATTTGGAAAAGCCGGTACGCACTTTCGGCAAACGGATTTGGCGGCCTTTGGGGCCTTCGGTAGACAAGAGCTCTTCCACACCCTCTTGGATACGCGTCACGTTCTTTTTGCCTGGCAGACGGATCAATGAGCCGACGATCAACATCAAGGCGGGCGGGAAGCCGATGTTGATGGCGAGCGGCACCAAATGGAATTCTTTATACAAAAACCACTCAAACGGCCCTTCGACGATGAGCGCGACCAACATCTTGGTGAAGAAGAGGTACAGGATGGCGCGCAGCGTCCCACGGCGCAGGCGGCCGCGTGATTCTTGCGCACGACGCTCGGCGATACGTCCCACGACAGCGCGCAATTCGTCAGCGTTCAGCATGAGCGCCTCGGCGGCCTCACCCTTTTCACGCATCCCCGTCCGCAAGACGCCAAGCGAAATCGCCCAGGGTTTGACGGCCTGCTGGAACTTTTGCGCCATCGGGTGCGACAGCTGCAAACGGACTTTCGCCTCCACGCCCAGCATCTCGTCCGCCATGGCAGCGACGTCGTCCGTCCAGGTCTCCGGCTTGATCCAGGCAGGATGGTAGGCGCGGACCAGCTTGTAGCCGATCATCTCGTCATCAGCTTTGATCAGCGAGCGGTAACAGGCGATGTAGACCTGCAAGCGGCGTTCCGTCTCGTCCAAGCCGTTGTCCTTTAACGTGATGCGGTCGCCCAGGGATTCAAACAAGAAATTCACGAACACCTTGTCTTCGGTGTGGTCATCCAACAGCTCTTCCAGCTCCGCGGCCACGATGCCGAGCAACCAACGCATGTGCCGGTCACTCCCCCGTCGCTCGCGCCGCACGAGCTGCAGTTTCTTGACGCGTTCCGCGGTCTCGCTGAACAACGACTCGGGCAAGGCACCGTTCGGCAGGTAACGCGCCGCGATCAGCTCGCGGACAAGGTGCGTCGCCACGACTTGCGGGTCACCCTCAAGCGCAAGCTGGCGCTTTAAGATACGTGCAATGGCAGCCTTGCGCAGCAAATGGTCGTCGCGGTAGTCGATGGCGTTACGGATCTTTTCGTACAACACGGCAAAACGGCTCACGGCCGCATGGACCGTGATGCGTGAACCCTCTGGCACGTCAGCCGCGCTCCGCTTTTTGAACGCCTTGGCCAACTCGGCGATTTTCCCCCTCGAAACCGAGGACATAGTTCGGCACAAACTCTAACACAAAACCGTTCTTTTGGCGATGGTTA
>CAZFRH010000031.1:0-4387 GCA_964521235.1 uncultured Gammaproteobacteria bacterium | reverse complement strand
ACGAGCCCAAGGACGCGTTGTGGGTACGTTTTCATCCTGACCCCTGGTGGCAACAGTTTGCGGAGCTCACCCAAGCCCACAAGACGAAGCCGCTCTTCTGAAGCGTAATAGCCACGACCGAGTTTGCGGTAGATAAAGTTACGCCAGGCCAGCGGCAACCAGTGCGCGAACGGGATCATGGTGTGTGCGTCCACCGGGAACCAGCGGTTGGGGGTTGAAACGAAGGCGCGGCGAGAGACGCGGCACAATTCGGACAAAAACTGCTTCTGGTCTTTCGCCGTACCCACGTGCTCAAGCACGGCATTGGAAAAGACGACATCAAACGTCTGGTCACGGAACGGCAGCTCACGCCCATCACCCACCACAAAATGAACTTCTGGATAGGCAGCGCGGAAACGCGGCAAATCTTCTAAAGCCACGGCCGTAACTTGTCCGCGCCAGGGATACCACTCCTCAAAAAAATTTACCCCCCTCCCCTCACCTTCTCCCGCCCCTACATCAAGCACCTCATCTGATGCCGTCGGCTCAATCGCCTCCATAAATACGTCAAACCGGTGGCGGCGGGAGCGCTCCGTCATCCCCCGCGTCACCCGCCAGACCAATCCATCTGGCCAAAGCCACAACCAATCAATCCACTTCATATCCGTTCATTTTTCCATCCCCTATCACTGTATGAAAGTGAACTTTTTGAAGCGAGGACTGTCCGAGCATCCACTCCGATCTATTGATAAAGCGAGTTCCGCAGCGAAAAAAGTTCACTTTCATACAGTCGCCCCCACTTCGTGGTACGCCCCCATCACCACTTCCACGTGTGTTGACCACAGGTGCCGTTTCATGACGCGGTCGCGTGAAGCCTCTGCCATCTTGTCGAGCGTCGCTGGTGAAGCAGCAAGAAAGCGGCGTAGGGCGCGTAACCAATCATCCGCGTCATTCGGACGGACAAGGAAGCCGCTCTCCCCGTCTTCGACCAGCTCTGGATTACCCCCGATCCGCGTCGCGAGGAGCGGCAAACCATCTGCCATCGCTTCGAGCGCGGCGAGCGAAGCATTCTCATACCAGATGCTGGGCAAAACCACGGCTTCTGCCTTTCGACGGACTTCGGCTAATTCTTCTGGAGGCAAGAACCCCACAAACTCGACGTGCTTAGCGCCCAGCTCATCACACAAGTCACGCAAATGCGCTTCTTCCGGCCCCTTGCCCACGAGCTTCACCGGTAGCTCTGGTACCTGGGCGGCTGCGCGTAAAAACCCTTCTAACCCTTTTTCCAGCGAGAGACGTCCTGCATATAAAAGATATCCTCCTCCACGGATGGCTGGCGTCTTGGGAAGCTCGGTCGGGTTTGGCACGTAGCGCATCTTGCCGGATGGCTCCCCCCAATCCTCCATCTTCTCTTTCAAGAAGCGGGACGGGCAAAGGAACAGCCCGATCGTACGCTCATACGACTGGCGTGACTTGGTCATGCCCATTTCTAGCGCCGCTAATACGTTCGGCAGCCACTGGGTGGTCAGGCAACGGTTCCGTACGGCGTTCCAATAATCGCCAGTCTTGCACCGCTCGCATGGCGACCCTTGCACGAACATCTTGTAGTTTGGGCACGCAAGCTTATAGTCATGTAACGTCTGCACACACGGGATGCGCTTGCGACGGATCGGTTCCAGGACCGAGCTCGACAGGTGGTGGTACAGATTATGGATGTGCACGACGTCCGGCTTCAGCTCATCCAACATCTCGCGCATCGCCCGCTGCGCCTTCCAGTTCCATAGGTAGTTTGCTGCCTTGATTCCATCTTTGACGGGGCCTTCGCGCCGATCCAAGTCATAGCGCGTGACGAAAAATGACTCGTCCTCTGACGAGACGTTGCGCGGGCTTTTGGTCGACAGCGCGTGGACGTCATGTCCCATGGCGCGCTGCAGGCGCATCAACCGGTGCATGTAGATTTCAGCGCCACCATGGAAATCAAAAAACTTATTGACGTGCAAAATCCGCATGGGAGTAGGATACCATGAACAATGCCAGGTGCGTCAGCTAACAGGTGCGTCAGCTGAAAGCTGTGGGCTGACTCAGCTGACGCACCTTTTTATTTGACCATCCACCGGTACAGCTCCGCGTACTCATCCGCCATGCGGTCTAACGAAAAGGTCTTTTGGACGATGTCGGACGCACGTTCCGCGCGCTCAAGCGCGGCATCATACCCATCAAACACGGACGTGATGGCGCTGGCCCACGCCCCGGGATCATCTGACTCGACATAGGTAAGCGCCCGCTTATCAAACGCCTCATGGAACGACGGGAGGTCACTTGCGAGGACCGGGACGCGCGAGGCTGCCGCCTCAAGCAAAGCGAGGCTCTGCCCTTCGTGGCGTGATGGGATGCATACGAGGTCAGCCGCCTGGAACAGTGGCGCCACGTCACGGACCGAACCGGCGAACGTGACGCGCGGCAACAATCCCAGGCCCTGTGCCAGCGCCTGCAGCCTCGGACGTTCCGGCCCCTCGCCCGCCAATGTGAGCCGCCAAGGATGTTTGACTCGTTGCAGCGCGTGCAGGAGGAGCGCCTGGTTTTTTTCCGGGACCAAGCGCCCGACGACCAACAGGTGCGCAGGCTCACCGAGCGGGCGGTCGGCTCGAGGCTCAAAACGTCCCACATCAATCCCTAAGCGGATCGTCTTCATCCGCCCTTCTTCGATCCCATAAAGCCGCCGCATGGCTGACGCGACCCCCGAGCTGACGGCAACGACTTGGTCCGCATGGCGATACGCCCAACGGCGCAACAGCCGCTTCGGGAACGATAGCCCCGGTTCAAAACTATGCGACGTGATGAGCCAAGGCGTCTGCAGATGTACACGGGAACGTGCGATGCCGCCCCATACGTCAGCGCCCAAATGCGTATGCAACAAGTCCGGCTTCAGGTGGCGTAGCTGTGTACGTAAAAAGGCTATGGTCTGCAGGCGTGAGACGCGTAAAGCATCGGGCGAGATGATGAGCGGGATGCCGGCCGCGCGGAAGTCCATAGCCATCTCCCCTCCACCGCCGGCCGCAATGACCGTCACGCGGTACCCGTGTGCGGGAAGGCTTCGTGCCATATCAAACACCATGCGCTCGGCCCCGCCGCGCCCGAGCGTCCAGAGCATGTGGACCACGTGCTTCTCAACCATGGGAAGGCGCCAAGAAATCCGGGTCCTTGGACGGTTCATCGCGCAAGACGCGTGCCGCTGCCAACACCAACCCGACCGGCAACCAGAGGCGCGGCGTCCAATAGGTCGTGTCGAACAGCTGGTATACGCCTGCGCCGATCAACGCAGCCACGAGCAGCGCGTACACCTCGAGGTTTGCCGGACGCCGCCGTGCTCCGCGCCAACCCCGGCGGACTTCTTGGACAAGGACCCATACAAGCCACGCCATGGCGAGCAGCCCCACGAGCCCGGTCTCCGCCGCCAGCTTTTGGATGATGCCGTGTGATTCGATGGGTTCCCCAAACTCAACGGTGTATGCCCATGTGCGTGCGACGCGCTCAACAAACATCCCCGCACCAACGCCGACCAACGGGTTCCCTTCAAACAAAGAAAACGCGATGCCGGTGAGCGTCGCCCGCGCGTCTGTTGAACTTTGCACGCCCGGCGTGAGGGAGAACCACACCATATACGCGGCAAGCGGGGCGACGAGCACGCCCACCAGGACGACGAGGCGCAGGTGGCGCTTCAGATCATCTTTCCAGACGGTCAGGGCGAGGAATGCGGTTTGGATGGAGAGGGCGATCCACGCGGAACGCGCAAACGTGAGGAGCGTGATCACGGCCATGAGCCCGGCGGCAGCCCGTGCCACGTCACGCCGTGCCTGCGATGACTGGAGCGCAGCCCAGGCGAGGGTTATGGGCGCGGCCAGCAGCATGAGCTCGCCTAACGCGTTATGGTTCCCTCCCAACAGGTTGTAGCCAAACCACAAAAGCGGCCGCGCGCGATGCAGGCTCACCACGCCGGACTCAAAGACAAAGAGCGAACGCGCCCCGTCCAGGGCAAAGACGGCGCCCAAGGCCGCGACCACGCCGAGAACCGTCGCCAAGCGGCGTCGGTTGCGGATGAAGTTCACCGGGATGGCGACAGAGGCGAGATAGGCGAACGCGACCGGGCGCAACGAGTACTTCGCGACCAAGACCGGATCAGGGAGCGTGGCGGAAAACGCGGACAGGAGGTGCGCGGCCACGAGAAGCGCGTACTCTTTTGCAAGCGGCAACACGGGCCGCCAGTTCTTGTCGTTGCGGCGACGCCAGTAAAGCAAGATGCGCATCCCCCATCCGGCCAAGACGGAAGCGGCCACGATCTCGCCCAACGTCACGTCAATCGCGCCACCAAACGCTCGGATGCCAAACGACAGGTCGCTCGTCGAGATGG
>CAZFRH010000030.1:0-4539 GCA_964521235.1 uncultured Gammaproteobacteria bacterium | reverse complement strand
TTGCAGAATCTCTCGTTGCGGTCCTGGGGCTCCTTGCCCTGCAGGAATCCGTCCCCCCGCCGATCATCGGTGCGCCACCGACGCTTCCCGTCGCGCGGGCGATCTTGCCGTCTATGCCAACGCCACAGAAAAAAGACCGAAAGAGCCTTGGGATCGAGATTACCGCTCCGTCCGGCGTGGTGATGGACGTGACGAGCGGGGCGTTCCTTTATAAAAAAGATGCGGACCGTCCGCATGCAATCGCGAGCCTTTCGAAACTCGTGACGGCGATGGTCGTCTTGGATGAGCAGCCGAACATGGAAGAAGTGGTTGAGTTCAAAGCGGAAGACGAACCAGCAGGCTTTAAGACAACTTTTTTGCGTGGAGAGAAATTGACGAAACAGGAATTGCTGCAAGCCTTGTTGATCGGGTCGGACAATGAGTCGGCGAACGTGTTTGCGCGGGTACATGGGGGGCGGGAAGCGTTTGTCGCGAAGATGAACCGAAAGGCGGTGGAGATCGGGATGCGGCAGGCGTACTTTGCTGACCCATCCGGACTTGATCCCCGGAACCGTGCGGCCGCGGCGGATGTGGCTTTGGCGTTGCGTGCCGCGCTGGCTTATCCGCTCATCCGGGAGACGACGGTGGAGCGGACCGTGGTCGTTACGGGCGGCGTGTCCGGGCGTCCCTATACGATCAAAAGCACGAACTTGTTGCTTGGATCAGCTTTGAATACGGCTGGTTATCAAATTCAAGTTGGGAAGACAGGATCGCTCGACGAGGCTGGCTTCTGCCTCGCGCAGGCGACGAAAGACCCGCAAGGCCATGAAGTCATCACGGTTGTCCTTGGGTCAGAGACGCACTTTTCCCGTTTTGATGACGTGAAGGCACTGACCTACTGGGCCTTCCAAGCGTACGAGTGGCCGCTGCCATGAAGATCGGGGTTGATTTGCGGTGCCTATCCCAAGAGCCGTTGGGAGGGATAGCGCGCGCAACACAGGAGTTATGGGAGACGTGGCAAAAGGACGTTCCTGATGCACGGCTCGTCGGTTTTTTTGAAGGGAATGCGTTGGCGCTTCGCAAAGCGGTTCTTGCTGCAGGAGTAGACCGATTGTTCTGCCCGACGGGCGCTGTTCCGCCTTTTTGTCCGGTTCCAGCTATCCCTTGGGTTCATGATTTGGCGATTTTTGATCATCCTGAATGGTTTCCACAAAACGTTTTGCGACGCAAGATGACGACAACGCTTGTCTTACGCGGCATTCAACGAGCACCAAAAGTTTTGGCGGTCAGCGAGGATACAAAGAAGGCGATCGTAAGAATTGCGGGGATTGGATCAGAAAAAATTGAGGTGACGTACCAAGGGATTTTGAATGTCCTTCCGGATACGTTTGAGTTGGATTCCCGCCTGCGCGGGAATGACAGGGGCTACGCACTCATTCTCGGAACCGTCGAGCCGCGTAAACAGCCTTCTTGGGTCGCGAGCTGGTGGGAGGAGGTGAACCGTTCTTCCGGCCTGGATTTGGTCGTGGCTGGTCCGACGGGGTGGGGCGGGGAGGATGTGCGCTTGCAGAAGGTGGCGGGAAAATCATCATGGTTCCAGCGCGTGTCAGAGGTGGATGAGTCGATGAAGACAGCGCTGATCAAAAATGCTTCCTGTGTCCTGGTTCCCTCTTTGCATGAAGGGTTTGGGCGGGTGGCTTTGGAGGCGATGACGTTAGGATCGCCTGTCATCGCGAGCGACCGTGGGGCTTTGCCCGAAGTGGTAGGGGACGCCGGTCGCCTTCTGGATCCGACGGACCAGGAAAGCTGGACTCGAGCTCTGGGTCAGCTCATTGGCTCGGGGACGGTCCGGCAGGGGATGATCGAGGCCGGACACCGCCAAGCCCAGTGGTTTTCTTGGCCAAAAATCGCCAAGACGATGCTTGCCAGCCTTCGAGCTTCTTGATATCCTCTAACCGCATTTCATGCAGAGGTTGGAGGCCTCGAGGCGGGGTAGCTCAGTTGGTTAGAGCGAAGGACTCATAAGCCTTAGGTCGCCGGTTCGATTCCGGCCCCCGCTACCAAGGGACTGTCGATCAGTTGCTGGTCGCCGTTCCCGTGGTACTATAGCCCTCGTTATCCGTTATGTTCGTTATTACCCACGCTGCCATTGGAGCTTTGATCGGAGAGTATTCAGCCGGACATCCGGCCGTGGCGTTTAGTCTGGGGATGGTTTCGCATTTTCTGACGGACATCATCCCGCACGGGGATACGCATGTGTACAAAGGGTACATCTCCGGCACCAAAGTCAACCGTGCGATCGCGTATGTCGTGATTGATGCCATCGCCACCATCTTTTTCGTCCTCTTCATCTTTAACAGCGGCCTGGTCAGCGATAAGTTGACCGTGACCCTTGGGATCGTCGGAGGCGTCTTGCCGGACCTGATCGTGGCGATCGTCGAAGTCTTCAAGGTCCGCTGGCTGATGTGGTTCCATCGTTTGCACTTCTTTTTCCACAACCTCGTCTGCGCACGCAAAGGTGACATGTCTTTTACCTCTGGCTTCGCGATGCAGATCGTGTTGCTCGGGGCATTGTTCTTCAAGATTTTTTAGAACAACGTAAAAACGACAGCGTTTGGCTGTCGTTTTTACGTGGTTGCGGGGGTGGGATTTGAACCCACGACCTCCGGGTTATGGGCCCGGCGAGCTGCCGCTGCTCTACCCCGCTTCGTGCGGCTTAAGATAGCCGCAACCGCGGAATCCGTCAAGGACAACGAACCTGATCTGCGTATCATGACAATTGGTGCCGCGGGAGAGAATCGAACTCTCATGACCTTTCGATCGCGGGATTTTGAGTCCCGTGCGTCTACCAATTCCGCCACCGCGGCAGCAACTGCCATGATCATTGCCTTTTGGGCAATGGTCCAAACATGGGCGCACAAAGAATACGAAATTGGCTCTTGACCGTCAACTGTCCCCTTGCGGTCGTGGGGGGTAGGTCGTAAACTATCGGGGTCTTATGGCGCGCATCATCTCTATCGTCAACCAGAAGGGGGGCGTGGGAAAAACGACGACCGCGATCAACGTGGGCGCTTATTTAGCAGAGCTGGGGAAGTTCGTGCTGATCATTGACCTGGACCCGCAGGCCAACGCGACCTCCGGGATCGGGGTGGACCACCGGGGGATTGAACGGGGGATTTATGAAGCGGTGCTTGGGCAAGTGAACATCCGCGACATCGTGCAACCGACGTCACATGAGGGTCTCCATGTTGCACCAGCGACGACCGCGCTCGCCGGCCTGAACATCGAACTGGTCGGCATGGAGCGGCGCGAGTTCAAGTTGCGCGACGCGTTGCTTGAGATCCGCAACGATTACGACTTCATCTTGATCGACTGTCCGCCGACGCTTGGGCTCATCACGTTGAATGGGATCGTCGCCGGTGACGAGATCCTGATCCCGGTGCAGGCAGAATACTACGCGCTCGAAGGGTTGGGGCAGTTGCTTGAGACGGTGCAGCTCGTGAAAGACAACATCCGACAAGATGTGGACGTGCTCGGCGCGGTCATCACCATGTACGACGGTCGCACCAAGCTGTCAGATGACGTCCTGCAGGAGCTGTACAAATATTTTCCGAACAACATCTTCCGTTCGGTCATCCCTCGGAACGTACGCTTGGCAGAAGCGCCATCGTTTGGGCGGACGATCGCCCACTTTGATTCCGATTCAAAAGGCGCAAAAGCGTACGAGCGCCTGGCGCGTGAGATTATCGAGCGCGAACTAGAAGCCTATCCGATCAGCGCCGTATGACCCCGTATAACAACAAGTACCGTAAAGGTAGCGCCCTCACGATGACCAGTCATTTCAGAGTAACTTACACGACTCTCTTTTCGGAGTTGTTGCACGGGGTATGATCCTGCAACGACAATCTGGCTTAGGGCGGGGGTTAGGGGCCATTATCCCACCCAAAGCTCCTGGAGGCCCGTCTGGGGCCGTTATGCCGCCGCGAGTACCGCAACCGCCATCTGAACCGCCACAGCCCACCAGGGAGACGCCGGCCGCGCATGATGGGAAGCCGCTTGAGATCCCGATTGAGTTGGTGGAGCGGAACCCAGACCAGCCACGCGTCCATTTTGACCACACGCAACTCGAAGATTTGATTTCGAGCATCAAAGAACATGGCATCTTGCAGCCGTTGGTCGTTTCCAAATTGCCAAATGGACGCTACCAGCTGATCGCTGGTGAGCGCCGCCTCCGGTCCGCAACCATCGCCGGCTTGAAGACCGTGCCGGTCGTGGTTCGCGACGCGAACGCCAACCAACGCCTCGAATGGGCGATCATCGAAAACGTCCAGCGCCAAGACTTGAACCCGATTGAAGAAGCGCGTGCCTATGTCCGTTTGATGGAAGAATTCGGGTTGACGCAAGACGAGGTGTCGCAACGCGTCGGGAAAAGCCGTCCACAGGTCGGAAACATGGTCCGCCTGCTCCAGCTGCCCGGGGATATCCAACAAGCGCTGATAGAGCGACGGATTTCCGCCTCGCATGCGCGCACCCTCTTGTCCCTGTCGTCTGACGAGGAAC
>CAZFRH010000029.1:3400-5588 GCA_964521235.1 uncultured Gammaproteobacteria bacterium | reverse complement strand
GGGCTACCACAAAAACTTCCTCCGAAATACGGGGGAAGTTTTTGCGTTTCCGTCAACGAATAGAAGCGAAAATATGCTATCCTATACCCCATGCTCGTCCTTGCCGCCCTGGCGCTGCCTCCGCTGTTTTACATCCTCTGCAAAGCCGCTAGCCTTGTCGTCTCCCATATCCAAGCGATCGCAGAACGGAGCAAAATCCCGCTCACCCTGCTCGGCGCGTTCCTTGGACTCCTCACGTCTCTCCCGGAATTCATCATAGGGATGAACGCCATCGCAAACGATATCCCCGACCTGTCTCTCGGCAACCTGATGGGTGGGCTCCCCGTCCTGTTTGGTGGCGTCATGGGGTTCACGATCGCCTTAAACGGGAAGATCCGCACCAACGGGAAAACGAAAGAGCTCCTCCCGTACATGGCCTACCTGCTCCTGCCGCTCCTAGCTGGGCTCGACGAGCACATCGGCTGGTTTGATGCCATCGTCCTCATCGGGCTCTACGTCCTCCTCCTCTTACGCCTCAAGCCGGAATTCAAGAACCCAGAGCACCCGATCAAGACCTCCCACGCCTCGCTCTGGAAGACGTCTTCCCTCACCCTCGTCGGAGTGCTCGTGGTCGCCGTATCCGCCAACCTGATCGTCCGGTTAACCCTTTTCCTCCTCGCTCACAGTACCCTGGACGTCTTCGGGATCGGGACCGTCGTCTTTGCCCTCGGGACCAACCTCCCTGAAGTATCCGTGGCCTTTGCCGCCTGGCAACGCGGGAGCGTCGCCCTCACCTGGAGCAACATCGTCGGTTCCGCCATGGCCAACATCCTGTTCATCGGGCTCTTTGCCCTGATCAAGCCCTTCCCCGTGGCGTTTGGGATGACACATGTCTTTTTCGCGGTCTGGCTCGTCGGCCTGTTCGGTCTCTTTGCGCTCTTCTACCATTCGGAACGCGTGTTGCGACGAAATGAAGGGGTTGCCATCCTCGCCATTTTCGTGACCGGCCTGATCATACAGACCTTACTCATCCTCCGCTGACCATGCTCTCCAAGACCAAGCTTGTGCAGCCGTTCTGGTCCTTGGCCGGTGAGGATGCCTTGCGTGAACTCAAGACCAAAGAGGGCGGACTGACCGAAAGCGAAGCAGAAAAACGGCGCGCGTTTTTTGGTACGAACGAAATCCCGGAGAAGCCACGGCTCACCCGTACACGCATCATCCTGAACCAGTTCAAAAGCCCGCTCATCACCGTTTTGGGATTGGCTGGTTTCGTCACATTTGCATTAGGCGAATGGACGGACGCCGGCGTCATCCTGGCCGCGGTCGCCATCAACACGATGCTGGGATATTGGCAGGAACAAAAAGCAGAGACCGTCTTGGAAAGCCTCAAAAACTATGTGAAGACCAGGACCCGCGTCCGACGTGACGGGACAGAGCACGACCGTGCGGCTGACTCGCTCGTCCCCGGTGACGTCATCCGCCTCTCTGCCGGCGACCGCATTCCCGCCGACGCCCGCCTCCTCCAAACGAATGACGCGGAAGCGGATGAATCGATCCTCACGGGCGAATCCCTTCCGGTCACGAAGACGGCAGATCCTGCTGGAGTAGACGCGCTCCTGGCAGAGCGTCCATCCATGGTCTACGCCGGCACCCATCTCGTCCAAGGCACCGCGGAAGGGGTGGTGACAGCTACAGGAGCCCTGACCGAAGTCGGCAAAATTGCCCTGTTGGCAGCGCGGGGCAAAGAAGAACCGACGCCGCTCCAACGGAACGTCGCCCACCTGTCACGCCAGATCGGGGTCATCCTCGGCTTCGTCATCCTGGGCATCTTCCTCATCGGCCTATCGCGCGGGATCCCGCCCGTTGAGATGTTCTTGGTCGCGGTCGCGGTTGCCGTCTCTTCGATCCCCGAAGGGTTGCCGGTCGCGCTCACCGTGATCCTTGCAGCCGGGGTGGAACGGCTCGCCAAACAAAAAGCGGTCGTACGGCGCCTCTTGGCGGCAGAGACGCTCGGCTCAACCACGGTCATCCTGACGGACAAGACCGGGACCTTGACCGAGGGCCGGATGGAACTCGTTGCGATAGAAGCGGATGGCCAAGACGAGAAAAAGATCCTTGAAGAAGCGATGTGTAACGTGGACGCAATCGTGGAAAATCCGGAAGATGAGGCGCACGCTTGGCGGATCGTCGGCCGCCCGGTGGAAGTCGC
>CAZFRH010000029.1:0-3300 GCA_964521235.1 uncultured Gammaproteobacteria bacterium | reverse complement strand
AGGTGAACGGCTCCTCGGACTTGCGAGCGTCCGCGCGACGCGCCTCGAACATCGCAAGACCTTGCCTCCAGGACTCACCTTCACCGGGCTCCTCGTGTTGCGCGACCCGCTCCGAAAGACGGCAAAGACGGCGCTTGAGCGCATCCGCGCAGAAGGGGTGCGCACGGCCATCGTGACCGGCGACCACCAAGGGACGGCCCTCGCGATCGCACGCGAACTCGGCATGCCGGCCGAACCAAGGAACGCCCTCACCGGCCAAGACCTGGCCACCATGAGCGAGAGCGAGCTGGCCAGCCGACTGAAATCCGTCAGCGTCTTTGCGCGCGTGACACCGGAACAAAAACTCTCCCTCGCCCACCTGTACCAACGACGCGGGGACGTGGTCGCCATGACGGGCGATGGCGTCAATGATGCACCAGCGCTCGAAGCGGCAGACATCGGGATCGCCGTCGGCTCTGGGACGGAAGTCGCAAAATCCGCCGCTGACCTCGTCATCCTGGATGATAACTACGAAACGATCGTCAAAGCGATTGAACAAGGGCGACTGATCACGGACAACATCCGGCGCGTCATCATCTACCTCGTCTCACATGGGTTGGATGAACTGATCCTGATTGGCGGAGCCGTCCTTTTGGGCATCCCGCTCCCGATCACCGCACTCCAAATCATCTACATCAACTTTTTTACGGACAGTTTCCCGGCCGTCGCCTTTGCGCTGGAAGAACGCCGCGGCCACACCTATCCTCCGGCAAATGGGTCCGGCCTCCTCACACCAAAACACCGCCTCATGCTCCTCGTGTTCGGCTCCCTCTCCAGCGGCCTGCTCTTTTGCTTCTACCTCCTGTTGCGGAGCATGGGACTCCCAAGCGTACAGGTGACGACGATGGTGTTTGCCGCCCTCTCCACGTACACGCTCCTCGTGGCCTTCCCCCTCCGGCGTCTGGACATGAGCGTGTTCCGCTTCTCACCTTTTGGGAACCGTTGGCTCTGCTTGGGCGTCGGCTTTGGCCTCATGATGGCCTTCGCGGGGATCTACCTCCCGTTCATGAATCGGCTCTTAGGCACCATCCCCCTTCCGATCACCTCACTCACCATCGCCGTCAGTGTCAGCCTGTTCATGGTCGGCTGTATCGAAACGGTTAAGTGGTTGTTTGTCCGCGCCTCCAAGCCTTGATCGCTGCGTGGTTGCCGGATAAGAGAACAGACGGGACTTTCCATTGTTTCTTTTTGGTGACCGGATAAGCCTCCGGCCGCGTGTACTGTGCGTACTCTAATTGACCGGGCGTCCCATGTGATTCCTCATCGAGTGACGTTGCCTCACCTAACACTCCCGGACGCAAGCGCGCCACCGCATCCGCCATCACCAAAGCCGGCAGTTCGCCGCCCGTCAAAACATATCCACCGATGGACAGCTCCTCGTCAGCCAAGTGCTCGGCCACTCGTTCGTCCACGCCTTCATAACGGCCGCATAAAAAAACCAGCTGGTCGTATTTTGATAACCGTCGAGCGTCAGCCTGTGTGAACACTTTGCCTTTGGCACTAGTCAGAACGACCCGCGCCTTTTTTGCCTGCGGCGTCTTCTTCCCATCTTTCTTGCGCAACCTCAAAGCGACCAACGCCTCGTGGAAGGGCGCAACTTTCATCACCATGCCAGGGCCGCCGCCAAATGGCCGGTCATCCACCGTGTTGTGCCGGTCATGCGTCCATGTGCGTAACTGGTGGGCGCGGATGTCCAAGAGCTTCGCCTTTTGCGCGCGCCCTAAAATGGAACCAGATACATACGGCATCACCATCTCCGGGAAGATGGTGATGAGGTCAATGCGTAACGGTTTTTGTTTACGTTTCACGTTAGATGCCTAAGTCACTCAAGTCGTCGTCTGATACGAGGCCGGCTTCGCCATGCATGCGTGACGCTGGCACGACGCCTGGCAGGCTCCCTGGCTCGGCGCCCATGGCTGACCCTTTACGTTCCTGGTGCTGGCGACGCAGCTCTTCTGGTTCATAGATCACCATGCTCACGCGGGCGTTGTCTTTGGCGCCGACGATCTTGAGCAGGATACGCAATGCGCGAGCCGTCTGCCCCTGGCGCCCGATGATGTACCCCATGTCTTCTGGGTTGACATGGAGGGTGATTTTCACACCACGATCGTCGATTTCACGGTCGGTCTTCACGTCCTCCGGATGGTTCACGAGTGACTTCACCACGTACTCCAAAAACTCCTGGTCCTGATGCTTGTCTGCCATAAAAAGAAAAAAATCTTTAATCCCTTAGCGGGTGCAGACCAGCATACCAAGGCGGACAGGTGACTTCAAGAAAGGGGCTTTTTGGCTAGCTAAAAGCCCTTGACGGATCCCGTATTTTCCCTTATCTTAGCCTCCGTGCTCCGGATCCTGCCTGCTGGCGCTCCGCAGGATCATCTTCAAGCCATTCACTCCCCTGATAACCTATGTTGACTCTCCGTCTGACCCGCGTGGGTAAGACCAAGCGCCCCCTGTACCGCCTGATCGTCTCCGAAAAGGCGCGTGACCCATGGGGCAAGGCTCTCGAGATCCTCGGGACCTATAACCCGGCCGCCTCCCCTGCTGTCCTCGAATGCGACGCCGAACGCGTCACCTACTGGATCAGCAAAGGCGCCCAATGCTCCGAAACCGTCTGGAACCTGCTCGTGGAGCGTGGGACGGTCAAAGGCGACAAGCGCAAGCTCACCACCATCTCCAACCGCCGCAAAGAGAAGATGGCCAAGAAGCAAGCCGCCGCGTAAACAAAACCCGCCGAAAGGCGGGTTTGTTATTTGCTGAATTTCTTTTCAAGACGCGTGACCACCAAATCATCCTCCGTCCTCCAGCGCCGGACCAGGTCGCTGGTGAGATCGGCCAACTTCTCGTCCAGGTAGCTTTTCGTGACCATTTGGTTTTCCAAACGCACCAAACGGCGATCCATGCCGTCAAAACACTGGTCAATGCTAATGAACCGTTTCTCAACACTGGCGAAACGTTGATCTACTGAACCAGAAAAATCGTGTAAAGCCTCAAAGACCTCCTCAAAGCGTTCGTCGGTTTTCGCGGACAAGGTGGAGATGGCCCCTAAGACAGCTTCAAACGTAGCATCGGTTTTGGACGACAAGTGATTCACGGAATCTAAGATTTCCTTGAGGGTTGGTTCGTTCATATATCTACTCCGTTCCATATTCTTGCCTCACGCGTCAAGGGAACGTCAATCACCAAGTGTGGACAACCCTTATCTTTTCTTCAATTTCTCCACTTCTTCCAGCTTGACTGACAAGAGCTGCGACACGCCGT
>CAZFRH010000028.1:0-5629 GCA_964521235.1 uncultured Gammaproteobacteria bacterium | reverse complement strand
CGGACCTGTTCGGCGGCAATGACTCCAGCGCCCCCTGTCGCGGTCGGCGGAAAGTCGTTCGTCAGGATGGCAATGCGCATACGTCTCGGTACGTGGCGAGCAGTTTATCGGTATGCGCGTCCCAACTCAACCCCCGTGCATGGGCGGCAGCGTTTTCACCAAACGACCTGCGCATGCCAGGATCATCCAACAGGCGTTTGACCGCATCCGCGAGCGCGGGTTCATGGCCCGGAGGGAACAGGAGCCCCGTCTGGCCGTGGAGCACGACAGTGCGCACGCCCGGGAGGTCAGAAGCGACGACCGGCAGCCCGCACGCCTCGGCTTCCAGGGCGGCGAGGCCAAACGCCTCGGCCCTGCTGGTTGATGGGAAAACAAAAAGGTCTGCGCTCCGATAGACGTCACGGAGCGTCTCCGCGTCCACTCGCCCCAAAAAGTGTGTCCGGCGATGGAGGTCCAGCGTCTCCGCTAAATCTTCATACGTCCCGCGCAAATCTCCATCCCCGACCACGATAAGGTGCAGGTCCCCTGGCAGGCGCTTCAGCGTCCGCAGTATGTCCGGTAGGCCCTTAAACGCGTGGGCACGGTCCAACCCACCGACGAATGCGAGGACAGGGACGTTTTCGGGCAAGGAAAAGCGCGAACGGACGGATGGGCCGGGACAAAAGAGGTCCGTATCCACCCCAAATGGCGCTTCGACGATGCGGCGCGGATAGGCGTCAAAAAAACGCGCCAACGACGAACGCTGGGCATAATCCAGGGAGGAAACGAAGATGCGCTTCGCCTGACGCAACAAGAACGGTTGGACGAGCAAGCGGTGGGCAGCCACGATCGGAGCACGCCATCCGGACACGATCGCATCCATATGAAACGTCATCACGACGGGCGGATGGTTCGCAAAAAGGAGAAGCGGCTCCGCAAAACCATAAAAAGGATAGTGGAGGTGGATGAGGTCAGCACCAGCCACCTGTTCTCGCCATCCGTGCAGAATGGAGCCATTTCCGATCCGGAAGGACCGCAACCGCGTCAGCCAGGATCGCTCATGCTCCGGGGCGACTGGCATGGGCGGTTCCGGGACGACGAGGCGCGCGTCCACGCCACGTGCACGCAACGCCGCGACTTCAAGCGCGGCCACGCGCCCAACCCCGCCGATCTCCGGCGGCCCGACGCAAGAAAAATGGATGACTCTCATGCAGCTTCGGAGGTTTCTTTTTGAGCTTCCAGTTCACGTAACGCCTCGCGTTGCACGAGCTCCGTCAATTTCCGTTCCAGGCGGTGGTGCGCGACATGCAGTTGGAAGACTAAAAGGAAGGCGCCCAACACGGCGGCGTACAGCACGAGGTCAACGCCACGTCCGATCCCGACCAGGCGCGCCACGTCTGACGTGAGGCCAGGCCACCACACCACGATCGCTGCCCCGATCCACAAAAGGCTCCAGGCAAGGTGCTCGAATCGGCTGATCGCCTGCTGGCGGCGTCGGCGCCAGGTCATGCTGAGCGCAAACAAGAGCGCAAGAGACAAGAAGAGTTTCATCAACATACCGCTTAAGAAAACAGCCCCAAGAATAAGTGCCAGACGATATGGAAGGCGTCCGTCGTCTTGTTCCCCTTCGCTAACGTCTCTGCCGTATAGCGTACCCGGATCGGGATTTCACGCCAACGCAAGCCCGAACGCGTCACGAGGCGCAGGATCTCCGAGCAATGAGCCTTGCCATCTTGCCGATAGCTGATGACGCGGGCCGCCTTCGCCGACAACGCGCGCAACCCGTTTTGTGGATCCGTCATCCTTCGGGGGATGCCAAGTACATAGTTGGAAAAAAAACGTCCGCCCACAAGAACAAAACGACGGATAAACGGCATCCCCTCCGCTTCCAGTCCGAGAAAACGCGAACCGAACACGACGTCCACCTCGCCTCGTGCGATCGGTTCGGTGAAGGAAGCGAGGAAGGACGGGTCATGCTGCCCGTCCGCATCAAAATGCACGATGATGTCCGCCCCCAGACGGAGAGCCGCCTCCGTCCCCGTCCGCAACGCCGCCCCCTGCCCACGGTTGATGGCGTGGCGCAACACCCTGGCTCCCGCCTCCGCAGAAACGTCGGCGCTCCGGTCGGTCGACCCATCATCCACCACAACCACCTCAAACCCCGCAGACGTGAGTCCACGAACCACCTCCCCCACACGCTTTTCCTCATGAAAAGCCGGGACAACCACCACCGTCTTCATCCAGCCACCTTAGCCGGAAAAGCCTGGATCTTCAAGGGAACGAACAAGCCCCCACACCATCTGCCGAAGCAGACGGGTGGGGGCTGTTGAGAAGCGAAGAAAGAACGGTCAGGGATCAGGCTTGACGAACGCCGAGACAGGACCGTACCAGATGGCATGATCTTCCAAAGCACTCGAAGAGACATGAATCTTGGGTTGAGAAGAAAAACCAAGCGTCAACCTTGGCGTGTAGACGAAGCCCCTTTTGAGATCCGTCCACGACTTCATCTCGTCACCGATGCAGAGAAGGTTCAGCTCGTCGCGACTCTTCCCAATACGCTCGGGATGGGTGAGGAGCATCACGCCCACAGCAAAAAGTCCGAGGCCAAACTCCCAACTATGGAGATCGTAACGTGCCCGATTGGTAGATTCGCCTCGACGGCGCGCACCGAACTGCGCCTGCACGACGAGCAAGTCGCGTCCCTTCTGCGACGCTTGAAGCTTCGCAAACGCTTCCGCTGCTCTGGGATGTTGGCGAAGAAACTTTGAACCGAGATGCGTCAGGGTGTCCTCGTTGAAGGGCCGGCGCTTGATGAGTTCTGCCAGCACCCTCTCGACCGCCAACGTGTACGAAGCCGCGATCTTGTCCCAACGCGGGATCACGAAGTAGCCCTCGGCTCCGTTGAAGATCGGCCCCTCTGCAGCTTCGTAGGCACAGGCTCCCAATCCATGGAAGATCTCGCGCAGGATGACGGTCTGCTCAAAAACCGTCTTGAGCTTGTAGTCGGCCGGGTAGTGACCCTTGGCGTCCAGCTCTGGAATATGTCGTCTTTCATAGGCCTTAGCGTGTTCGTCTGCGAAGGTCGAGAGTTCCTCCATGGACGCCCAAATCCGAGTTTCGAACAGATTTTTTCTACGCAAGAGGTTCTGCGCTTCTTCCCGATTAGGGTACTTACCGAACTCAGCCAAAGCCCGCTCGAAGACTTCACGGATCTCCTTGCGATGCCTGGAGGTCATGGGTCGCTTGTTCATTATCTTTTTCTCCCTCTGTTTGCTCTTAGATTGAAAACGGCGGCCTAACCACATATTGATCCACCTGGATATAACTAAACCGCCGTTTTCAACTTTTTTGAAGGAACGCTTAAGACTGGCTTAGCTTGAGCCTTTTGTCAACCCCCGGCGTCCAAACCTACCTCACCCAAGAAGCCCCAAATCCCTACAAATCTTCTTAGCCAAAAAAAGTATTCACTTCTTGATACCTCGGCACGATGGTCACGTTTCAACGACCAACGTCAACGCTTCTTTGAGGTTCTCTTTTGCCTCTTTCAAGGTCTTCCCCTGCGTATTCACGCCCGGGATTTCCTCGACCCAACCGAGGAACCATTTCCCTTGCTTTTGGTAGACCGCAGTGAAGCTCATAGTTCTTTTATGCTAGTCAGCTAAACGACGGCCGTCAACCCTCCTATATCTCCCTCATCTGCAGTAGATGTCGGTTCGCAATCGTATATTCAATGGTGCGCTTCAACCCATCATCCAAGGTTACAAGTGGGATCCAATCCAGCTTTTCTTTTGCTTTGGTCAAATCCGGCAAACCCAGTTGCGACATGAAGAGGAGCGATCCTTTGTAGGTGACTTTGGACAAGGATCCGGTCATCTCAATGATCCGTTCCGCGACTTCGAGCAGCGGCAGATCCGCATCGCTCCCAAAGTTGACCGGGCCCAAACCAGGCGCCGCGTGCATGAGTTTTTTTATCCCGTCCACGACGTCAGTCACGTAGATGAGTGACGTCCGGAACGTCTCATCGCCATACAGCTCCAAATCCTTGCCATCGAGCGCGTTCGTGATGAAGTCCGGGATCATCTGCCCGTCGAAGAGCGGCATGCGCGGGCCGTACGTGCGGAAGATGCGCGCGATGCGCACGTCCAGGTTATGCACCTGTTGATAGGTTGCCGCGACCGTCTCCGCAAAACGCTTGCCTTCGTCATAGCAGGCACGCGGTGACAGCGTATCGTTGCTGCCGAATTCTTCTTCCTTAAAATGGTGCCCGTCATCAGGACGCGAGCCATAGACGACCGACGTCGACGCGTGCAAAATCTTGGCCTTGTAGCGCACGGCCAGGTCAAACACGTTCTTCATGCCGAGCGAGTTCGCGTACAATGTCTGCATGCGGTACTGCTCAAAACGCCGCGGACTGGTCGGGCAGGCAAGGTGGTAGATCTCCTGGATCCCTTGGAAGCGGACGCGGAACCGTTCCAGCTCTGGGAACGCCTCTGGGTCAAACGGCTGGACGATATCATGGCGGATGAACTCAAAGTCCGGGTTACGGAGCAAGCTGTCGATATTTGATTCTTGGCTGGTGATGAAGTTGTCGAGGCAGATCACGTGCGACGTCTCAAGTAGCGCCTCGCACAAATGCGAACCGATGAACCCGGCGCCACCGGTCACGAGCACATTCTTTTTTTCAAACACGGGTTGCGTTGCCATAGGGTTACATGAGCTGCCGGCGTGACTGGGCGTATTCGATCATCCGGCGCAGGCCGTCCTCCATCCGGACGAGCGGCAACCAATTCAGCGCTTGGCGCGCCCGTGTCAAATCGGGCAACGGCGGTTCCTGTGGCGGCTTCACCGTCGGGACAAAACGGATTTGCGACGACGACTCCGTCAGGCGGATGATCGTCTCAGCCATGATGGACAGGAGCACGAGCTGGTCCGACCCCAAGTTCGCGACCGTGACGTCCTTTGGGGAATGCATGTGCCGGATCAACCCGTCCACCACGTCCGAAACGTAACACGCGCCCATCCGGACGTCGTCTGACGGGATATCGATGTCCTTGCCGTCCAACGCGTGCATGATGATGTCCGGCAGCAGGTTCCCATCAAAAATCTTGGCGCGTGGGCCGTAGGTTCGGAAGATGCGCGAGATCTTCACGTCCAACCCATACACGTCTTGGTAGGTGAAGAGGATGGCCTCGCTGAACCGCTTGCCCTCATCATAGGCACCATGCGGCGTCAGGTGGTCGATATGTGTCGGGTCCGTTTCCGTGACATAGGGCTTGTCCGCCTGCCGTGGACCGTACAGCGCGGAAGAGGACGCGTACAAGATCTTCGCCTTGTCCTGCACCGCCAAATCCAGCACATGCTTGATCCCGATCGAGTTGGTCAAGATCGTCGCGATCTTAAAATCCTCAAAATGCTTTTTTGAGATGGGGCACGCCAGATGGTAGATCTCCTGCACGCCCTGGAAACGCACCTTGAACCGTTCAAGCTCCGGAAAGGACTTCAGGTCAAACGGCTTCGTGATGTCATGGTTGATGAACTCGAAGTTGGGGTTTTGGAGCAGGTGCTGGATGTTCGCGACATCACCCGTCGACAAATCATCCAAACAGATCACATGATGCTCCTGCACCAACGCATCACACAAATGCGAACC
>CAZFRH010000027.1:0-6590 GCA_964521235.1 uncultured Gammaproteobacteria bacterium | reverse complement strand
CCGCCCCGCTTACCGCCCAGGATTATTACCGTTTCCTCCAGTGCCCGCATTGGCCGTATTGGGAACGGTTTGGTGACTTCAAGGACCGCCGTGCGCTGACCGCCGCCGAAGAAGACCGTTTAGCCGACGGCTTGGAACACGAAAAGCGTGTCGTCGAGGCGTTGTATCCAGACGTGAAGACCGTGCGCATCACCCGTCGCGAAGACGGGTTTGCTCGTACCCTCGAATTAATGCGTGAGGGCGTGCCCGTCATCTATCAAGGCTGGCTCATGCACGGTGACTGGGTCGGGCGGCCGGACATCTTGGAACGCCGCACCGGAAAGAGCCGTTTGGGGAAGTGGTACTACGTCCCGGTGGACGTGAAGCGCGCCCATGAACTACGCAAAGACCACAAAGCGCAGCTCACCTTTTACGCCACGCTGCTCGAAAAGATCCAAGGGATCTTTCCGCAGCATCCAGAGGTGATCAACGGCGACAGCGAACGGCTTTCCTTTGATGCGGAAGAATTTTTGCCAGAGTTCAAGAGTTTGACGGAGGCGCTTGAACGGATCCGGCGCGGCGAGCGTCCAGAACCGGTCTATCGTAAGTCTTGCACGGACACGTCCCCTTGGGGCACGGCCTGTTTCCGGTTGGCGAAAGAGACCAATGACATCGCGCTCATCTTTAACGTGGACGTGCGCAAGCTCCGGGCGCTCCGTTCCGCCGGGATCCGGACCGTGGACGATGCGGCGGAGATCGATCCGACGGCCCTCGAGGGCGAGACGGGGATGAGCCTGCGTTCCCTCCAGTCCATCCAACGCCAAGCACGATCGTTGCGCGATGGCCGCGTCATGGTGAAAGAGCCGTACACCGATCCATCCAAGGGTCTTGAGATCCATTTTGATATTGAAAGCCACCCGCCGACGGACCGCGACTATCTCTACGGCTTGCTCTTGCGCGAACCGGCCGGCGACCGCTATTTGTCCTTCATCGCCGCCAAACCAGAAGACGAAGAACAGATGTGGCGCGCCTTTTTATCGTGGCTATCCACGTTGCCGAAAGAGTTCACCGTCTTCCACTACGCGGCGTATGAGCCGCAACGCCTGGAAGTCCTCGCGCGCCGGTACGGCGACCTGGACCATCCGGATTTGGCGCGCTTCGTGTCGCGTTTCGTCGACTTGAAAGAAGACGTCCGCGACCATCTCGTCTTTCCGCTCTACTTTTACAGCCTCAAGTCCATCGGGAAGTTTTTGGGGATTGGGTGGAAGGGGAGTGTGACCGCTGGCGGCGACTCGATCGTCGCGTATGACCGCTGGCTCTCCTCCAAACGCAAAGCGGAACTGGAAGCCATCATCGCCTACAACGAAGAGGACGTCCGAGCAACGGCTTTCCTCTTGGATTGGATGCGGACCTATGCAAAAACCGCCGGCGAGTTTGCTGAACCGTACCCGTGGAATGCCTAAGGAACGACCTGTATACTCATGAGTATGAAATTTCGCCGTCTGATCGCGCTGGCTGGTCTCGCTCTCGCCCTGACTGTCCCGGTTGGGACCAAGGCCGCTGGCACGGAAGACACAAGCATCTCATCCCAAGCCCGCGAAGGGATTTACGAGCGTGCCGTGGTCGAATCCGTGGGGTTGAAGACGGTCGAGATCATGCGTGGGGCGGAGCAGCTCGAAGCGTACCGCGTGCGGTTCTTGTCCGGCCCGCTCAAAGGGGAGTCGCGTGACATTTCTGGCGACGTGGGAGCGAACCCGTACCGTATCCAACCCGCGGTCGGCGACAAGCTCGTGATCTTTATGCAGGCCAGAACCGAGGGGGAGTGGGACCTGTACGTCGAAGGGTTTGATCGGCGCTTTCCGATTATCGTACTCCTCTTGCTTTTCGTGCTGACGCTCGTGCTTTTGTCCGGATGGCAAGGGTTGAAGGTCGCCGGGTCCATCATCATCTCCGTCCTGCTCATCGGTTACGTCTTGATCCCGCTGTTTTTGCGCGGCTATAACCCGGTGCCGGCCGCCATCCTGTTATCCGGCGTGCTTACGCTTGTGAGTTCCGGTATGTCGATCGGTTGGAACAGGAAGACCGTCGTGACGGCGATCGGGACCATGGGTGGAGCCATGGTCGCCTACGGCATCAGCGAACTGTTTGCGAACTGGGCGCAGGTCCAGGGCGTCTCGACGGAAGAGGATCGCGCTTTTTTCAACAAGAACCCCTTGCTCGACCCGCGCGGCCTCTTGTTTGCGGGTATCATCATTGCCGCGGTCGGTGTGGTTGAGGACGTCGCCGTCTCGATCGCCTCCGCGGCGTCAGAGGTGCGCAAGGCGAACCCGCACATCTCGTTCCGTGAGCTGTTCTTGTCCGGCATGGTGGTCGGGCGCGAGCACATGGGCGCGCTCGCCAACACGCTCATCTTTGCCTACGTCGGCGGCTCACTTTCCACCCTCTTGCTCTACCACCAGTCCGGCGGCTCCTGGCTCAAGTTCATCAACTTTGACGTGGTCGTCGACGAGATCCTCCGCTCCCTCGCCGGCACGATCGGCCTCGTCTTTACCGTCCCCATCACCGCCCTCCTGTCCGCCTGGCTCTTGCTCCGCGACAAGCTCATCCCACGCCCGCACGAGATCACGCCCCACGATTGATCAAGTCGTTCGCGAACGACGTGATTGACACGAGGGGCAAAAAGTGGTACAAACGTCCTTCGCCCTTTTGAAAGGAGGGAAGAGATGACAGAACAGAAAGAGCCTTCGAGTGTCAGCGTGATGCTGAAGCTCCTGGGCCAGTGCATCAGCCATTTGCTGTTGGTCCGAGCTCGCGTGGACGACGCACTTGCACGCGTAATGCTGGCGAGGCTGCTCGGTGCCTTGGCAGAGCAGCCGAATTCACCGGACAGCCTGAGGTCCTTCTGGGTGGAGCGTTCGCAGCTCGTGGAGAAAGACTTCCAGGTGATCCAAGGATGTCTCGAACAGTTGCAAGAAGGCGGACTTCCGGATTGCCTGTCGCTGCTCGAAGCGGGGCCAACCATGGAAGGACCTCAGGCCTTCTTGTTGAGGCTCATTCGTACCTCTCAGCGCGCGGCCATCTTCGAGCTTCTCTTGCATGGCCTGAAGGACGTATCGGACAGCCTGAAGAGGGTCGACGAGCTCGTCGATATCTACACGGCGACCGCTGCTCAGCCGATCAGCGAGCTCATGGACTGGCAAGGGCGCCTCGCAGTCCTTTCAGCGAACACATCCGTCCAGCTCGAAGTCCACCGCGCCTTCTACGACCTCGGGGTCAAGTCCGCCGGCGCCGGCAAGCTTCGCTGAACCTCACCTCTCTCTGATCTCTGAACGCCCGACCGGGAAACCGGCCGGGCGTTTACATTTTTAGCATCCTTTGTTACATTCCCCGCGCATCAGACGGCCAACGGGCTATAGCGCAGTTGGTAGCGCGCTTCGTTCGGGACGAAGAGGCCGTGGGTTCGAGTCCCACTAGCCCGACCATGTAAAACACCCTCCCAAGCCGGGAGGGTGTTTTGTGACTTATCTGAAGACCTGAATATGGTCTGTTTTCGAGCTACTCGGGACCGTGAGCTTGCCGGTTATCTCAAATTGAGACACGAAGAGTCGCAGTGCGCCTATCGCTAATCGGTGATTATCGGATCGTGCCAGCAAACCAACCGTGCAATCGCTCGTCGTAGAAGGTGTTGTCCGTGGTATGGGCACGAGCAAACGCTTCGTTTGTTACGTAGAAGGCACCATATTCATCCTCGAAATCAACGATGATGCTACCTGCTTGATTGTTGGTGATGATCGGCAAATCACGATTTGACCAAGCTTCATAGGCAAGATGCTCCGAAGGAGCATTCCCAAATAGCGTGAGTTTTGGTTTCAACACGTCTAAGTAGCTGAAGTCTGCATCCGAGTGACGGCCATGGTGGGGAGCGATCAAAAGGTCGATGTCTTTTACATGACGGTGCTTGTCCAGGATATGCTCCCATGTTGCATCGTGCGAGTCACCAGGCATGATTGCGCGGAATCCATGCGGCCCGGCGTAACGGATTACGTATGACGAGTCATTCCACTCGCCGCATTCGTTCGCGGCGCAGATGAGTTCCTTGGTAGGCGACAGAACCGCGAGACCATCCTTTTTCCAGTGATCGCAGGGCTCTTGGCCTGAATGATAGACGAGATGTTTTGGCTCGTTCTCAGAACCCCGCAAGGATTTGTAGAAGTCCCAGTCCTCTTTCCGGTACGGACACGACTCGCCCCACTCATTATCATCCTTGTCGCATGTATTAGCCGTGTCCCAAAAGTTGGGTGGCGCGTGAATCTTGAAGAGGTCTGAGATGCCATCCATGTGGTCCATGTCCGGATGAGTGAGGATGAAACGAAAGATCGAATCGATCCCACGCTTCTCCATGTACTCAAGAGGATTTTCCGGATATGCTTTTTGACCGAAGTTCCCATTAGTTTTCAAGGAATCGGAAATCGCCTGTCTCACGAGGCGCGCCGGCTCTGACAGGATGCGAGCATTGTTCACGTCGATCATCGTATTGTGACCCGAGTTGTGCTGAATAATGGTGCAGTCACCTTGGTGTACATTTAGGAAATGGATTACGGGCATAAAGTTATGAGAATTTGGCCGACGCGATGGCGAGGACTGTCGTCACAAGACGGCGTCCGCGTTCTTCTGCGGCACGGCCAAAGAGGAAATAGAGGCAACCAAGTACGAGCAGGAACGTGAACAGTGTCAACGCCGATGCCCAATTGAAGGGGATGCTGATCAGGACGGCAGCAAGCAAAAGAACCGTCAACCAGGTCAAATCGCGGAACAGTAAGTACCGGTAATTTGCATCATTAACTGCTGGATCATTCCGCAAAGAAATATAAAGCTCGTACCATTTGGAGTTTTGGTCCTGAGCGCCACGAGGGAACTCGCCACCAAGTTTAGCGCGAAGGGCGCTCGGGTTGATTCTAGGATCGCTGTGGAGCGTAACCTTTTCAAAGGCGCGAGCTCCTGGGAGGGGGTTTTTGATACGCCAAAATACCAGGACTTCCTTGAGGTAGTTTCCTGGTACGGCATTCACCGCTGAAACGAACAAGACAGCCAAGGGAGCAACCATGGAACGCAGCCATTCAGGCCAACCGAAGGACAAAGCATCGGCAGGGCTATCTGGCATACCTAGGTTTAACCAAGCTATAATGGTTGCGCCGGCGAGGGCGAACGGGACGAGCCATTTCAGGCAGCGTTTCTTTAGAGATGAAGGCACATTCGGGTATTGATATTGGTTCAACTGCTCGGCTGAGGCATCAACTGGTTGCGGCGCCACCTCTGCATCCCACGATGTGCAGGGGCGGAGCTGCCAATAGATGCGAATCGTGTGGCAGGACCGGGAGTTAGACGAACTTAACGACGACGGCGCTTTTCACGTTGGGAAAGCGCGCTTCCGGCAGCGGTCTTGGCCGATTTGCTGTTCGAACGGCGTAGGACGCGGGATGCGGCTTTCGCGGCGCGAGCGCTGGTGACCTTGTGAGCCATACAGGGGAGCGAAAAAATGAATTAGCGACTGGAGCCTCCCATAACCGGAAAGACCTGTCAATAGATTTTTGATGGTCATTGATTGCGTCAAACGATATATGCTGTATACTAGCGCTATGAATTCGACTCAAAAAGCGATTTTGAACTTGGCTGGAACGCGAAATCTTGCAGCCATGAGCCTCCGTGAGATCGGAAAGGCTGCTACAGACGAGGACCAGCACCCCCAGCTTATCCAGTATCACCTCAATAGGCTTATCGAGGGTGGCTTCTTGAGGCACGACAAATTGCATGGAGTCATTAAAAGAACTTCATCCAACAAGGATGCATCGCAACGGGTTATTTCTGTTCCCATCGTCGGCTCTGCCAATTGTGGAGTAGCGACTGCTTTGGCGGAGGAGCACATCGAAGGCTATCTTCACGTTTCAAGAAGCCTCCTTTCGAGGCGTAAGGGGCCAATTTTCGCCGTACACGCCCTAGGTAGCTCCATGAATAGGGCCAACATAGATGGTCAGCCGATCAATAATGGTGATTACGTGCTTATTGATGCAGGCTCTCGAGAACCTAGAAGCGGTAAGTATGTGCTCTCAGCTATCGAAGGTGCAGCGAATATAAAACGTATGAGTATTGATAGGAAGAACGAAATGATCGTTTTAAGCTCTGAGTCGAATGATAAATATCCACCCATATATCTCGACGCTAACGACAATCCTGAGCATGTTATATGCGGCGAGGTTATCAAGGTTCTCAGGGCTCCAACTTAGTTTATTGTTCGTTTCTGATTCAAATGTTGAGTAGCTGAGTCGACCACCACAAACACCGCCGGAAAGGCGGTTTTGTGTTTGGAAAAGTGGCGTGCTAACGTCGCCACATATGCCAACCCCACGTGACCTCGAGCTCTTGTTTGAGATCGGGACCCTGCGCCATACGCAGCGAGGCTGGCGGCAGCATTTGGCGACGGACGTCGCGACTGACCCCGAGCATACCGTGCGCGTGATGTGGCTCGCGCTCCTGATCGCCAGGCGTGAAGGGCGGGGGAATGAGGAGACGATCATGAAGATGGCGCTCGCCCATGACATCGCGGAGACGCGCGT
>CAZFRH010000026.1:5590-6790 GCA_964521235.1 uncultured Gammaproteobacteria bacterium | reverse complement strand
GTCCGTCACCGGACGGGTCTGGAGGTACACCGGAGAACCAAAAGGTCTCGGCGTAAGCTGGCCACTCGTCCGTCGTTGCGCGGTCCAGCAGTGAAGCCGGAGGGCGCGTGGACGTCGGGATGGTCAGGCGACCTCCAAACTCGTCAGGTCACGGGAGCTCTTTAGATACGACGATACGGGACGGCATGTGCCGGCCCGTTTGGGTGGGAGATCATTGATCTTTGCACCCGACCTCAATTGACGAAGATTCGTCCGTTGAAGTCGGGGCAGGAAGAGGGGCCCCGGACAAAAATCCTTATGTTCATCGTCGCGTGATGCTTGCAAACCGCTTGCTGTACTAGCCATCGGTCGCTTGATCCGTCGCTTGGATGAAATGAAGACAATCGTCCGTAGCCTGTAGTCACAGGCTCTTCCTGCTAAGTGGTGTGGCCCTCCTGTTCAGGGCAACATTTCGAGAAAAATGTGCATATTCCTCCTTTCCGTGGTCGGCGTATAACGCTTATGGCGCTACGCCGCCCTTGCCTTGTTGGATGCGGAGATCGGCTCCGCGCCGTGGCCGAGCCTCGCGACCGCCGGGATGGCGGTAGGAGCTCGGCGCTTGGCCGCGAGGTCACGTCGCGCCCGATCGCCCATCGCGGCAAGCCGCGGCAGGGTGATGGGGGACGATCCGTCCACGGCCCACGTCTCGGGGAGGAGGGCGCCCACGATGAGCGCCTCGATCGAGATCGAAGGGCGCATAGGCGCCGCCTTTCCGTTGTGTCCGCTTGAACGCGGATTATTGTGTTTGGTGGAAGGAACCTGTTCCAGTTCCACCAAAGATTTTGGAGGCGTGGGACCATTGGCCTGCAAGCAGGCCGTGGCCCCGTGGAATCTCTTCATGAGGTGCGTCAGTGCGCCGGAGCGACCGACTCAAGACATGTCGAGCTTCCTCCGCCTGCGAGGTCCGTGTTCGGTCCGCAGGCGGTGTCTCCTCCAAAATCTTTGGGGGAACGTGGTGTGTTGGAATGTTCCGGCTTGGTTCCACGAACGAGTCATGGATCCAAGGGGAACGTCGAAAGTGTTTCGACGTTAGATTGAAAAGAGCGGGGAGCGCGGCGGCGAGGGGTTGGACGTGGGCAGACTCCTGCCGTCCACACACTCGCCGCCGCGAAAGAGCTAGTTGAGGTCGCGGAAGGTGCGGGGCTTCCGCGCCTTGCCGCG
>CAZFRH010000026.1:0-5490 GCA_964521235.1 uncultured Gammaproteobacteria bacterium | reverse complement strand
GCCTCTGGTTTTCAGTCTCGAACGGGTTAAGATATCAAATAACGAGCATTTTGTCAAGAGTATCAAGTAAGCAAATACAGCTATTTTTAGCCAAAAAAGCTAACTTTAGCTATTAAAATAAAGCTAAAAAATGACAAAATTATTCTAAAAACGCTTTTTTAAAACAGCTTTGTCTAAAAATTCTCCTTTTAATGACGTTTTGCTAAAGCCGTTGGTTAGCCAAACTTGACGTCGCCCTTGATCCTTCTATCCCCTTGACCTGTGGATGGGCACATGGTACTTTTTCCGCGCAACAGCGCGACTTGACGGCCATTTGCATCTTTGCGTTTGGCTCCCGCGCCCTCTCTCGCTTCATGCGATCACCCCTTTTCCGTTGAAGTTCCTCCCGGCAATTCCCCGCCAGGAGGTGTTTTAATGACAAAAAAAGGGCTGTTGCGTTTGATTCACACCACTCCGTCACGCTTTCTGCGATCACCGTGGCCACCGGCTGCGGGGTCCGAACTCCCACGGTCTCGTGGAACGGACGGAGCACAACCTAGACCCCATCGCCATGCCTGCGATGCTCTTCCGGCGCCAAGCCCCCCAGGACTTGGACCGCCGCTATTTCACGGCCGCGCGCGACGCCATGGCCCTGCCGGATCTGATCGAGATCCAAAAGGCGTCCTACCGCTGGTTCCTCGAAGAAGGGATCCGCGAACTGTTCAAGGAGATCTCGCCGATCAAGGACTTCATCGGCCGCGACCTTGAGCTCGAGTTTGTCGATTATTTTTTCGACGAGCCGAAGTTTGATGAAAAGACGTCCAAAGCCAAGAACGTCAACTACGAAGCTCCGCTCCGCGTGAAGCTGCGTATGGTCAACCGCCGCAGCAACATGGAACGTGAGCAAGAGGTGTACCTGGGCGACATCCCGCTCATGACGGACCGCGGTACGTTCATCGTGAACGGCATCGAGCGCGTCGTCGTGTCACAGCTCGTGCGTTCTGCCGGTGCGTTCTTCACCGCCGAGTACGACCACGGCCGCCGCTACTATGGAGCCAAGGTCATCCCAAACCGTGGGGCGTGGCTCGAGTTTGAGACGGACGGCAATAACGTCATCTGGGTGAAAATTGATCGGAAGCGCAAGGTCGCGGCCACCGCCCTTTTGCGCGCCTTTGGCATTGGTGACAACGAAACGATCCAAGGCCTGTTTACGGAAGTCGACGTGCACCCGATGAACCATTACATCGAGTCGACCTTGGCCAAAGACGTTTCGACCAACGAAGAAGAAGGCTACATCGAAGTCTATAAGCGCATCCGCCCGGGGGACCTCGCGACGTCTGACAACGCGCGCTCGCTCATCCACTCGATGTTCTTCAACTTTGACCGCTATGACCTGGGGACGGTCGGCCGGTACAAGTTCAACAAGCGCTTTAACCTCGCGGCCGAGCACGAGCACGTCCAAAAAGAGGAGAACCGCATTTTGACCAAGGAGGACCTGCTCAACATCCTGCGCGAGATCATCCGCCTGAACAACACGCAAGAGGAGACGGACGACGTGGACCACCTGGGGAACCGCCGCGTGCGCGCGGTCGGCGAGCTCGTCCAGAGCCGCTTCCGCATCGGGCTCGCTCGCATGGAGCGCATCGTGAAGGACCGCATGAGCACGCTCGATTTGACGGTGCTGACCCCGGCCAAGCTCATCAACGCCCGCCCGGTCATCGGTGCGGTGCGTGAGTTCTTCATGAGCTCGCAGCTCTCGCAATTCATGGACCAGACCAATCCGCTGTCTGAGCTCGAACACAAGCGCCGTTTGTCCGCGATGGGTCCTGGCGGCCTCACCCGTGAACGCGCCGGCTTCGACGTCCGCGACGTGCACCGCACCCACTACGGCCGCATCTGCCCGATCGCCTCACCGGAAGGCCCGAACATCGGTCTCGTCGGCCACTTGTCTTGTTACGCGCGCATCAACGACTACGGTTTCATCGAAGCGCCATACCGCAAGGTGAAGAGCTGGGCACAGAATGACGGCAAGGACGTGGTGGGGGAGACGCTCCGCGTCGAGGTCCGCTCCGGCGACGGCAAGGTCGTGGCCGAGGCCAAAACCAAGGTGGACGCGAAGCTTGCCAAAGAATTGGAAAAACTCCCGCTCGATAAGTTGCCGATCATCCCATACGTGACCCCGGAGATCGTGTACCTGAACGCCTTTACCGAAGAACGCGGGACCACGGCACCAGCCACCACCGCGATCGACAAGGACGGCGCGTTCTTGGTCGAACGTGCGGCCGCCCGTAAAAACGGCGAACCGACCATCGTTGATGTGCACGAGATCGACTACGTGGACGTGTCGAGCAAGCACATCTTGTCCATCGGCACCTCGCTCATCCCGTTCGTCGAACACGACGACGGTCACCGCGCTTTGATGGGCACGAACATGCAACGCCAGGCCGTGCCGTGCATCAAGCCGGACGCGCCGATCGTGGGCACGGGCGTCGAACGCCGCGCGGCCATCGACTCCGGCCACACGCTCATCGCCTCGGAAGACGGCACCGTCGTCTCCCTGTCCGGGAAGCACATCGAGTTCCAGACCGCCGCCGGGGAGATGCGCCGCTATGACTTGGTGAAGTTCCAGCGCTCCAACGGTTCGACCTGCATCAACCAACGCCCGGTCGTGTCCAAGGGGCAAAAGGTGTACGCCGGTGAAGTCTTGGTGGACGGGACCTCCTGCCAGCGCGGGGAGCTCGCCCTCGGGCAGAACCTGCTCTGCGCCTTCTTGTCCTGGGACGGGTACAACTACGAAGACGCCATCATCCTGTCCGAGCGCCTCGTGCACACGGACCGCTTTACCTCCATCCACATCGAACAGCACCCGATTGACGTGCGTGACACCAAGCTCGGCCCGGAAGTCGTGACGAGCGACATCCCGAACGTGTCAGAAGAGAAGTTCCGCAACTTGGACGAGCACGGCGTCGTGCGCGTTGGCGCGGAAGTGAAGTCGGGGGACATCTTGGTCGGGAAGATCACGCCCAAAGGGGAAACGGATTTGTCTGCTGAAGAAAAGCTGTTGCGCGCGATCTTCGGCGAGAAGGCCCGCGACGTCCGCGACTCCTCGCTCTATCTCGAACACGGCGAAAAGGGGAAGGTGATCGACGTGAAGGTGTTCTCGCGCGAAGCCGGGGACAAGCTCCAGCCGGGCGTCTTGAAGCAGATCGTGGTGACGGTCGCTGACCTGCGCAAGATCCAGGTGGGGGACAAGCTCGCCGGACGCCACGGGAACAAGGGCGTCATCTCCAAGATCGTGCCGGTCGAAGACATGCCGTTTTTGGAAGACGGGACGTCGGTTGACGTCATCCTGTCGCCGCTCGGCGTCGTGTCGCGTATGAACCTGGGCCAGATTTTGGAAACGCACCTGGGCCTGGCCGCCAATGCGCTCGGCTATGTGGTCGCGACCCCGGTGTTTGACGGCGTGCCCGAGACCACGATCCGCGAGGAGCTGGTCAAGGCCGGCTTCCCAGAAGACGGCAAGATCCCGCTCTTCGACGGCCGTTCCGGTGAACGCTACGACCACGAACCGACCGTCGGCTACATCTACATGTTGAAGCTCCACCACATGGTGGAAGACAAGATCCACCAGCGCTCCATCGGCCCGTATTCGCTCATCACGCAGCAGCCGCTCGGCGGCAAGGCGCAATTCGGTGGCCAGCGCTTTGGTGAAATGGAAGTGTGGGCGCTCGAAGCGTACGGCGCGGCGCACACGCTGCAAGAGATCCTGACCATCAAGTCAGACGACGTGCCGGGCCGTTCTAAAGCATACGAAGCGATCATCAAGGGCGAGCCGATCCGCAAGGTCAACGTGCCGGAATCATTTAACGTGCTTGTGCGTGAACTGAAGGGGTTGTGTCTCGACGTGGAGCTGCTGAAAGGCGGCAAGCGCATCGAAGATTCTTCCCCGCGACCAGAAGGGTTCCGCCCGCGCCCGGCGCTCGTGAACGCAGAGACCACCGAAGAAGAATGGGGGCCTGCGCCCACCGGCTTCTAACTCACTCCATCCAACCTGACTATGGCGTTTTTCCAGACGGAAAACATCAAGACCTCTGACTTCGACGCGATCCGCTTGAAGCTCGCGTCCCCCGAGGTCATCCGCGGCTGGTCGTATGGGGAAGTGACCAAGCCCGAGACCATCAACTACCGCACGCAGAAGCCGGAAAAGTCCGGGCTGTTTGCCGAAGAGATTTTCGGCCCCTCCAAAGATTGGGAATGTTACTGCGGCAAGTACAAGAAGATCCGTTACAAGGGGATCATCTGTGACAAGTGTGGTGTGGAAGTCACGCACTCGCTCGTCCGCCGCGAACGCATGGGCCACATTGAGCTCGCCGCCCCGGTCGGCCACATCTGGTTCTTGCGCAGCGTGCCGTCCAAGATCGGGACCGTGCTCGACATGAGCATCCAGTCCATCGAAAAGGTGATGTACTTCACCGCGTTCATCATCACGGACGTGAACGAGGACTTGCGCGTGCAGACGGTCGAACAGGTCCGCACCGAAGAAAAGGGGAAGCGCAAGGCGATCGAGAGCGAAGGCGAACGCGAGGTGGAGCGCATCCAAAAGCTGTCCGCCGAAAAGGACTGGAAGCCAGAGCAGCTCGCGAAAGAGCTGGAAAAGGCGCACGCCGTCAAAGAACAGCGTTTGAACGAGCTTGAGGCGGACTTCACCCAGGCGGAAAAGGAACTGAAGGACCTGCGCCCGCTGAAGATCCTGTCCGAGACGGATTACCATGAGCTGTCGCTGAAGTACGGCCATGTGTTTGAGGCCAAGATCGGTGCGGAGGCGATCGAAGAGCTCCTGCGCAAGATCGACGTAGGCGCAACGATCGAAGCCCTGAACGCCGAACTGCCGGATGCGTCCGAAGCCAAGCGCGACCGGTTGACGCGCCGCTTGAAACTGCTCAAATCGCTCCACATGAACCAGGTGGACCCGAGCTGGATGGTGTTGAAGGTGCTCCCGGTCATCCCTCCAGACTTGCGCCCGATGGTCGCGCTCGACGGTGGCCGCTTTGCGACCTCTGACCTGAACGACCTGTACCGCCGCGTCATCAACCGCAACAACCGCTTGAAGCGCCTGGTCGAGTTGAATGCCCCAGAAGTCATCGTGCGCAACGAAAAGCGCATGTTGCAGGAGGCGGTCGACTCGCTCATCGACAACAGCGCCCGTTCTTCCAAGACCGTCATCGCCGCGACCGGCAAAAAGCGCCAGCTGAAGTCGCTCGCTGACATCTTGAAAGGGAAGCAGGGCCGCTTCCGCCAGAACTTGCTCGGGAAGCGCATCGACTACTCTGGCCGTTCGGTCATCGTGGTCGGCCCGACGCTCGAACTCCACCAGTGTGGGTTGCCAAAGACCATGGCGCTCGAGCTGTTCAAGCCGTTCATCATCTCGCAGCTCATCAAGCGCGAGCTCGTGCACAACATCCGTTCCGCGAACCGCTACATCGAAGCTGACCATCCGGAGGTCTGGGACAT
>CAZFRH010000025.1:0-8040 GCA_964521235.1 uncultured Gammaproteobacteria bacterium | reverse complement strand
TCGCCCGCCAAAACAAGGACTGGACGAAGTCCGACGAGCTCCGCGACCAGATCAAGACCAAGGGTTGGATCGTTGAGGACAAAAAAGACGGTGGATTTGACCTGTCACCCCTCTAAGGTGCCGCAAGAGGGAAGAAAGAGCGCAACCGTGCTATACTTTTCCCATGCCGGACGGTTTTTTAGCTGAACAACCGAAGCTCGAAGCGACGCCTGAACAAGAGGCATCTCCCGAACTTTCCCCGCTCGAAGCCGATGAGCGGGCACATGAGCGTCTTCAGGAGGAAGGGGACGACATTTTAGTCGACGCGGATGCGGCTCCGTCTGGAGCTGTCCCTCCTGCCGTGGCCGTCTCATCCGAAGCGCCTGCGCAACGCAAGGACGAGGTGACGATCGAGGTGCAGGAGATCATGCAGGACGGCTTGGGGGACACGTTCCGTTCCATGTCACCGGAGGACAAGGAGCGTTTCCGCGTGAAGGGCGAGGAGGTGGCGGGGGAGATCGCGGTCATGGTGCGGGAGTTGAAGGTGGAGGCCAAGCGCGTGATCCTGCTCATCCGTGATTGGCTCCTCACCATCCCAGGCGTCAACAAGTTTTTTTTGGAACAAGAAGCGAAGATCAAGACCGACCGTATCTTGGAACTCGAACGCGAGCGCCGTGAGACGCCCGCCGCATGACCATGCTTGTCTCGCTTTTCCAGTTAGACGCCGGGATCGGGCTTGCCCCCGCCCCGGCTGTCGACGTGTCTGGGTTCTTGTCGTTTGGGACGATGCTCACGATCGTCGCCGTGATGGCGGGTGTGCTCGCGCTTATCGCCGTCGTGGTCGGCTTGCGCGGGATGTTCATCCGCCGCGGCCGCTTCCACACCGTGTTCGGCATGAAGGTCCTGCTCGTACGCGTGCCAAAAGAGCTGCGTGATGACGACGCAAAAGAAGAAAAATCGCAGACCCAAATCCAAGAGTTGATCGGCGCGATGGAGACGGTCTTTTCGACGGTCGGTTCGCTGAAGGCGGAGCATGGGATCAAGGCCTGGCTCATGGGCCGTTCTGACCATGCGTCATTCGAGATCGTGGCGCACGGCGGGAAGATCTCTTTTTACGTCGCCGTGCCGGAAGCGTGGCGCACGTTCATCGAAGAGCAGATCCACGCGCAATATCCCAACGCGCAGATCGAAGACGTGCCGGACTACAACCTGTTCTCTTCGCGCGGCGTCGTTCTCGGGAGCTACCTCCGGTTGCGCCGCCCGAGCTACTTCCCGGTCAAGACCTACCGAAAGCAAGAGACGGATTCCATGAATGCGCTGACCAATGCCCTGTCCAAGATTGAGGACACGGACGGCGCGGCCATCCAGTACGTCATCCGGAGCGCGCACAAGGGCTGGCGTTCGGAGGGGCTCCGCGTCGCCCGCGCCATGCAGCAGGGGAAGAGCCTGTCCCAAGTGGAAGGGGCTGGGGTGTTAGGCGGGATCACCAAAGAGCTGAAGAGCCTAGCGAGCAAACCAAAATCCACGGAAAAAAAGCCCGAAGACACCTACCACCTGTCGCCGCTCGAAGAAGAGATGGTAAAGGGGGTAGAGGAAAAGGCATCCAAAGCCGGGCTCGAAGCCAATGTCCGCATCCTTGTCTCCGCAGAACAACCGGCCAACGCGCAACGCTATTTGAATGACATCTTGGCCGCCTTCGGCCAGTTCAACATCTACGAATACGGCAACAGCTTTGCCAAGAGCATGCCGCGCTTCCAGACGTCGATCGTGCGCCACTTCATCTTCCGCCATTTTGATGAGCGTGAGCGCATGGTGCTCTCCGCGGAGGAGATGGCATCCGTCTTCCATTTCCCGCTCCCCACGACCGAGACGCCCAAGATCAACTGGCTCCTGTCGCGCAAAGCCGTCCCGCCGTCCAACCTGCCGACCGAGGGGATCCTGCTCGGCGTGACCGAATACCGCGGCCACCGCTATGACATCCGCATGAAGCAGCCGGACCGCCGACGCCACATGTACGTGATCGGGAAATCCGGTTCCGGTAAGTCGGTGTTCCAGGCGTCGCTCATCAAGCAGGACATCGAGGCCGGGCGCGGCGTCTGCGTGATTGACCCGCACGGTGACCTGGTGGACGAGTGTTTGGAGTTTGTGCCGCGTGAGCGCGCCGAAGACGTCATCTATTTTGACCCGGCGGACTATGACCGTCCGATGGGCTTGAACATGCTCGAGTTCGACCCGTCACAACCGCAGCAAAAGACGTTTGTCATCAACGAGATGCTGAAGATTTTCGACAAGCTGTATGACCTGAAGACCACCGGCGGCCCGATGTTTGAGACGTACATGCGCAATTCCATCCTCTTGTTGATGGAACATCCAGAATCCGGCATGACGCTCATGGACATCCCACGCGTCCTGGCAGACGAAACCTACCGCAACTTCAAGCTGTCCAAATGCCAGAACCAAGAAGTGAAAGATTTTTGGCAAAAAGAGGCGCTCAAAGCCGGCGGCGAATCGTCGCTCGCCAACATGGTTCCATACATCACGTCTAAACTGTCTTCGTTCATCTACAACGACTACATGCGCGTGATCGTGGGCCAGCAAAAGAGCGCCTTCAACTTTCTCGACGTGATGGACAGCCAAAAGATCCTGCTCATCAAACTGTCCAAGGGCAAGATCGGCGACCTGAACGCGTACCTGATCGGCATGGTGGTCGTGGGTAAGATTTTGAACGCGGCGCTCGCGCGTGGCGACCGGCCGCAAGAAGAGCGCAAGGATTTTTACCTCTACATCGACGAGTTCCAGAACTTTTTGACCGACTCGATCATGGTCATCCTGTCCGAAGCGCGCAAATACGGGCTGAACCTGATCATCGCGCACCAGTTCATCGGCCAGCTGACCGGCCCAGGCGGCGACACCAAGATCCGTGACGCCATCTTCGGCAACGTCGGTACCATGGCCGCCTTCCGCATCGGCGTTGAGGACGCAGAATTCTTGGCAAAGGAATTTGCGCCCGTCTTTTCCGAATACGACCTGGTCAACGCTGAAGCGTTTACTTGCAACGTCAAACTCTTGATCGATAATACGGCATCGCGTCCTTTTAACATGCAGCCCGTCATGCCCAACCGCCCAACAGATAAAGAGCTCTCGCAAACGATCCGTGAACTGTCGCGTTACACGCACGGGCGCAAACGCCAGTTAGTGGAAGCAGAGATCACCGAACGCCGCGAGGCGGCAGAACTCGGCGCAGAGGACGAATTGGCCCTGGGGTAAAACTGTGGATGAAGGGCTGGATGGACGGGACGTGATCCAGTATGATGGTTCTAAGGTCGAGAAAAGGAAAAACAAAAAAGAAGTATGCCACATGATGAACAGGATGAACCCTTAGCCGACGCCGGAGGCCCGTCGGAGGGGTTAAGTGCGCAAGAAACAAAAACCTTGCTGGCGCGCCGCATCCTCGCGCACCTCAAAGACCAAATCGAAAATTTGGAACGTTTGCTGTTGAGCGAAGGCACGCCGGTTGATGTCGAAAGCTTGATGCAGCGGCAACAGACCGATGACGGTGAAGTGCTGTCCGGGTCGTTTGACGGACGCGTTGTGGACGGTGTGTTCGACGGTGAGCACATGATCGGTGAGGACGGACGCAAATATTTGGTGCCGCCAAACTACGCTTCCAAATCCAAACTGGTCGAAGGTGACTTGCTGCGCCTGATGATCAGCGACAACGGACGTTTCTTGTTTAAACAAAAAGGCCCGATCGAACGGAACCGCCTGGTCGGCATGCTGACCCAGGATGAGCTGACGAACGACTGGCAGGTCCAAGCCGGCGGCCAAGTCTATCGTGTCCTGACCGCAGCCGTGACCTATCACCGCGGCGCCGCCGGAGACGAAGGGGTGATCCTCGTCCCAAAGAATACACCGTCTCGTTGGGCGGCTTTGGAGAACGTGATTAAAAGGGAAGAATAGGGGCTTTACGGACGCCTGTTCCTGGTTCACGATAGCGGCACGTTATGCCGTCCTTGAGCCAAAAATACCGCCCGCGCCGCTTTGCTGACGTGACCGGGCAGGCACATGTTACCGAGACGTTACGCAAGGAGATCGTGACCGGTATTTTAGGCCACGCCTTTTTATTTTGTGGCCCACGCGGCGTCGGAAAGACGACTTCGGCGCGCGTCTTTGCCCAAGCCTTGAACTGCGCGGCACCGGAAGATGGTGAACCTTGTGGGACATGCGAAGCCTGCACCGCCTCCCTCGCTGGCCGCCAGGTCGATCTGATCGAGCTCGACGCTGCAACACATAACGGCGTCGACACCATCCGTGAAGCCGTCATCGAGCACGTGCGTGTGACGCCCATGGGTGGACGCCGCAAGGTGTACGTGTTGGACGAGGCGCACATGCTCTCGACCGCGGCTTGGAACGCGCTTTTGAAGACCTTAGAAGAACCGCCGCCATACGCTTTTTTCATCCTGGCCACGACCGAGTGGCACAAAGTGCCGGCGACCATTGTCTCGCGCTGCCAGCGGTTTGAATTCCGCCGCGTCGGTCCGGTTGAGTTGGGTGACCGCGTCCGAGCTTTAGCAAAAGAAGAAGGGTGGACGATTGCTCCGGAGGTCGTCTCGCTCATTGTCTCCCGTGCTGATGGGTGTGTGCGTGATGCGGAGACGTTGTTGGCACAGATCGGTTCACTGGGTGAAAAAAAGATCACGCTTGAAGTCGCGGGCATGGTGTTGCCGCCGACGCTTTTGCCCGCGTCAGCCGCGCTCCTCGGCCATTGGATGGCACGCGACCACCGCGCGGCCATGGAAGAAGCGTCTCGCTTATTTGATTCTGGTACGCCGTTCCTGCAACTGTTTGATGACCTGCTCCAAGCGATCCGGACGCTCTTGCTCGCCACCGCTGATCCGGAAACCGCCAAACGCCTGCAGCAAGAAGGGAACGAAGAGCAGGTTTTGGCGCCGCTCGTCGGCCGCGTTTCGCCCGTCGAACTGCATGACCTTGCGCTCGTTCTTATGGAACGGCGGCGCGACGTGCGCAACGGTTTGGACCCATTGTTCGCGCTCCAGCTGGTGGGAACATTGGCGTCGAATGGGATGTTGGGTGCGGTGCAATCCCACCCTTCGTCATTCCGACCGACGAGTCCGCTTCTCCCTTCCGTCATTCCGACCGACGAGTCCGCGAGGAGTGGAGGAATCTCGCTCCCGGGGCGAGATCCCTCGGCTCCGTCAGACTCCGCTCGGGATGACGAACGGGAGACGTCTGTTTCTGTCATTTCGACGAGGAGCAACGAGGAGAAATCCCCTGGAGTCGGTCGCGAAGAGATTTCTCACTCCGTTCGAAACGACACAGCGCAGAACTCCGTCTCTGCTGACGGCGAACCCATCGTTCCCTTGGCCACCATCCGCGCCAAGTGGAGTACGCTGGTCCGCGTGGTTGGGGAGAAGAACCATTCACTGCCCTTCATCCTCAAGATCTGCCGTCCAGAAGAAGTGCGGGGACAGACGCTGGTCATCCGTTTTCAGTACGTGTTCCATCGCGACAAACTTTTGGGCGAACCAAAGCACCGGCGTATGCTGGAAGAAGGGTTGCAGGAGGTGTTAGGTTGCGGTCCGATCCAGCTTGATGGCATCGTAGGGGAAGACGAAGGCCGCGCCGCCGCCAGGTCACAGGACGTGGTAAGCAACATTTTGCAGGCGTTTGGCGGTTCGGTCGTCGAATCTTAACGTATGAACCTCAATTCAAAAGAGCTCATCGGTTTGCCGGTCGTGACCAAGTCTGGGACGGCCTTGGGGAAGCTCGCGAGCATGGATATTGACGCGGACAGCGGACGCTTGGTGACGCTCCACGTCAAAACCCGGGGGATCGTGCCTGGACTTTTGTCGGATGAGGCGTTGGTCGGTTGGGCATCGGTGATTGAGATGACGAACGAGCGCATCGTGGTCGCGGACGCCGCCGTGGCTGCGGGGGCGACAGCGTTTGCCAGGGCCGCAGACGCGCCTTCGTCCGTCATGGCGCAGCGCCTGACATGATCGGGACAACGCCTGCCGCCGCGGGCCTGCTCCGCGCGTTGGCTTTTTTTCACGCAACGTCGTATCCGCCGACGGTGGTTGAATGGCTGGCCGCTTGGGATGCGGGCACGTCTCTCTCATCGTCCGACAAAAACGAAGTCGCGGCCGCGGCTCGAGCGCTGGAACAAGCGGGGACTGTCATCGTCACGCGTGGACGGGTGACGTTTCCAGAAGCGACGAGCTTCGTTGCTGAACACGAGAGGCGGGAAGTGTTTTTCGCACGCAAGCTCCGCCGTGCGCGGTTGGTGGCGCGCTACCTCGCCCGATTGTCCGGCGTCCGTTTTGTCGCGCTGTGCAACACAGCGGCGCTCGCCCATGCGGACGACCTCTCTGACCTTGATTTTTTCATCATCACCAAAACCGGAAGGCTGTGGCAGACGCGTTTTGATGCCACGCTCCCGTTTCTCCTGCTCAAGCTCCGTCCCGGTGATCGTAAACAAGAGCGCGACGCGGTCTGCCTCTCCTTTTTTGTCGACGATTCCAGCCTCGACCTTTCGCGGCTCGCCTTGCCGGGCGACGATCCATACCTCCGCCACTGGTTCCTTTCGCTCTTCCCGCTGTATGACGATGGGGTCGGGGAGCGGCTCTGGCTCGAGAACCGGGCGTTGCGAGGACGCCATCCGTTCGCCGTGCCCTGGTCCTTGCATCCTAAGGTCGCTGTCCGGCGTCCGGCCTTCCGGTGGCTTACGGCTTCGTGGCTTGAACCGGCCTTCCGGTCCGTACAGCTCCGTGCCCTTCCCGCGAGCATCAAACAACGCATGAACCAGGCGACGGACGTGGTCGTGAGCGACCGTGTGCTAAAGTTTCACGTAGACGATGCGCGCGCCTCCTTCCGATCCCGCTATGTTGAACGCTGCCAAGCATTGGGTCTTGAGCCATAAGGCGTGGTTTGTCCGTCTTTTACTGTTGGCGTTGCCATGGCAAACGCGGTGGTTCGTGGATGGCCCAGCGCTGAACGGCTATCCGTGGGAATACGGGCGGGTTTCCTTTTATGCATCCTGGTTCCTGATCGCTCTCGGGTTGATCGCGTGTAAGCCGTGGAAAAAGGACAACGCCATCGGAAAAAAGGCTTTGCCGCTTCTGCTGCTTGCGCTCCTCCTCCCGACGGTTTTCACGCAAAGCCCGATCGCAACCTTCTCTTGGTGGCTGACCACCCTGGCCGCGCTCTTGGTTTTTGTGGTCGTGCGTTATTCCGATCTCAAGCGGGAAGAGGCGATCTTCTGGTTTTCTCTCGGGCTTGCTCCGCACATCCTGTTGGGTTTGGGTCAGGTGATGTATCAACTTTCACCGGCTTTTTCATGGCTCGGTCTTGCCGCGCATGATCCGGCGACGCTCGGCACGTCCGTGGTCGAATGGAGCGGTGGACGGTTCCTGCGTGCCTACGGCGGTTTCCCTCATCCGAACATTTTTGGCGGGTGGTTGGCGTTAGTAGTGGTCTTAAATCTTGGTCAAAAGCTTCATCTTCCAAACACGCGCCAGATAGGACTGTTTTTGTTCGCGGCCAGCGCCGGGGCTGCGCTCGGCTTTTCCTTTTCGCGTTCTGCTTGGCTTGCCGTATTTTTAGGCGTCGCCTTTTCTGTATCTTCGTATTTGGCGGTCCTGGGATTGGAGCGTTTGGATTGGTTCGCTGATCTCGTCGGTTGGCGTGCGTTTCGGCCAGGTCGGGACGGTCTACGGTTCCTTGTCGCCTTATGCGTTGGTGCCGCTGTGATGTGCGCGCTCGCATGGCCGGTGGTCACCACACGATTCCTTCCACAGATGCGACTCGAGGCGCAGTCGATTGATCAACGCAGCGAGAGCCTGCGGAATGGCCTCGAACTTCTCCGTCGCCATCCTTGGGTTGGCGTGGGTTTTGGAGCGACGACGCCCGCGTTGATGCAAGACGGCTTGTGGCCAAACGATCCAACCGCCGGTCCACCGGAACCTCCGCATAACGTCCCGTTGCTTGCCTTGGTTGAAATGGGGACGTTGCCTTTTCTCCTCTTCGTCGTCGCGGCTTGGC
>CAZFRH010000024.1:5295-9366 GCA_964521235.1 uncultured Gammaproteobacteria bacterium | reverse complement strand
GTTTCGCGGCCGAACATGCTGACCAGGACTTTGACCTTGCCACGGGCGCCATCCACCTCGTTGACCTTGCCTTCGAACCCCTTAAACGGCCCGTCGCCGATGCGCACGGCCATCCCGGGCTGCAAGTCGATCGTGACTTGCGGCTCTTCGGTCGTGCCGATGCGCTTCATGATCGAGTCGACTTCTTCCGGGGAGAGCGGGGTCGGGCTCGTGCCTGTGCCGATGAAGCCGGTCACGTTCGGCGTGTTGCGAACGACATACCACGAGTCATCCGTCACCTGCATGTCGACGAGGACGTACCCTGGGAAAATCTTTTCTTCGACGACACGGCGCTTGCCGTTTTTGATCTTGATCTTTTTTTCTTTCGGGACGAGGACATTAAAGATGTAGTCCTTCATGCCCAGCGCCTCAAGGCGTTGGCGCAGCCCGCTTGCCACGTTTTCTTCATACCCGGAGTAGGTATGGATCGCGTACCAGCGGCGTCCGTATTCGGAAGTCTGTTTTGGCATAGGGCGTTAGTTGTTCGCGTCCGCGCCTGGGAGGTCAGGGAGCGACGGGGTGACTGGCAGTGATTCGACGTTGATGTCCGCTGGAGAGCCGTCGGCATTCGTCGCTTCAACTTCTGGCGTGATGGCCGGGGGTTGGTTTGGCGCGGTCGGTGCCCCGACGACGCGGACCAAGACCGCTTCCACGCCCTTGGACAGGCCGAGGTCGAGCGCGGCAAAAAAGCCCGCGGTCAAGATGCTGACGGCGATGACGAGCACGCTGTAGCGGATGGTGTCGCGGCGGGAAGGCCAGGTGACCTTCATGAGTTCAGCACGCGAAGACTTGAGATAGTCGATCAGGCCAGAAACGGGGTTGTTCATAAACGTGGTTTTTAAAAAGCCCCCCAAGGGCTTACGGATGGGACTATACCACGGGTTTTGGCTTTTGGCAATGGGTTCCGTCCACTGGTCGGGCTAGTGGGATTTGAACCCACGACCTCTTGCACCCCATGCAAGCGCGCTACCAACTGCGCTATAGCCCGGCCGCTGCACGCAACCCAAAAAACGTGCTGAGCGTAACCGCTTTCCCGCGGTGCGGCAAGGGGCTGTGGATGAAACCTTGTGTTTTTCTTGCCTTTTTCGCATACTGTCACCACAAACCCGTTAGTTCCTTATTTTTTATCCGGGTTTCCCCCTACTTTTATGGCGAAAATGACCAAGTCTCAGCTCATGACTGAGCTCGCTGCCAAGACCGGCCAAGCGAAGAAGGACGTTGTGATGATGTTGGAAGCGTTGGCTGACATGGCGTACTCACAGGTCAAAAAGAACGGGGAGTTTGTCCTTCCTGGTTTTGGCAAGATGGTGAAGGTCCGCCGCAAGGAGCGCATGGGCCGCAACCCGGCCACTGGCGAGACGATCAAGATCCCGGCCAAGACCGTGGTCAAGTTCCGCCTGGCCAAGGTCGCCAAGGAAGCGGTCATGTAATCGTTCCGCGTCACGCCTGACGCGCCAACCCCCACCGGACCGGTGGGGTTTGTGTTTCTCGCTCCTCGATGACCGGTGGTTTTTTTGGTATGCTGTACGCATGCCAGCGAAGAAAAAAAAGAACGTCCTTTCCCGCACCGCCTCATCAAAGCAGAACCCGCAGGTCATGCGCCTCGAAAAGCGCCCAGTCCAACCGTCGTGGACGGGGACGTTCCGGGCACCGAGCACGTCACAGCAGCGGTTCCAGAGTTGGTTGTGTTCCGTCGACAACAAGTGCGTCCCGGCGGAGCAGGAGGATTTTACGGAGAACATCACCTGGCGCATCTTCCGCATCATGTCGGAGTTTGTGGAGGGGTTTGATTTCCTCGCCAGGCTCCAGCACGAGGTGACGTTTTTTGGGAGCGCGCGTGTGTCTTCCGCCTCACCTTTTTATCGCGTCGCCAAAGAGCTTGGCGCCCTCTGCGGAAAGAACGGATACACGGTGATCACGGGCGGTGGCCCTGGGATCATGGAAGCGGCCAACTGGGGGGCGTTTGAGTCAGGGGGCGAGTCGGTCGGCCTCGACATCAGCCTCCCGATGGAGCAGCGGCGCAACCAGTATGTGAAACGCGCCATGGGGTTCCACTATTTTTTCACGCGCAAGGTGATGCTGTCCGCGTCGGCGCAAGCGTACGTCTTTTTCCCCGGCGGTTTTGGGACGTTGGATGAGCTGTTTGAGATCGTGACGTTAATCCAGACCGGCAAGATGTCCAATGAAGTGCCCGTGATCTTAGTGGGCCGTGGGTTTTGGGGGCCGCTCATGGACTGGATCACGACCTTCCAATGGCAGCAGCACCGTTTCATCGAACGCGAAGACATCTCGCTGTTCCATATCGTGGATACCGCGGAGGAGGCGTTTGCCATCATCAAGAAAACAAAAGAACGGACGTTGTAGTCCGTTCTTTTGTTGTTAGGCCGTTTTGGCTTTGGCGCGCTTGGCCGCTTTCTTTTGGCGGAAGGTCTGGCGTTCGCCGTGGGCTTCTGCCGCGAGCTTTTTCAGCGTGCGGAGCGTGCTGGCCGCGATGCGGATGCGGCGCCCGCCAAGACGCACCGTCTGCAGGTTGACCTGCTGGCGGCGTTTGGTCGCGATGTTGGAGTGGCTGCGCGACTGGCCGAAGTTCGGCCCTTTGCCCGTAAGGGCGCATGTGCGGGACATAGGGAGGCGGTTATTGTTGGCCGAAGGATAAAGCAAGGCCATCTTTTTGGCAAGGGCGACCGTTCCGACCCGAGTTCTATGAAAAAGACTGGCTTCTCATATGAAGGGTTTAAAACGAAACCGCCGCCAGCGAGGGTGCTGACGGCGGGAGGGGTCGTGGATAGAGGGCTATCGTTGGCCGGAGGAACGTAACGGAGGCTCCGCGGCTTTACGCTGTCCGCCCGAACGCTTGGGCGGGTCCACGAACATCGCGTCCTGCTCGGGGCAGTCGGGGTGTTCGTTCCACCAGAAGGTTGGGTCAGTCCAGAAGCGAGTGTTCCGCTTCTCGCCCAGCCAGGGTTTGAAGAGCCGTTCGTCAGTCGTCTTTAATCGAGCGAGAAACTCACCCAAGGATTTGAGGTCCTTCAGCCGTCCCTCGGTTTGCAGAGCTTCGATTCCCAGGCGGGCGTACTCGAGGTCATCACGGTAGCCACAGATGTCACCGATCGATTCCATGGGCTCATGGTAGCCTTCGCCTTCCCATTCGAAGTGCGCCTCGGTGTCGTTCTGCTTGAGCTCTGCCAGGCTGTTCTGAAAGTATTCGATGGCGTAGAGCAGGCTGTCATCGAGGAGCGTGAGCCACTCTGGGAATTCAGCCTCGAGCCGCATCATTGTTGCGTTGTGTTCGGCATGCTTTTCTCGCACCTCGTCCAGTGTGTACTCGGGATTCAGCTTTAGGTGCCTGTCCCGGTTTTCCTTGGACATGTAATCGAGATGCATGAGTAAGGTCGCGGTTTCTTCGAGGGCGGCATAAGCTTCCATGAAGGTGTCTTCTGCTTCGAGGGCCTCCTTCTTTCGCGACTTTTTGAGATCTTGCATGGCTAATGACAGCGAGGATGATGTGTCTTCCATGGCGGTGCCAGCCAACCAGAGCAAGCCCTTTCCCCAATCCGTAAAGTACCTGAAGCTGGGTGGGATGTAGATGTTTGGCTTGTACTTGATCATGAGCTCATCCTACCTTTTTCGGAGTTCAAGTCAACGGTGGGGAGTTCTTAGCTTCTTAGCTATGTACTTGCTAGGATTCTTGTTAAAGAATGCTGTTTCGATCCGGTTTCCAGTCGGAGACGTCTTGTCTCCACGGATAATGACGACGAGACCGGTCCGTAGGTCTGCCTTGACCACGCCACGCTTGCCCTGTTCGACCAAGCCGACATCTGAACCAGTTGCTGCGGCGAGTTTAGCCGCAGCAGACAGGAACGGTCTCGGATCCTCCGTCCCAAGTTTCTGGCGCCATTGATGTTTTGGCTTCAAGATGTGCTCGAGTTGGTTCTCGCCGTGCACGCTTTTTTTGCCAGTCAACTTCATTCCTTTGTAGAAGTCCAGACTGTCTGCGCCAGGGACTGAGAATGCCTTGTCGGCGGGCGGGAG
>CAZFRH010000024.1:0-5195 GCA_964521235.1 uncultured Gammaproteobacteria bacterium | reverse complement strand
TGAGCCTCGTTGGTTGTCGAATGTGCGGGGGAAGGAGTCCCTCCTCCCAAACCCCTGCAAAGCAAGAGGTTGGGAGAGGGGGCCGTCGAAGGGACGGCCTTAAGATCTGTCGTTACATCAGAGGGTGAGGAGTATCTCGATGGTTTGGACATACCCATCGAGTTCCGCCCAAAAGGTACGCTGCCAGGCTTGCGCTTGTTGGCTTTTATCAGCCTTGAACTCACGCAAAATGTGCTCCTTCGCGGCTGCGAGCATACGAAGTGCGCGTTTGAGGATGGCGCTGGTGCACCTTCTTCCTAATCCGATCGCGAGCATGACTTCGTGCAGCCGGTACCAATAGCTTGACGCAGCCCGCCAGCTGATACCTTGTTTTTGATCCGCTCCAAGGAAAAGGGTAGGAAGGAGCTGCGCGAACCTTTCATACTTGGAGGAGTCCTCTGTGTCTTCGTCAATTTGTGAAACCATCTCTTGATAGATCGCGTTAGCAACGATGCGTTGGAAGAAGGCCCATGTGTCATAGGCTGTAAGGTCATTTCGCAGCAGGGGTAGCTGGTTAAGCAGGCAATATCCGATCCACCCTTCGATGCCACGCCCTTTTTCTGTCAACGAGTCCGACCGTGCGAGTCCGGTGTCCCGGAACTCTTTTCGTAGGTAGGCGAGTTGCTGGATCGGTTCAGACCCCAAAATGTTGGACGGAAGTTTAAGTGCTTGGATACCGTCTATTAACTTCTTCGGGTCCCATTTTTGGTTCAGCGACCAATACGCCAGCCAGTCGAGATCGCCGTGCTCGAAAGGCCAACGGATCGGCTCCGGCGTGAGCGCATCGGGGGAGTTGAATTCCTCGTCATCGAGGACCGTATAGGGCGCTCCACGTTCTCTCGAGACGTAGGCAATGCCGGGTCGCTCGCGTCCGACGCGGCCAATCCGTTGGATGAGGGCGTTTGTGCCGAGCAGGCCGAGACGGACGCCGTTTTCGGTTTCCGTGTAGGCCGTATCCATGGTCACGACGAAGTCGAGGTCGGGGAGCGTTACGCCCATTTCCACGACCGAGGTCGCGATCAGGACGTAGCGCATCTTTTCATGCTTCCATCGCGCTAAGTCAGCCTCGTATTGTTTGCGCCGCACAGGATCGCGTAGGACTTCTCCGGCCAACGTGCGGATCGCTAGGCGGTTGGCGAACGGTGTCTGCTTGAGCAGCCTTTCGATCCGTTTCGCGTCACTGTCCTCGGAAGAATACGAGTTCACCACGATGAGCATGCCTTTGGCACGTCCCTTTTCGAGCGCGGCTTTCCGTACGCCGGACCACTCGCCCTTTCCCGCATCTGGGAAGTATTCACTGTCCGAATCGGGTTCGACGAGCGTCTGCTCGACCAGGTCGCAGACGATATCGTCGAGTGGTTGACCGAGGTTGTGGCGCCAGATCGGGAAGCGTTGCGTGCCGATCTCCACCACGTTGGCATTGAGCCGCTTGGGGATGTCGGATGCGTCTACCGTCGCCGACATGTAGTTGATCTCGATACCTCGGCTGCGGCAGACGCCGACGCCGAGTTCGAAGGCCTCATCCGTCTCGAGGGTGACGTGCGCCTCGTCAATCAGGATGAAGTCTTTGCCCGGCCGGAACATGCCTTTCCGCGCGTAGATGGAAAAGATGCCCGTCGTGATGAACATGATAGGAGCATCCAGGTTGGTGTGGTCGACCTTCGTCTTGCAGCCGAAGAGCGGGAACGGTTCCTGCACTCCTCCCATCTTGGGAAGGAGCCGCTTCCAGTTCGAGTTCATTTCCTGTTCAAGGCTTTGAGCAATGAGAACTTTCGGTTCGACGACCCACACCCTTGGACCGGGCTCACCTTGCTGGGCGATCTGCACCTTATTGAGGTGCAGGGCGCGGTAGAGCACGAGCTCGGGCATGAGCACGGTCTTTCCGATGCCGGTCGCCGCGACAAGAAAGAGGGGGAACTTGAGGTGTCTGACCTCGGCTGCTAGGGCAAGATGGCGTTCTGTGCCCAGCAATTCGAACAATAAGGCGGTGCAGCGTGGGTCGAGAGCAACCCAGCGGCCGTCATGCCTATAGTGGAACGGTTGCGGTTGCTCCGGCATCGGGAACTCCTTGCAAGGAACTGAAGTCAACTCAACAAAAAAAGACCGCTTTGTCAATGTCCTTAACCGTGGCATGATAGGGCGCATGAATCTCCTGTCTTTGCTCTTCCAAGAGCCCCTGCTTTTTTTCTTGGTCGTGGCCGCCCTTATCCTCTCCCTTTCGACCCATGAGTTCGCCCACGCTTTGGCCGGCTTTTACTTGGGGGACCACACGGCGGAGCGCGCGGGACGGTTGACGCTGAACCCGTTGGCCCACCTTGATCCTTTGGGATTTTTAGCGATTTTGACGGTCGGGTTCGGCTGGGCAAAGCCTGTGCCGTATAATCCATATAATCTCCGGAACCAAAAATGGGGGCCCGTGCTTGTCGGGTTGGCGGGCCCGGCATCGAATTTTATCTTAGGGACGGCGTGCGCCTTGCTCGTCGGCTTGTTTTTGCCGTCCCTCGGCATCTCGAACTTGCTGGTCCTGGCTCTCAGTTATCTCGGGCTCGTGAATTACGGCCTCATGATCTTTAACGCCATCCCGCTTGCGCCGCTTGATGGGTCAAAACTGCTTGATGTGGCCCTTGCGCATCCACGGCACGCGTCCATCCGTACATGGCTCGAGGTGCGTGGGCCGTCATTTCTCCTGATGCTGGTCTTGGCGGACGCCTTTTTGCGCATTGGGATCTTTTCGTGGATCCCGCGCCTGTCTGCGGCATTATTTGATTTCGTCAGCCGTTTCGTATGATCGGGAAGGAGGCGATGGTCGAGCGGCGGTTCCCGGGGCTCTTGGCGTGGGCGTGGCCGTGGGCGATGTACGCCTGGTGCGGATGGGGCGTGCTTTGGTTCGTGGCTGGGGGGATGCGGGCCATGGAGCCGATTTTTTTGCTCGTGACGGCTCCCTTGGCCACGCTCATCTTGGTCTGGTGGTTCGCTCTCGTATGTTCTCGTGTGTGCAAGGTCGGCGTGCTCGGTGTCTTGCAGGGGACGGGAATGTTCGCGCCGCTCGCGGCCTTGCCGGGCGCGATCGGTGCCGTCGCTTTTCTCGTCTGGCCGTTCGTGGCTGATTCGAAGCTCACGTCCGCGGTGCACGGCTCGCTCGTTTCTTTGCCTGGAGCGGGGAGTGCGCTCGTGACGCTCGGGCTGTTGCCGCGGCCGATCGCGCCGATTGGTGTCTTGTGTGCGGTCGCGGTCGGGGCATGGTTCCTTTGGTCTATCGGCCAGCGGGCCGGCCTTGATCCATTCAAGCGAGGCGTCTCCCTCGGAGTCTTTTGGATCGGAAGTTGGTTTTTCTTTTTACTCCCTTCTCTTCTATCTTGGTCTGGTCTAGGCCCCGACGCGACGGTCATGCGTGCAGGCCTGCCTGCTCTGGAGCGTGGACTTCTGTCCATCGTCCATGATGGATTTTGGTGGCCGCGCGTCTATGAGCGGTTTTTTTCGACGGCCGGTGAAACGTCATCCAGCATCGCCTCTGTTTGGGCGGCGGGATTGTTCCTGCTTGCGACGGCCGGCGTCGTCTTGTGGTTGAGGCGGTCCCGTCTTTCGTTCTCGGTCTGGTGGCAGGCACTCCGTCCAAGACGCTTCCTCCTGGATGCCGTTGCGTGTGTTTTTGGCGGTGTTCTTGTGTTGCGCGGTGAGCTCGCCTTTTCCGGGTTTACGGTTTTACCCGCCCTGCTCGTCATGGTGTGCATTTTTGTGTTTGGGTCACTCGCCTCACGCCTCTCTGCTGACTTGGTGGAGACGTTATCAGACAACCAAGGAACCCAGAATCCGATTGCGACGGGGGAGTTTCCCGTTGGTTTGGCGCGAGAGATGGTTCCGCTGTTTCTCGTCATCTCTAGTGTCGGTGCCTGGCTCTTGGGTTGGCCATTGTTTTTTTTGCACATTCTCCGTTTTTTTGGAGGGAAAGCCTCTGTGTCTACAGGCTCGGCTTTGTCACCAACGCTTACGCGACTGTCCTCCGTTGCTTGGTCAGGATTGGGTGCCGGCTTGGCTGCGGTCATGGGCGGCCTCTGGGCGTCTGCCGCCGCCGTCCCAACCCAGCCCCTCCTTTTTTCTGCGTTCGGTATCGCCGTGATTTTTGGCTTGGTTGAATGGAGCCAAGCCCGACGGCCCGTGAGTACCGGTGGCTAAGGTTGGCTGATTTGGACGACGAAAGGGGAGAGGCTTGACGGGAGAACGCTCTCGCTGGTAGATTAGGCGCGACTTTTAGCGTTTTTCTGCATGCCAACCATCAACCAACTCGTCCGTAAGGCGCGTCGCCCCATCCGGATCAAGTCCAAGAGCCCGGCGCTCCAGTTCGCCATGGACACCTTGCACCGCAAGCGCACCTCGCTCCGCCGTGGATCGGGGTTTAAGCGTGGCGTCTGCACCAAGGTCACGACCATGACGCCGAAGAAGCCGAACTCCGCCATCCGTAAGATCGCCCGCGTCCGCCTGTCCAACGGCCAGGAAGTCACGGCATACATCCCGGGGGAAGGCCACAACCTGCAAGAGCACTCGATCGTGCTCCTGCGCGGTGGCCGTGTGAAGGACTTGCCAGGTGTGCGCTACCACATCGTGCGCGGCGTGTACGATACGCAGGGGGTCGCCAACCGCAAGCGCAGCCGCTCGCTGTACGGCGCCCGTAAACCAAAGGATAAGAAATAACAGACTATGCGCGGAAAAAAAGCTCCCAAGCGGACCACGGATAACGACCCCAAGTTCAACTCGCCGACCGTCGGCAAGCTGATCAACTTCGTGATGGAATCCGGAAAGAAGCAGACGGCACAACGCATCGTGTACGAAGCGTTTGATGCGATCGAGGCTAAGGCCAAAAAGCCGGCGATCGAGGTGTTTGAAGAGGCGATGAAGAACGTCTCCCCGTTGCTGGAGGTCAAGTCCAAGCGCGTCGGTGGCGCAAACTACCAGGTCCCGTTGCAGGTGCGCGCCGAACGCCGCATCCAGCTCGCGTTCCGTTGGTTGCTCACGGCAGCCCGCTCACGCAAGGGCAAGCCCATGGCCGAGAAGCTCGCGTTTGAAATCATGGAAGCCGCCCAAAACCAGGGTGACGCCGTCAAAAAGAAACTTGATGTGCAGCGCATGGCCGAGGCCAACCGCGCGTTCGCCCACTTTGC
>CAZFRH010000023.1:0-9544 GCA_964521235.1 uncultured Gammaproteobacteria bacterium | reverse complement strand
TGTTGCCACCAGGGGTCAGGATGAAAACGTACCCACAACGCGTCCTTGGGCTCGTGGCGAATTGGAATGTGGTTCTAGAGCATTAGATCTCCCCCTTATTTTAAGGGGGACTAAGGGGGTTAAAATCAGTGAGGGGGCAATGTGCTACCCTAGCAACCATGCGACGTGCCATCGTCCTGTTGCTAAGTCTGGTTGCCTTGGGCCAGCCTTTTTCTGTGTCCGCCGCTGACGGCTCCCAAGCGGCCCCAAAACTCATCAATTTTTTCCTGGGCTACGAGATCAAAGACGACGATCCGGCCAAGCTCGCGCGTTGGGATATCGTGGTTCTCGACATGGACCAGCAGTTCCAGTTCCCAGACAAGGTGCGCGAGATCCGCGCGCAGAACCCACGCGTCAAAATCCTGGCCTACGTCAGCGCCGGTGAAATTTCCCAAGCCCGTTTCCGCGGCCACCCAGACTCGCCCGGCAACCAGCTCGCGCGTTCTGTCCCTGAATCTTGGCTCATGCATCGCGCGGACGGGAGCCGCGTCAGCTGGTGGTCCGGGAACTTTGTCATGAACGTGACAAGCGAGAGCCCCTCATCCAATGGCTGGCGCTGGCAGACGTTCCTTGGGCCGTTCATCCAAGAGCAGATGATGGGGACTGGTTTGTGGGACGGAGTGTTTTTGGACGGTGCGTACGGAGACATCACGTCCTTCGTCGGGACTGGTTTGGATTTGGACCAAGACGGCCGTGGCGAACCGCCCAAAGAAGTGGACGAAGCCTGGCGCGTCGGGATGCGCGAACTCATCGCGAACGTCAAAGCGTCGCTGGACGATGACAAGATCGTGATGGCAAATGGGAGTGTGGCGTATGCAGACGAAGTGAATGGCATCCTGATCGAAAACTTCCCACGTTTTGGCTGGACATGGCCGTTCCAAGAGCTGCGCACATCGCTGTCAGAAAATATCCCGCTTAAAGTCTCCGCCTTCAACACCAACACCGAAAATCAAGAACGAAAAACGGATTATCGCCTGATGCGCTACGGCCTGACGAGCGCCCTCATCGCTGACGGCTACTATTCTTTTGATGCCGGAGACGCAAAACACCACCGCACCTGGTGGTATGACGAGTACGCGGCCCCTATAGGCAACCCCAAAGGCAGGGCGACAACGCGGGATGGTGTTTGGATGCGTTCATTTGAACGCGGCCTTGTCCTCGTGAACCCGACCAAGCAGCCGGTGTGGGTTGATTTGCCGGCAGAGTACGAACGCTTGTTGGGGAAACAGGATCCATTCACCAATAACGGAGAGCTGACGCGGCATGTCGTTCTCCCGCCGGAAGATGGGTTGGTCCTGTTGCGTCCGCTGACAGCTAAAGACCTGGTCGGCGTTAACTACCGCAACGGAGATTTCTTGCAGGTTTACGATGGGCGGGGAGTGCAGGTACGCAGGGGATTTGTTGCCTTGCGAAATGATATGCGGCGAGGTGCCATGGTCCTGCCCGTTGATCGCACGAAAAGTCCGTATCAGGCCATGGGTGATGTAGACGGGGATGGGCGAGAGGAGCTGGTGGTCGGCTCTGGCCCCGGGCAACTTCCTTTGGTTCAGGTCTTTGATGCCTCCGGCAGGCTCTTGTCTGAGTTCAAGCCAGCCGGGACTTCGCGTTTTGAAGGTATCCGTCCAGTGGTGGCTGACATAGATGGAAATGGCGTGGCAGAAATCCTGGTCCCTAGTCCAGCCTTTTAATCTTAGCCAAATTTACTTTGTAGCTTAGATTAGCCACGTTAGAAGTTAGCCAAAACCGCTTAATTTGATATTGGTGAAGGCTTTAGGTTAGCCAAAATATGTCTATTTAACACTTGACAAAAGCGGTATTTTGTGTTATATTAGCATTATTGAGAATGAATAGTCGTGGGAAGTCCTGAAAGGTGAAGCCTGAAGCCTGTAACGTCAGAACGTCCATTCCAGTGTCATTCTGAGCAAAGCGAAGAATCTCACTCATTCGGCATTCTTCCCTTCGCTCCGGATGGCATACCTTCCAACAACAAAGTTTTAACGGCGCCGACGGCCTAACCAACAGTCGGAGAGAAAAGAGAAAACACATGAAATTCCTCGGACAGCTCGCCCTCGGTTTCCTCGTCATGGCAGTTCTCGGCGTGATCATCATCCACTGCGACGCAGGTCGCGGTCGGGCACAGGTGCGACAGGTGAACACGATCACGCGCACGGTCGCACGCGCGACCGTCACCTCGGTCACGATCGAGGAGCCGGCGGTGACATTCGTCAGTGTCGTGGTCGACGAGCCAGAGGCATGGTTCGGTGCTCGCCGTCTCACCCCCGAGGTCGACGGATGCGCCGAGTACTCGGCACACCGTCTGGGGGAGAGGACGCGCTACCGCGTCCGAATCTGCCGCGACGGGACCACGAGCGGCGCCTTGAGCCGCATGTAGCTCGCGGCTGTACCTGATCTTTCGAACATTCGTGACTTCGGGTGGGAATGCATCTGCATCTCCCGCCCACCGTCCAAAGGGTGTGACACGCGTCGCAAGTTTTGGACGGACCTTCCCAAACTTCAACACATAAAGAGAAATAGCGCACGAGTTGCGTGGAAAGAGGATTGACATGAACGCACTGCAAGTTCACTGCAAGCTGCTGGCGCTCAACACCGAGTCCAACCAGTTCGTCAACGAAGAGGTCCCCTCGACCTACGCCTACCCCGCAGGCTACGCGCCCAAGGGGATCGGCGAGCAGGCAGCTATCCTGCGCCAGGCCTTCCCGGAGCTCGGGAGCTGCGGCGAGGAGTTCGCCAAGGCATCGCTTCCCGCGGATGCCGAAGCTTTCTTCGCCATCCCGCGTTGGGAGAAGGTTGCGAAGACCTACAATGAGGCGGTGGAGAAGGTGATCGCTGCCATCAAGCAGCGCCGCCCTCTCTTCTACAACTGCGCTGGACGGGTGGAGCAGCACCTGCGCCGACACACGCGGACCGTGGCGATGCTGCAGAAGCTTGCCGGGCAGCAGCCTGGTCACGACATCCTGGTCGTTCCGGCGCAACTCGGTCTCCGCCATCGCGGCCGTTCCGTCCGCCGCGCTCGAGCCGTCTTCTCGGCAAACGAGTTCGGACTCGGAGCGTTCGAGTTCGGTTGCCTACTCCTCACCCATCCGGAGCGCCTCAACGTCTTTGAGTGCCTCCAGGTGGACTGCGCTGGCGACGAATGCCAGGCTCTCGAGGTCCATCAGGTGATGCGGGGGGAGGGCTTCGTGCACGCTCCGCGGTGGATTTTCTACCACCAGTGGAGGGTCTACACTGAAGGGTTCGAGTTCCATCACCACTGGTTCAACACGGCGCGCGAGGGCAGCGGTTCTGCCTCGGGATTCGTCCCGGAGTGATCTAGTACATTCGTGACTTCGGGCGGGAGTGCATCTGCATCTCCCGCCCACCGTCCAAAGGTTGTGACACCCGTCGCAAGTTTTGGACGGACCTTCGACCACTTCAACACAAGAGACACAGCGCCCGAGTGGCGCGGAAAGGTAGAAAATGGAAGACGTTCGCCACTCGCTCGCGTTCATTCGCGGGCTCGTCGCTTTCAACATGCCGAGAGTCGCCGACCTCGGTCGGTGGCCCGCGCACATCGACGTAGAGCGCTCCCTCATGGGACGTGTTCCGTCGCTCGAGCGTGACATCAGCGCCGTCCCGGGCTTCGATGCCGGGATCGCGTGTTGTCTGGATATCATCCCGCGCGACCGGCAGCGGCTCGCCGCTACCCTCCATGCGGCCTATTCCGAAGAGGCCGTGGAGCAGGTCCGTCGCGAGACGGCCGGCTTCATGTCGCCGGACTCGGAGTCGTGCTGGTGGCTCGCCGCGTCCGCCTTCTGCGAGGAAGACGGCGTGGATACCGTCGGGTTCCTGGACCAGGTCGCAGCAGCGACCGAGATGCTATCGGACACGGATGCGCGACACGGGTTCGCGATCGATCAGCTCAACCGGATGAAGTCCGGCTTCGAGCTGAGCCCGGACGAGGGCATCCGAATCGCATGGGCCGTCCGCGACGGCGGCATGCAAGGTGCCTACCTCGCGGGGCACGACTTCGCGGTGGAGTTCGCCGCGAAGCACGGCATCTGGTTCATCGGGACATTCCGCCCGTCCCTCGGACTCGAGGACTTCGAGTTCTCGTCCGAGAAGGATGCGGACGGCCGCGCCAAGAGCGGGTCGGTCAACGGGTCGCGCCAGTACGTGAAGTGCGCGACGCGCGAGGAGCTCGAAGGAGCTCTCGCGATCGTGAAGCGTCACCTCGCGCGCTAACATTCAATCAACGGCAGACGGCTCTCGCCTCTGCCCCTTCTTACGCCCCAGCGGAACTCCGCCGGGGCGTTTGAATTTTATTGTTCATATCCCTCCTCTTCATTTAAGAGGAGGTTAGGAGGAGTTAAGACAAAGAAGGGACTGTTGCAAATTGGTTTTAACCCCCTTTGTCCCCCTTAAGTTAAGGGGGAGATGGGTATTTTGACTACGTGATAAACATCGCATCACCAAAACTATAAAAGCGATAGTTGTTTTCGATCGCGTGTTGATAAGCGTTCAACACAGTCTTCCTCCCTCCATCCGTTTCACCTCCATGCAGATGCGCAACAAACGAAGACACCAAAACAATCAACGTAGATTTTGGTAAATGGAAGTTGGTGACCAATCCGTCAATCATCGTGAAGCGATAACCGGGCGTGATGAAAAGTTTTGTAAAACCAGAACCACCACTCTCCAACGCACGCACCGTCGTCGTCCCTACCGCGATGACGCGTCCGCCGCGTGCTCGCGTTTCTTTGATCGCTTGCAACGTCTCGGGCGGCACATGTGCCCATTCTTCATGCATCACATGTTGATCCAACGTCTCGCTTTTCATGGGGCGGAACGTGCCTAATCCCACATGAAGCGTAACAAAAGCGCGTCGTACACCTTTTTGGTCCAATTGCTTGAGCAGGTCTTCGGTGAAGTGAAAGCCAGCGGTCGGTGCCGCGACCGATCCCGTCTCTTTTGCGTACACGGTTTGGTACGTGTTCAGATCCGTCACCTGTTCCATGTACGGAGGTGAAGGGACCTCGCCTAGTTCATCACACAGCGTAAAAACTTCGTCGGTCGTCTTTCCAAAATCAAACGTCAACATTCCATCAGCATCTTTTTTTGTCACCACGCAAGAAGCCTGACCAGCCAGTATGAGTCGCTCGCCGACACTGATCACGCGCGCAGGTTTGGCGAGTCCAATCCAAAGCGGTTTGTCATCCCGAGCGGAGTCTGACGAAGCCGAGGGATCTGGCTCCAGGGGTCGAGATTCCTCGGCTTCGCTCGGAATGACAGAATGAGGTCGGAGCAAAAAGATCTCGACCTCTTTTTCGCTCGACGTCTTCGCTTGCAACCGCGCCTTAAACACCTTGCTGTCGTTAAACACGAGCAAGTCGCCCTCCCGGAGCAGGGAGGGAAGGTCAAAAATGTGGCGGTCTTCCAAGGCGCCGCTTTTCGTCTCCAGAACCAAAAGTTTGGCCTGTTCGCGGGGCTCCATGGGGCGCTGGGCGATCCGGCTTTCTGGGAGAGGGTAGTCAAACAGGGAGGTTTGCATCCAGATGAGCCTATACCCCTTGTCTTTTTCCCTCAAATCAGGCAATTTAGAGGGGTTATGAAATGGCTGAAATCGAAATGGCTGTGGATCATCCTTGTTTTGGTGGTCCTTGCTGGTGGTTGGTACTGGCGTTCCCGCTCCGCTGCCCAAGGACCGTTTTTTGATACGCGTTCCGTAGAGCGGGGGACGGTCATCCAGACGGTGGATGTGACCGGCGAGATCAAGCCCGACGCGCGGATCGACCTCGGCTTTAAAGGGTCCGGCCGCTTGGAGAACATCCACGTCACGATTGGCCAAGCCGTCAAAAAGGGCGACGTGCTGGCTGACATCGAAGCGCGCGACGCGTCCTTTAACGAACGCCGTGCTGCCGCCACGTACGCCATTGCCGCGGGCAGCTTGAACGCGCGTTTGGCAGGGGAGACGGACGAGGCGATCGCCATCGCTGAAGCAGGCGTCGCCCAAGCGGAAGCCTCACTGCAGAAAGCTCGGGTGGATTTGGAGATCACTAAGCGGACCGTCGAAGATGAATACCGCTTAAAGCAGATCGCGCTTGAGAAGGCGCGGCTCGACCTCCTGAACGAGGGGACGTCCAGCAAGGAAGACATCCAGAACGCGTATGACAACCTGGTCCAGGACCTCCAGACGTCGTTGAACTCAATGCAGGTGTCATTGACCGACGCGGACGCGATCATTGGCGTGGACAACACTGCGGCGAATGATGGGTACGAGAGCGTGTTGAGCATCTACGACCACACGGCCCTGGCGCGCGCCCGCGTAAACTATCCTACCGCCAAGAGCGCCCGCGTGGCCGCGGACACGTCGGTCCGCGCGCTCGGCGCTTCCCCGTCGCGCGAGCAGGTGAAGGCGTCGGCTGCGCTGGTAAAGTATGCGCTCGAGCGGATTGAGCTCGTGTTGGATGACACGCAAAAGGCCTTGGCTGGCACGATCGCAAACGCGTACTTGTCTGAGACAGAGCTCGCTTCCAAGAAGGCGACCATCGGCACAGACCGAACGGCAATCACGACCCGCCTGGCTGCGGTGACAGCGGGCATCCAGGCCGTGAGCGCCGCAGAACTGGGTGATGCGACGACCGCCGCTTCCCTGCAGAGCGCCTATGACACGGCCGTCGCCAACCTCCAGATCGCTGACCAGAACCGGACGTCCGACGTGCAGACGGCAACGACCAACCTCGCGATCCAAGAAGCTGCCCTCCGTTCTGCGCAAGCGACGTTGAACTTGAAGCTCGCCCCACCGCGCGAAGTAGACATCGCGGCTTTGCGTGGCCAGGTCGCGGAAGCGCAGGTCGCGTGGGAGCAGGCGCGGGCGCAACTGGATGACGTGCGTATCGTCGCACCGACCGACGGTATCATTACAGACATCGTCCTCGACGTCGGTGAGCAGGCTTCGCCAAACCAGACCGTGCTGAACATGATCGGCACGAGTGGTTACACGATTGAGGCCTTGGTTCCAGAAGCGGACATCGCGAAAGTGGCACCTGGCCAACCAGCCGAGGTCACGCTTGATGCATATGGCGATGACGTGCGCTTTACAGGCACGGTCCTGGCTGAAAACCCTGACCAAACCACGGTCCAAGACGCCATCTACTACAAAACCTACATCCAAATCGACGTCGTTGACCGTGACGTGAAGCCAGGCATGACGGCCAATGTCATCATCACGACCGGCTTGCGCGAGCAGGTACTCGTTGTCCCGACGCGCGGCCTGCGGGAACGCGACGGCAAGCGCTATGTGCGCGTGCTTGATGGGACGGAACCGCGTGAAGCGGAAGTGACGGTTGGTCTGCGCGGCGATGAAGGCCGCACCGAAGCGATCAGCGGCGTGAAAGAAGGGGAGTGGGTGATCATCGGCGAGCTCACGGCCGCGGAATACCAAAAACAACGGGCAGCCGAAGCCAAGTAATGCGGGCGTTCCTATGGCCGAACCCATCATCCGCGTTGAGGAGCTGAAGAAGTCCTACTTTAACGATGACGTGGAGACCGCGGTCTTGCACGGCCTGTCGTTTGAGATCCCGAAGGGCCAGTTTGTGGCCATCATGGGCCCGTCAGGCTCCGGCAAGTCGACGCTCATGCATATCCTCGGGTTCCTCGACACGCTGACCTCCGGGAACTATTTTTTCGAAGGCGTTGACGTCTCCACGTTTGACGATGACAAGCTGGCGGAGCTCCGTGGCGCACGCGCCGGGTTCATCTTCCAAGCGTTTAACCTGTTGCCTAAGACGTCCGTGTTAGAAAATGTGAAGCTGCCGTTGCTCTACTCAAAAGTCAGCGGCCGCGAACGGGATACGCTCGCCAAAGAAGCGATCGAGCTGGTCGGCCTGACCCATCGCATCAACAACCTTTCCAACCAGCTGTCCGGCGGAGAGCGCCAGCGCGTGGCCATCGCGCGTACGCTGGTCCGTAAGCCGTCCGTCATCTTTGCCGACGAGCCGACCGGGAACTTGGACTCCAAGAGCGGCAAGGCCATCATGAACACGCTGCTTGAGCTGAACGTGAAACACGGCCACACCATCATCCTGGTCACGCACGAGACGTACACCGCCGAACACGCCGAGCGCATCCTCGTGATGCGGGACGGCCTCCTGGTCGAAGACCGCAAGGTAGACCGCCGGCGCCTCTTGGACGACGACGGGCCGCTCAAATAGTCCGGTATGACATTGGCGGACCTCTTACAGAGTTCGGTGCAGAGCTTGCGGCGGACGCGGAACCGTTCGCTCCTCACGATGCTCGGGATCGTGATCGGCATCTTGTCGGTCATCCTCGTGCTCTCGATCGGCGAAGCGGCGCAACGGTATATCGTGGGGCAGATCTCTTCTTTTGGGTCTGACCTGATGATCGTTTTGAACGGGCCAGCGCAAGCCGGGCTCCAGCCGACCGCCTTTACCAACGAGACGCTGACGTTTGAAGATGCGCAAGCGCTGCAAGAAAAACCTTGGGTCACGGCCATCATCGCGGGCGTGGAGCAGCAGGACATCGTGACGGCAAACGGGATCGACGTCTCGGCCAAGATCACGGGCACCATGCCGGATGAGCTCGTGTTCTACGACCTCGTGCAAAAAGAAGGGCTGTTCCTCTCGATGGAAGACGTCGAAGCGCGGAGCAAGGTCACGGTCCTGGGGTCAGAAGTCGCGCGCCTGCTCTTTGGCGAGGACACGGCGCTCGGCAAGCAGGTCAAGATCAACCGGCAGAACTTTCGCGTCATCGGGATCATGCCGCAGTCCGGCACGCGCGGGTTCGACAACATCGACAAGAACGTCTACATCCCGGTCACCGCGGCCATGGACATCTACGGCCGCAAGCGTGTCATGGCGTTCACGTTCAAGACCAACCTCGTCCTGACGGACGCCATCCAGCGCGCCCAGGATATCTTGCGCGACCGCCATAACATCGATCCCGGTGAAGAGGACGACTTCAACATCCAGACGTCGGACGACCTGATCAAGACCGTGTCGCAGATTACGGACATCTTAAAGATCCTGCTTTCGTCCATCGCCGCCATCTCGCTCCTGGTCGGCGGGATCGGGATCATGAACATCATGTACGTGAACGTGACCGAGCGCACGCGCGAGATCGGCTTGCGCAAGGCAGTCGGCGCGCGCAGCCGCGACGTGCTCGGCCAGTTTTTGGCCGAGTCCGTCATGCTCACGACCCTCGGCGGCACGATCGGCATCGTGCTGGGCATCGGCGCGACCTGGCTCGCCATCCAAGCCATCCAATCCTTCCAGCCTGGCTGGACGTTCGTCGTCTCGCTCCGCGGGATTGAGCTTGGGCTCGCTGTCTCCATGGCGATTGGCATCGTGTTTGGCTACGCGCCAGCGCGCCGGGCAGCAAAATTGAACCCGATCGTGGCGCTCCGCCGCGAATAGTATGACCGTCCCTGACCTGATCCGCCTTTCCTACGGCAACCTCCTGCGCACGCGCGGGCGGGCAGTGTTGACGA
>CAZFRH010000022.1:2470-9853 GCA_964521235.1 uncultured Gammaproteobacteria bacterium | reverse complement strand
AAGCACCCTTTCCCTCCTCCCCTTTCCGTGTTATTTGTTACGAGATCCATGAAATACGGCGACCTCATCCAGCTCCCCATCACCGATCTTGATAAGAAAGGTCGTGGTTTTGGCGTACTGAATGATCGCCGCATCGTCGTGCCAAAAACCACCCCGGGTGACGAAGTAACCGCCACATTCGTGAAGCGTGACAGCGGCGACCGGATCGCCCGTTTGCTGTACATCAAGACCGCTTCCGCTGACCGCGTCCCCGCTCCGTGCCCGCACGCGGACATCTGCGGCGGCTGCTTGTGGCAACACATGAGCTACGAAGCGCAGGTCAAACACAAAGCAGACATGATCAACCGCGCGTTTGAACAAGCGGGACACGATGAGCGCGTCGCAAACGTTGAACCATGCGCAGAACCGTTCGGCTACCGCAACCGCATGGATTTTGTGTTTGGACCCGAAGGGCAACTCGGATTGAAGGAGTATGGGAGCTGGAACCGCTACGTAGATGTAAAGACGTGTTTGCTGATGGACAAGAAAACCGACGCCTTTTTAGAAACCTTCAAAACATTCGCAACTCAATCCGGCCTCAAACCATGGGACGCGCGCAAACATGAAGGCGATTTGCGTTATTGCGTCGTCCGCCATGGCGTAAACACAAACGAACATCTTGTGATGCTCTTGGTGAAGGACCTGACAAGCGTATCGGATGCGCATCGCGCATGGCTCATGGAACATCTCTCCCCGTTTTGCACGACCCTGCTCCTCGGAGAAAACCCGACCATCACCGACCTGTCACTCGCTTCAACCATCGTCCATCTGGCTGGAAAGCCTGAGCTGACCGAAGAAGTGAACGGCATCCGCTACACTATCCACCCCAACTCTTTTTTCCAAACCAACACGCGTATGGCGGCGCGGCTCCAAGACGCCGTCCTCGCTTCCCTGTCCGGTGCAAAACGCATTCTCGATTTGTATTGCGGCCTCGGCTTCTTCGGAATCGCGACCGCAAAGCAAGGACTTCATGTCTACGGACACGAACTGGATGCACCAGCCATCGAACTCGCGCGGATCAATGCAGAACGAAACGGCGTAGCCGATCGTTGTGAGTTTGCCGCAGGCCCCGTCGAAAAACTTGATTGGAAAGAAAAACAACCCGACGCCGTGATTATTGACCCTCCGCGCGCCGGCCTCCATCCCAAAGCCCTCGAAGCCCTGCTCGAAAACGCTCCCCCAAAAATCGTCTACGTTTCGTGCAACTACCACCGCCTGGCAGAAGAACTGAAGCAGCTCAAAACCAAATACCGCGTCGAACGCCTACAGGCCTTCGACCTGTTTCCGCATACGCCGCATGTCGAAGTGATCGCTGCGCTGTCCGCCTCGTAAAAATGTGTCATTCTGAGTCTGACGAAGAATCTCACTCTGTTCCGACCCGCCGTGAGTGAGATCCTTCATTTCGTCGAACTCCATTCAGGATGACACAGGGAGTGGAGCGCGTGTTATACTAGCGCCATGAAATCTGGTTTTGTCGTCGTGGCGGGCCGCTCGAATGTCGGCAAGTCTTCGCTTGTGAACGCGCTCGTCGGCAACAAAGTGGCCATGGTCACACCAAAACCGCAGACGACGCGTGACGCCATCCGCGGGATCGTCAACGACCCACGCGGGCAGATCGTCTTTGTGGATACGCCCGGCGTCTTTTTAGGGAAAAAGGACACGCTCTCCCGCCGTCTCAACCAAACGGCGGAAGACAGTTTTGACGGCGTGGACGCCGTGCTCTACGTCATGGACCCGACGCGCGAACCCGGGCCCGAAGAAGAACACGTGCGCCGTTTGTTGCGCGGCCTCCCTGCGCCCATTGTGTCCGTCGTCAACAAAATTGACTTGCCGGACGAAACACGGCCCTTCACCAAAGAGATGATGGAGTGCGACGTCGGCCAAGTCCGCACGTTACCGGTCAGCGCAAAGACCCATTTTGACTTGAATATCCTGCTGGACACGCTCTTCAATCTCATGCCGGAACACGAAGCGTACTACCCCGACCACCAGATGACGGATACAGACCACCGCTCGTGGCTGAAAGAAGTGATCCGTGAAAAGGCGTTCCTCCGCCTGCAGCGCGAGCTCCCCTACTCCGTCGCCGTCACCATCGAAGCGTACGAATCAGATGATACAAAGGAGACGATCGACGCGACGCTCTGGACGACAGAGGAACGCTACAAAAAAATGATCATCGGCAGCGGCGGACAGATGATCAAGGCGATCGGCAGCGACGCGCGCCAGGAGATCAGCGACGCCACTGGCCGCCGCATCCGCCTCAACCTCGAAGTGAAGGTGGACCCAAAATGGCCGGAACGCCACGTATGAACTTTCGGGAAATGTTTGGTTTCTTGGGAAGCGGCAGCACGGCACCGCGCGAGGTTCGGCGGATCCGCCGTGTGCAAAGCCGTCGGCAAGAGGCGCGGCCAGAAACGGGCGGCACGGAACATTTCCACAGCATCACCCAGGTGCAAGATTTCTTGTCCAAAAAACGTCCCGGCGTTGAACCGATGCTTTCGCGGAACCTCCCACAACAGCCGAACCGAGATGAAATCAGCAAGAACTTCCTCCAACAAAAAAACGAACGGATCGAACCGCTGCTCCTCGACGCTTTAGAAAACGCAAAGCAAAAAGGAGCCCCAAAAGAAACCGTTGACCACCTCCGCGGCCTCATCCGTGCGGCCAGTTGGTTCATGCACCGACGCCCGGAAGAAACAGCCCTCGAGGAGCTCGCGAGAAAGGCCCTACGCGCCACCATGCGGCATAAGCTGGCCGCGCTCGAAACGCGGCAAACCCACCTCTCGCGCCAGAGCTTGGCGGATGATGCCCACGATCTGGAGGATGAACGCAAGGCCTTGTCCCTGATCGTAGACACGTTTGAAGAAGATGCCGTCGGCCAAGATGCGCTGCCAGCCTTGGAAGCCATCGAATCCCTCGTCAACCAAGCCTGGTCCAAGCTCCAAGCCGCAGAAGCCGTCGCCCATCCGAAAAAAGACATGTCGAAGCACCCGCACGTCCAAGAAGCGCGGAGGCACCTGGAGGAACTCCAACGCCTGCGCGACGCCCTCTCTTTTTCCTACCTCTACCCAACGTGGATCAAACGGAACCGGGAAAGCTAAAGCTCAAAACCGTACATACCGGACGACATCCTCCCCCTGCAAAAACGCTTCCAGCTCGCGGTCAAACGCCCCAGCGTCATTGCTCGCGGCAAGGGAGCGCTGTTTTAACGTATCTTCGATCAAAGCAGGCCTGACGATATGTTGCTTGAACGAGGGGATGTCCCACCCGAACTGGTCACGCAAGAACGCTTGGACCTCGTCGCTCGTCGTGGATGAACCCGCGTACGCCACCAAGCCGTCATAGGCACGGTCAACATCAAGCGGCGTCACGACAAGCTGCTCGCGTGCCGCCAAGGCATCGATCGCCGCGATGCGGATCGCGCGTTCATAGCTCAGGCTTTTGACTTCAGCCGTGATCTCCGGGCTCAAACCCTGGGCTTTGGCAGCGGGACCGGACAAGAAGGTGCGCGCTGCATCCAGCTGTAAAAGGTAGTCTCTGTACTCCACCGTCCGCCCGTCAACCCGCGCAACCGGAAGAGCGCCCACCATGGGGATCTGTCGAACCCAGACATCATCCCATTGCGCCCGATAAATCCCATAGGCCAAAACGAGGCCACTTCCGGCCAACAGGACGACGATGCTCGCGCCGGCAGCCAACCACATCCACGTTCGTTTATTCCATGTCATAGGTTAGTGGGAAGAAAGGAGGGGGAAAAAATGTTTTAGCCATCGGCCCGGGTTCCCGCCTTCTGGTTCTGCCGTGAACTCCATCGCCATGGCACCGGTTACATCATCACCGATACCACGGACCACGAACACCCGCTCACCCGGCCGCTGCAACCCAAGCTGCACGCGCGCCTGCCGGTCCACCGCCTCGTCCGTAGACATGCGCGAGGCAAGTTCCGTCAGGCCTAACTTCTTCCCCTCAAACGTCTCGATCTTTTGTTCAAGCGCCACAATCTCTTGGTCCACCTTCCATTCACGATAGGTTTCCCTGACCGTAGACACGCCGATCACAAACAGCAGGACGCCATTAGCAGCAAACGCGAGCGACCATTTGGCCACGGTAAAAGCTCCACGTGGGCGGGACGTCGGCATGGGCAGAGTGTATCACGAACTCCGCCCGCCGGGCGAAACGAGGGAAACGACCTGCTGGGCCTTAGCGACCGGCGGAAAGAGGGCCTCCCGCTGCAGGCCGTGGGCCCGGAACGTCAACCCCCTTTTCCCTACCTCAACCGCCTGGACCTGCGCCAACGGGAGCTCGACCAACGACCGCTTGATGAACCCACCGCGGACCGCAAGCACGCAGCGACGGTCCGTAACGACCAAGACCGTCCCGTCCCACCGGATGAGCAGCTGCGCGGCCGTGATGGCACACACAACAAGGACACCCACACTCATAAAAAAGGCTGGGCTCCCAAACGGGAACGAAAAAAGGACCGCAGATGCCACGACCGTCAACACACCGCACATCGCCAAACGGATGATCAGCGTGGACCGCTTTGCCCTGGCCAGCAGGCGGATCTGCTCACCAGGAGCAAGCGTCATCACATCAGACAAATGAAACATAGTTACAGGCCCCGACGCTGCAGCTCTGCACGGATCGCCTCGCGCGCAAACCCGATCTCATCCCACGGGAGCTTTTTTCCGTTCGCGACGCACATCCACGTTTCACATCCTTTCCCCGTCATGACGACAAGGTCCCCTTCCTGCGCCAAAGCCATCGCCTTTTTCATCGCTTCCTTGCGGTCAAGCACCGTAAACAGATCCTGTCCCCGAACTTTCCCCGCTTCCTCGGCTCCTCCCGCCACCTGCTCGATGATTTCCATCGGGTCATCATCATACGGATCTTCGTTCGTCACGATGACGATGTCAGCGCGCTCCGCGGCCAAGCGCCCCAAGATGGGACGGCGCGCCACATCGCGTCCGCCGCCGCACGAACCCAAGATATGGATCACCCGTTTGCGTGGCACGAGCGACAACGCTTCGTACAACTGACGGAAGGATTCCGGCTCCGGTGCGTAATCAACGATGACGGTCCATGGCTGGCCTTCTTCCACACGATCAAACCGGCCGGGGACACGTTCGATACCTCCCAACCGTTCTGCGGCACCGGACAGGTCAACGCCCAACGCTTGGCACGTCGCGAGCGCCGCCATGGCATTTTCGATGTTGTACCGTCCTGGTTGGCGCAAACAGACACGGACGCCGCCGACAGCAAACGTTGATCCGCGTTCATCCAAAGCGATGTCCGTCGCATTCAGCCCCGGCGCCGCACCCAACCCGTACCAACGCACATCAGATAAGCCCGGTGTTGAAGCGTAAAAAGCTGCTTCCGCTGATTCACCATTCAGGATAGCCACACGCGGAACCACGACGCCTTCCACCTTCTTAGCTGGCAACGTCACCAAATGCTCAAACAAACGCCGCTTGGCCGCGCGATACGCTTCAAACCCGCCATGCGCCTCAATATGCTCCGGTGTCAGGTTGGTAAAGACGGCCACATCGTATGCGATCCCTTGGTGGCGGTGCTGGATCAGCCCCTGTGAGGAGGTCTCAATGACCGCGTAGCGGCACCCGGCCTGGACCATCTGGCGGAGCAGGCGTTGCAGCGCAAAACGCCCGGGCATGGTCATCTTGGTCGTGTTCAGCCATTCACGTACGCCGACTTTCACGATCGCCGTCGTCGAACAGCCCGTCTGGAAGCCTGACGCCTCCAGCGCTTTCGCGAGGTAATAGCTTGTCGTCGTCTTCCCGTTGGTCCCCGTCACCCCGATCACGACCAGTTCGCGGGATGGATGGCCGTACGCCACCGCTGCGAGCCACGCGAGCGTGCGGTGGTAGATGTCTAAGAGGGGCGCCGGGACGAGCGCGCGGAGCAGGTTCAACATACCTTAAATGCCGTACGTAAAGAGGGAAACGATCGCAAACACGATGGCCACGCTCAACGTCCCCACCGCAAACGGCACCGCCGTCGGCATGCCAAACAGTTTTGCGGCGAGCAAGACGGCCACACCCGTCACCTGCAGGAACATCTTGATCTTGCCGAATTCATTCGCCGACGACATGATCCCGCGCCGCTTGCGATAGATGGCGCCTCCGGCAATCATGATCTCGATCAGGATGATGATCCCGGCAAAAATCGGGTTCACCTCACGCGCCACGAACAGGAGGATGACCGAACCGACGAGCAGCTTGTCCGCGATCGGGTCAGCCATGGTCCCCCACATGGTGATCTGCTTGCGCACGCGCGCGACCGAGCCGTCGAGGGCGTCCGTAAAAGAGGCCAAAAGAAACAGGACGAGCGACGCGATCCACTCCTCCTTCCATAAGGCGAACAAGACCGGTGGGATCATGAACAACCGGAGCACGGTGAGGTGGTTCGGAGTGACAAACGATGGGATCAGCCGCAAAAAGGTCTTGGCAAACACCTTATCGTGCGGGAACAACCGGACGTTCTCATTCGTCATGAGCATACCTTGGCCTCCAGTATGCCCATAAAAGGGCTAAAAAGAAAAGAAAACCTTGTTTGACCCAAAAACCGCCTCCCGCTACCATAAGAACCTATGTCACACGAATTTCCCATGCATGACGGACCTGTCATGGATGACAAAGAGAAAGATAGGAGAGAAGTTGAAGCGAAGGACGTCCTCGGAGAGGAGTACGCTGCAGCCATGAACCCTGGTGACAACATCAAATTCAACCTCCGAGAAGTCGCCGAAGGGATCCATGACCCTAAGATCCGCGAAGCATTAGAAGCGTCCATTGAGCACCACGAAGCCAACAAAGCACAGGACCGAGCCGCGCAAGAACAGTGGGCAGAAGAAGTACGCGCCCGTCAAGCCGCTGAAAAAGAGGATGAGGAAAAAAAGATGGCGCTCCGTGCCGAACTCGCCGCGAAGACGCCACACGATCCGTTGAAAGACACGCGCCTCAACCTCCATGAAGACCCCGAATGGAAAGCGGCCATGAAAAAAACTTCCTTGTGGAAAAAACTGTTTGGCAAATAGGAAACCGCTGGGAGTTAGGGATTGGAGCGGTACTGGGCGTTCTCGTCCTCTGTCTGGCTGCACTGTTCCCGGCCACCCTCGTCACACAGGCGATGCTCATCGCCTTTTTGCTTTATCAAACACACAGCCTTGGCCATCGCCTCGCCCCATCCCGCAACCCTCTCGCCGCTGGCTTGGTCGGCCTGTTAGCCCTTTTTGCCACCCACGCCACGCTCCTCACCGCTTGGTATTGGCTGGACGGGATCGGCAGCCTCAAGATCGACGCGCTCGCCCTCGTCCTGTCGGCCGCCTGT
>CAZFRH010000022.1:0-2370 GCA_964521235.1 uncultured Gammaproteobacteria bacterium | reverse complement strand
ATCGCGACCCTGTTCGCGTTTGCCGTGCTTGCCCTCGTCCCCTGGCTCATCGCCTGGCTTGAACCACGTAAACCCATTTTGACGGCGCTCGCGGTCAGCATCTTCCTCTTTGCGACGGTCAGTATCACTCCGCTTTTGTATCCGTTAGGCTACGGTTTTGACGGCTTTCTCCATCGCGCAACGGAAACCCTGTTCATCACGCAAGGCACGCTGGAACCAAAACCGCTTTACTATATCGGCCAGTACACCTTCGTCTCTTTTCTCTCCCGCCTGACAGGTATTGCCGTCGGATCAATCGACCTTTGGCTTGTCGCTACCTTCGCCGCCCTGCTCCCGTTGCTCTTTGCGCTTTTTTTCGCCAGAGGCGAATCCGCCTCCGGCGGAGATCGACGGCGCGCGAGCTGGTCCGTTGCCGCACTCACCCTCTTGCTGCCGCTCGCCCCGTTCATCGCGACCACGCCGCAATCCCTCGCCTATCTCATCGGTTTGCTGGCGCTCTTGGCAGCCCTGTCCGAAACCAGCCTCCTGCTCACCCTTGCCCTTGCCGCGTGGTGCGTCGCCATCCATCCCCTCGCCGGATTACCGCTCGGTGGGACGGCGATCGCCCTCCTCATGCTGCGCGAACCTGACGTGATCTGGAAAAAAGTCTCGGGTGCCGTCTTGCTGGTCCTGGCCTGCATCAGCGTCCCGGCCAGCTTCTTCCTGCTCGGCTCTGGCTCATCCGTCCGCATTGATTGGCACACGGACCAGCTCTTCCGCCTCCGCACCCTTCTTCCAGACATCGCTTCGCTCCTCCCCCCGAATTCCCATGTCTCCCTCTGGTCGGACTGGGCTGACATGGCCGCCTGGCTCGCACCCCTCCTCCTCTTGGTCGGTGCCATCCTCGCCGTCCTCCGTGACCGGGGCCGTCGAGCTGCCTGGATCGCAAGCCTTGCCGGCGCCGTGGGACTCTGGCTCGCCTCCCTCTTTCTGAAGCACGCCGGTGAATTCACCTTCTTGATTGACTACGAACGCGGTGACTATCCCGAACGTCTGATCACGGTCGCGCTGCTCATCCTGCTGCCAGCCGCCTGCGTCGGATTTGGATCGCTCCTCAAAGGCCGCCTGCCCACGCGCACACCCGCGCTTGCCGCCTGCTTACTCGGCTGTCTGGCCATCTTCGCCGCAGGGCAGGTCTACAACGCCTTCCCGCGCCACGACGCGTCCCAGGCTGGACACGGCTGGAACACGAGCCGCGCGGACATTGAGGCCGTCCGCTTCATTGACCGTGACGCTGCCGGGAAACCGTACACCGTGCTCGCCAACCAATCCGTCAGCGCGGCGGCTGTTGCCGCCCTCGGTTTTAAGCGCTATGCGGGTGACGTCTTCTTCTATCCCATCCCGACCGGCGGCCCCTTGTACCAAACCTTCCTGCGCGCCACCGGCTCCTCCCCTTCCACCGACGACATCAAAGAGGCAGCCGCCCTCGGGCAAAGCAGCCTCGTCTTCGTGGTCCTGAATGACTACTGGTGGGACGCAGAACGTGTCGCCCAACAGCTCTCCGCCATGGCAGACGCCCAGTGGTCTTTTGGGGAGGGCTCTGTCACCGTCTACCGCTTTACGATCAACCCAAGCAGCGCATCACGGTAGCGGTTGGCGTTGTGCCGTTCCGTCAACCGGCGGCTCACGGCCACCGCGCGCGTAAATGCCACCGGATCCGTCAGGCGTTCGATCGCGTCCGCCCAGGCAACGATGTTGGTAGCAGGCACGAGGATCCCGTCTTCCCCCAACGTCTCCGGGATACCACCGACCAATGAAGCGATGATGGGCAACCCAAGGGAAGCCGCCTCGAGGATCACGGTCGGCTGGTTTTCCGCGATCTGTGACGGGACGAGCAACACATCGGACTCGCGCATGAGCGCAAGGATCTCTTCACGCGCAAGAGGGCCGACGCACACCGTACTCTGTTGCTTGCTAACGCAGGCCGGTCCCGCCATGTTCAGCGTGGCCTGGACCCCGCGGCTTTCCAACTCATGCATCACGCGCTGGAGAAAGGGCGCACCCTTCTCATCAGAAAACCGGCCGACGAACAGGAGGCGGAGGGGCGTATGAGACGCTTCACGGGCGACCGGCTCAACCGCAGGGCCTGGATTCGGCAACAGCACGATCCGGATCGCGGGATCCCGGAAGAACCTGCGGCGCTTGTGCTGCTCGAGCAGCCAATGCGTCGGCGAGATGACCAGGTCCGGCGCACCCAGTACTGGGCGCCGCATCCATGACCACCACCGTTGCCACGGGGAAAAGCGCTCCGGACGGGTCAAGCGCCCGCTCGGTTCAAACAGCTGTACATCATGCAACGTATGGATCCACATCACCCCACGGGCTTGCACT
>CAZFRH010000021.1:3774-10100 GCA_964521235.1 uncultured Gammaproteobacteria bacterium | reverse complement strand
CATCCAAACAGATCACATGATGCTCCTGCACCAACGCATCACACAAATGCGAACCAATGAACCCGGCGCCGCCAGTCACAAGAACATTTTTCCTCTCAAACACAGGAGCCTTTGAAGCCATAGCGACATTATACCATCTCCACCGTTCCAGCGGCTGACTTGCCCGGCCCAAAGGTAAACAGCTTATGCATCACGTATGTGTAGCACGGCATGAGCGCAGAGATGGTGAAGATCAAGATGAAATCGTAGATGTGCAAGACCTCGTGCCCGATCCAAAAGAGCCCGGTCTGGATCAAAGAGGCAGAAGCGACGGTCACCACGTAACGCCACAGCTGCTTGCCATGGCTGCCGCTGGAACGGAAGGTCCACGAATGGTGCGCAAAGTAGTTAAAGAGCGCGCTGACCACGGTTGAAATGAAGCTTTGCAACGTCCGGTTGCCGTCCGTCCACAGTACGCGTGACAGCAGCGCGTACATCGCTGCATAGATCAAAAACGAAAGGCCGCCGATAATAATGAACCGGAAAATCTGCCCGGCTTCTGTACGCATCGAGGGCGGGAGGCGGTTGATCATAAGGCCTTCCAGGTGGCGGTCGTCGCTGGACGTTGCGTGCGATATCCTCCTGGCCCGATGACGGTGATGGTTCCTTGCTTCGTAGCTTGGAGAAGCCATGCGCCATTCCGCACGCGTCCAAACGGGAATCCAGAAGCGATGAGCTTCCCTTCCGCGTTAAACAGCATGGCATGACCACCGCCACGGGTCGGGAACAGGAGCCACCCGCCGTCCGACAGCCGGACGGCTTGGGTGCCAGGCACTTTTTCCCCGTACGGTGCGCGCTTTTCGCTACGGCCCCGTCCATCGACAAACGTCACAAAAGGTGAACGTGGGCTGGAAACAAGCTGCACCGTGGATGATGCCGTCCGCGGACGGCTGGCGAGGGTCGTCGTGGCGGAACCAAGTCCAGCTAAGGCGCGTCCCGCATTTAACCGGCCGCGTCCAAGCTTTCCCTTCTGTTGTTCCGGCAAGACGGAATCAATCGGATCCGATGTTTCCAAAATCCGATCCCTGACCTGTGCGACCGTCCATTCAGGGCGGACGGTCCAGAGGAGCGCAGCCACGCCGGACACGAGCGGCGCCGACAGGCTTGTCCCCGTGACATCGCCAATGTACCCGGACACCGTGGACGTCGGGACGCTTTCCCCGCGCGGGTAACGCGGACGCGCGGCAAACATCTCCTGGCCGGGCGCACTCAGGTCAGTGCAGTCATGGCCGTAATTGGCATACGGGGCTTTCTGGTCCAGCGTGTCCGTGCCGCTCACGCCTAAAATCAAATTCCTCTTTCCAGCGTCCAAGCACGCCGGGTAGCCAGGCATAAAATCCAAATCAATCCCCGACTCCATCCCTCCTTCATTCCCCGTTGCCGCGACGACCAAGATGCCCGCGTCATAGGCACGCTCCACCATCTGCGCGAGCGCCTCGTCATACTCGTAACCGACAAGGCTCAAATTGATGATCTTTGCCCCCTGCGCCATCGCATAACGCATGGCATGGATGATGTTCCGCGTCCCACCGTTCCCGTCACCGTCCAGGACGACGAGCGGCATGATACGGATATCCCACGCGATCCCCGTGATCCCACGGCCATTGTCCCCGACCGCACCAAGGAGGCTCGCCGTGATCGTGCCATGGCTCCAGGCTTCGTCCGACTGGTCCCGGAGATACACCGGCCGGACATCACCGGAATCCGTCACATAGTTCCAGCCATGGACATCATCGCGGTACCCATTCCCGTCATTATCCAACCCGTCACCAGGGATTTCACGGGTGTTTGTCCAGATGTTCGGTTCAAGGTCCGGATGGGCGATGTCCACGCCACCATCGATCATCGCCACAATGATATCAGCGCTCCCGGTCGCGACTTCCCAGGCATCCTCCGCGTGGATCTGGCGCAAATGCCACGCCTTTTGCCAAAACGTATCATTTGGCACGACCGCCGCCGAAGCAACGGTGGGTAAAAACAAGCCAAAAATGGCGGCCGAGGCCACCATCCTCCGGATGCGCAGGAAAGCTAGACAATGCAGACCAGAACAGTCTACACTCACCCCCGTCTGGCGACCAGCCACCTATGATCCATTTTGGCCAAAACATGCGGCGCGCCCTCCTCGTAGGAGGTGATTTACTCGTGTTCGAACTCGCCCTCCTGGTGACGCTCCTCATCCGTTATGGGGCCGTCTCATGGAGTAACTGGCTGGTCCATGTCCTGCCGTTCACGATCGTCTCCGTCCTCTGGGTCGCTGGGCTGTTCATCGCGGGCGTCTACGACCTCCTCCTGCTCCGCGAACCGCTCAAACTCTTCCGCGCCTACCTCGAAGGGATGATCGCGAACCTGTTGCTCGCCCTCGCCTTTTTTTACATCATCCCCATCTTTGGGATCGCCCCGCGCGCCAGCCTCTTCTTGTATTTCGCCATCGCTCTCCTGCTCGCCTACGTCTGGCGCCTCGTCTTTGGTCGCTTCATCTCGGACCGCTTTTCCCGCGGCCGCGTCCTGTTTGTCGGGCCGACGAACGACGTCGAACAAGTCCGCGACCTGCTCCAAAAAAGCAGCCTTGGGCATGGGCTCGTTGCGGCGATCGTGACGGACGGCCCCGCGCGCTCGATCTCCGGCGTCCGGCTCGAGACATCTCTCGACGTATTTGAGGCCGTCTTGAAAGACGAGCGCATCACTGCCGTCGTGCTCGGCGTCCGCCCGGATTCACACCCCACACTCCTGCGGGCCCTGTACCAAACCCTTTTCACACCCATCAACCTCCTCGACCGCGCGGAGATTGAAGAGGTGACAACGGGGCGCATCCCTCTGTCCTCCGTCTCCGAAACGTGGTTCCTCCACCACCTGAACGAACAGGACAAAGCGTGGTACGACGCGCTCAAGCGCTGGGCGGACATCGTGTTGACCATCCCCTTTGCGCTTGTAACCTTGGTCTTTTACCCGTTTGTCGCCCTCGCCATTAAGCTTAGCTCCGCAGGGCCGGTTCTCTATTCCCAGACGCGTGTGGGACGCCACGGCAAACCGTTCCGCATCTGGAAGTTCCGCACCATGCATACGGATGCAGAAAAGGAAGGGCCCCAATTCACCGCTGATGCGAAGACGGATCCACGCCTGTTTGCCGTCGGACGGATCATGCGCATCTTGCGCTTGGACGAGCTCCCGCAGATCTGGAACGTCTTGCGCGGCGACCTCTCCTTCATCGGACCGCGCCCTGAACGTCCAGAATTCGTCGAACCGCTGCTCGAACGCATGCCGCATTACGCGCTCCGCCACCTGGCACGCCCCGGGTTGACTGGCTGGGCCCAAGTCATGTTCCTGACGCCGAACGCCTCGTTGGAAGATAACCTCAAAAAACTCCAGTACGATTTGTTCTACATCAAAAACCGTTCGCCCCTCCTTGATCTCGCCATCTTACTAAAGACGATCGGGATCGTTTTGCGCCGCCAAGGAACTTAGAGGAAATAAATCTTCCGAGCCGCGAACCAGCACATCTTGAGCAGGAGCCAGCCATCACGGAAACGGTTGATCTGGGTTTCTCCGTAGGTGCGGTTCTTGTAGTGCATGGGGATCTCCATGATCTTGAGCTGGAGTTTCGCCGCGCCAAAGATGAGGTCAAAATCACCGAACGGGTCAAACTCGCCAAAGTAAGAACGGTTCGCAGCCAAACGCTCATACGCCGAGCGCCACAAGCATTTGGTCCCGCACAACGTGTCTGACATGCGTTGGCCGAGGAACAGGCTGAACACCGCGCTGAAAAACTTGTTGCCGATCCAATTCAACGGTCGCATGGCTTGGTCTTCCATCGGATACACCAAACGCGTGCCGTGGACATATTCCGCACGCCGGTCAGCCAAGACTTCGTAAAAACGCGGCAGCTCTTCTGGCGGGACGGTCAGGTCTGCGTCCAAAATCATGAGCAGGTCATTTTTTGCTTCACCAAATCCGACACGTACGGCGTCACCTTTCCCTTTGCCCGTCTGCTGGAATGCGCGGACTTGGAACGGCCACGATTCATGCATCACTTTTTGGATTTCTTCCCACGTCCCGTCTTTGGAGTGACCTTCAACAAAAATCACTTCCAGGGCTCCAGGGAAACGCGGCATGCGCTCAAGCGCAGGACGGATGTTCCCGCGCTCATTCCTGGCCGGGATGACTACGCTAACCGACGGCGTAGCCTCAGTCGCCTCCACGCGCTTGCGGCACACAAAGTATTCAACCAAGGCGAGGCGGTTGAACAGCGGAAGATGTGCCAATACGCGGTTGCAAAACGCGGACACGAGCGGAATATAGATCGGCAGGAGACAAAATTTACCGGACTGCACCACATCAAAACCAGCCAGCTCAAGCAGTGACTTAGCTTGTGGCTTGGTCAGCCAGTTGCTGTAGCGACGTGGCTCAGACAGGCCAAACAGCGACGCAACACGAAAGATCGGTCCCCAAAACGGGTTGGTCTTAGTGACGATGAGGCGCGTGTCGGCGTTACACACTTTGGACACTTCTTGCATCGCGCCCTGGATGTCCTGCAGATATCCGAGGAGGTCCAGAGCCAACACAGCGTTAAATGAGCCCGCAATAGGCGGGATGGGTTGCGTCATGTCGTGCAGGATCCAACGACCTTCGGGATAACGCTCACTGGCCAGGCGTAAAAACCGCGGACTAAAATCGATCCCGACCGCGTTTGATGGCTCGAGTGCCATGAGCGTCCCTCCGTCAGCGCATCCCAGTTCGAGCACACTCCCGCCTTCTGGCACGACATAGCGCAACCAGCGCGTGAGCTGTTCGTAGTAATAGCGCTGCTTGCGGCGTTGCGCGTCAAACCGCGGAGCCAACTCCTCAAAATGCGCCAAGTGCGGATGGGAAGGTGAATACATATCAGACAACTTCCTGCTGTTTCTTTTTCCGTGGCCAAGCGAGCAACGTAAAGAGCGCGAGCGGCAGCTGGACAAACTGGTACTGCGCACGGTAGCGCGCGCTGGCTTGGGCAGCGATGTTAAGCGACAGCGCGATGATGCCCAGGTTAAACAAGAGCAGGAACACCGTCAGCGGAAAAAGCGGCCGGCGATACTTCCACGCCACCCACGGCGCAGCCAAACTCAAGACAAATAACAGGAACCAAACCACGCGCATGATGATCGCGATGCTCCAAGGCCCAAGGAATAACTTCGCCGTCGCGATAACCGTCGCCACAAACCCTTCTTGCGCCAACATCACAAACGGGGAAAAGGATGGGTAGGTGTTCACCCAACCCAGGGCCCGCATCAAGATCACGGTCTGGTCCTGGCTGACAATCGTCGAAAAAGCACTGATGTGCAAGAGGGCCACTTCTTTCGGAAAACGCTTCAAAGCGAGCAACGCCTCTTTTTTAAAGACGGGAGTGTACTCATACCCGAACACGTCCAATTCTTCCACCGGCGATTTTTCAATGTACCCTTTTTCGTGCAAGCGCTGGAGGTACTCGACACGCATGTCTGGATAAGATCGGCCCGTATGGATCGCCTCCGCCGTCGCCGCAACGCGCGTATACATGTTGAACCAACCGACGTTCGTATAATCCACCACCCCAAACACCACATACGTCCTGATGAGCCAGGGGGCTACGACCACCGCAAAAGCCATGACACAAGCCGCCACCATCTGGAACCCACGACGTCGCAGCGTTTTCCAGGTCATGGCGAGACAGGTTGCGGCAAACAAGAACGGGACGAATTGGACGATCGGGCGCCCCATCACGGCAATCCCTGTCATCGCCCCGGCCGCCGCCGCCCAACGCCACGAACGCTTCTCAAGCGCTACGATGCACACGACAAGCGCGAGGGCGACCGACGGGATGAACGTCCCTTCTGAACCGTAGATGAAGCTGTGGTAAAACAAGTGCGGATCCAACGTGAGGGCAAGACCAGTCGCGAGCCACCACCGTCGGTCATCCGTAAAACGCGCCATGATCCACATGCCGCAGAGCGGAACGATCAGACCGAGCAACAAGCTAAGATAGAGCGACGGATAAAAAGACCCGGTCACCGCTTTCACGCCCGCCAAGAAAAACGGATAGCCTGGCGTACGCACGGCGTCCGGGACATAGGGAGCCTCCTCACTCATGCTCAAGCCACGTCCCTGCAAAAAATTCTCGGCAAGCGTTTGGTACTGGCGGGCGTCCGTGCCGTGTGATTCAAAATACGTACGACCAAAAACGCCAAAAAACAAGCTCACGTGGACCACAAACGCAAAAGCCAGGATGGCACGATACGGATGGCGCAGGATCCACTCACGCATAGCCTTAAGCG
>CAZFRH010000021.1:0-3674 GCA_964521235.1 uncultured Gammaproteobacteria bacterium | reverse complement strand
CGGCGTGGGCTCTCGTGGTTAAACAAGATGCCATTTGAGACATGCAGGCCGTACGCTTCACGATAGTTCACCGCATACCAATACGACGCGACCTTGGCGACGCCGTACGGGCTGCGTGGGTAAAAAGCGGTCTTCTCATTCTGCGGAGCCGGAGCTGCACCGAACATTTCGCTCGAGCTCGCTTGATAAAACCGGCACGGCACACGCGTATCCCGGATCGCTTCAAGCAGGCGAAGTGTCCCGAGACCGGTCACGTCCCCCGTGTAGAGCGGCGCATCAAAACTCACACGGACATGGCTCTGCGCTCCCAAGGCATACACCTCATCCGGCGCAATCGTGCCAAGGAGCCGCGAAACCACGCTCGCATCCGACAGGTCCCCATAATGCAAAAAGAGCTTGGTGTCTGTCCCATGCGGGTCCTGGTAGAGATGGTCAATGCGGCTAGTGTTAAAGGTGCTGGAGCGACGGATCAAGCCATGGACCTCATACCCCTTTGAAAGCAACAGCTCGGCCAAATAAGAACCGTCCTGGCCCGTAATTCCCGTCACAAAGGCTCGTTTCATAACGCGTAGATGGTACCTGGGCTAGCCAGCCCGTCAAGTAGACGAACTCTAGCGTCCAACCTGTTCCCGCCGCTTCATCAACAGCTCCGCCAAATCAAAATCCGTGATGTGGTCGATGTTCACCGAATCTTCCGCGGACATCATGAAGTACGCGAGTTTCTTTCCAGACGTGGACTTCAATTCACGGATCGTGCGGAGACGCATCACGTCCATGGCACCCGTATGCACAAACACCTTGGGCAAGATCTGGCGCGGCATGTTGAACGGCTCATCCATGTTGGTAAACGAATATGGGAGGAACGGTTCGACGTAGCCGTCTTGGTCGCTTACCTTCCACATCTTGTAGGGATGCTTCGGCGCTTCGGTCATGGGACGTGACGCGTCGGCTTCTGGATGGCTCAAGAGCACCTCGATCCCCTCGTCAATATGGGCGGCGGTACGCAGAGGCGACGTCGGCGGCAAGCGGAGCACGATCTCCGGCTCATACCCTTCGCGCTCCTTCAAAAAATCCAACGCGTGGTTCAAAAATTGGACGTCGGTCGCCAAATCATGGGAGATGTCCGCTGGACGGAGAAACGGGACTTCTGCGCCATAGGACCGCGCGATGTCCGCGATCTCTTGGTCATCCGTTGAGACAATGACGCGCGTGAGCAACTTGGACTGCTTCGCAGCTTCGATCGTCCACGCGATCAGCGGCTTGCCGTTGAGCAGTCTGATGTTTTTGCGCGGGATGCCTTTTGACCCACCGCGGGCTGGGATGACGCCAAGGATTTCCATACTGCCGACGAGCCTATCCCATACCCCTTGGGCGCGCAATACGCGTTCAATCACTTCAGCTAAGGCGCCACGTCCGCCGTTGAGCCCGGTAACAATGTCTGCCACGGCCTTCACTTCTGGCGTCGCATCCCCGACCGCGCACCTGACCCCCACTTGGCGCAAAAAAGGAAGGTCATTCAAGTCGTCGCCTAGATACAGAACCTCATCACGAGAAACACCGATCTGCTGAAAAAATCCATCCAACGATCCATTCGGAATATCTTTCTTGGAAAGCACCCCGCTGATCCCGCGCTCCCGTGCACGCACTTCAACCGCCGGGCTCACCCGCGACGTGATAAAAAAAACTTTGATACCGGCCTTAAGCGCGAGCGTCGTACGGGAACCGTCCCGTGCGAAAAACGATTTGAGCTCGTGACCGTCCTTATCAAAAATGAGCGACCCGTCGGTCAGCGTACCATCGACATCAGACAGAATGACGCGGATGTTCTTCAGGCGTTGTTCAAGCGGTGACATAGGAGGAAAGGTATTCTGCTTCACGTAAGAGCGTGACTTTCTTTTCTAATTCGCGGACGTTCGCGAAACGCGTAATCCCTTCAAAATAATAGCGTGAGAAATCCGTGACGATACGGCGCAGGAGCTCATCCAGCATGAAAAACGGGAGGCTCCGGACTTCTTCATCCGTCAACGGATACTCCTCGCGATAGGCTTTCAAGAATTGTTGGAAACCGAGCGCCGCCTGTTCCGCTCCGCCTCCGACACAGACAGCGTACTGCCGCGAAAACCGGTGTGCCGCAAACCCAACGTCGCGGAGCAGCTCACCGTAACGCATCAGGTCAAAATCAAGCATCGCGCGAAGCTTTCCATCAAAAAAAATCGTGTTATGCGGATGGAGGTCGCCGTGGACAACCTGCTGACGTGCATCGGTAACCTGAAACTGGTCACGGAGGGCGGCAAACGCACGTAACTCTTCAGCGAAACCATCAAGCGCAACATCGAGCTCATCCTGTTTTCGCGACGCCGCTTGCAGAACCTTTTCCAAACCCTCCCGGGAGAATCCCATAGAACCCCGATGTTTCAGCTCCTCTTGGTACGGAAACGCGACGAGGACACGGTGCAAGGCCGCGATCCCACGTGCCACTTCCACCAATTCTTGGGCCTGTCCGGCATAATGGTTCCCTGCGATAAAATCGAACACCTGCCACCGGCTCCCCTCAAAGGTCGCATAGTATTCCCCGCTCCGCGTCGTCATCAGGCGCGGGACCGAAATCCCTTTCTCAGTCAAAAAAGCCAAGGTCTTCACAGAGAATAGGACATCTTGTTCTTGTGCAAGATAGATATTCTTCCGCGCAAGAATGAAGCGGCGTCCGCCGTCCTCCCCAACAACCTCAACACGAAAGTTGTTGCTGGCCTGCTCCGCTTCGTTAACTTGCGCGATACTTCCGGCATCAACGGACTGGAACGGGTACTGCTCCTGCAACGCCTGGGCCAATGTGTGACAAAAAGCCACCTCCGCCGGACGAAACGCGATCTCAAACGCGCTGTGGTTGTTCGCGGCAAACAGCGGCCCTTGCATCATACGGACGGATACGAAATTTCAATCCGCTTACCCTCTGCACAGGATTGGTGCGCCGCCGCAAGCACGAGAATTGTTTCAACCGCCCGTTCAAGCCGGACCGGGGAATCGTTAATAGAAATGCGCCCATCAACCAAATCCTGGATATGTTTGATCTCCTGGAAGAACTCGTCCGGCCGCGTCTTCGTCAGGTCCTGTGCAAACTCTTTCCCCTCTCCCACGCCGGTCATCATCACGCGGTCGAGAGACTTGGTGAGGTCGCAATACCACTCCACACGCGCCTTCTCAAAGCGGATATGCCCGATTTTCGTTTTTGGGTTGGAGACGACATCTTGCACCACACGGCCAGTCAAGCCGCTCTCTGTCGTCAGGGAAAGGAAGGCGAGCCGGTCATACCAAGCGCCCCGTTCTTTGACGTAGTCAAACGTGGCACTCACCTCTTTCACCCTTCCTGCTCCGACGACGTGCGCAAAGTGCTGCCACAAGTTGAGCGCGTGCGAATGTTCCCCGCCCGCACCTCCGCCACGCTGCCAAAAACCAAGGTAGGTATCCTCCGGGCCGGAGAGCCACGGGTGTGCCTTAAACACACCGCTCCAATGGCTACGGAATTCTGTATCGATGGTGAGCGGCGCGCCGTTCTTCCCACGTTCCAATAAGATGTCTGTCAGGATCGTATTCTGCGCCAACAGGTGGTTGTATCCTACGATCACTTTCGTCTTGGGATGCTTCTTCACTTCTTCAAGAAATTCCGTCAGCCCATC
>CAZFRH010000020.1:5593-10949 GCA_964521235.1 uncultured Gammaproteobacteria bacterium | reverse complement strand
TCGCCCCCATCTACGACGCGGAACCAAACATCACTGTGCCACGCCCATGATCCAATTCATTCCCCGACGCGTATGGGAGATCCTCCCTGGCGCCATTGTCTGGACGACGCTCCTCGTCGGTCTTGGGTTGTCGTTTGTGCGCCCGCTGTGGATGGTCTTTTTCATCATCTTGTTTGACCTGTACTGGCTCATCCGTATTTTGTACTTCCTCCCGTTTCTCTTGAGCAGCTGGTGGCGCTACCGCAAAGCGTTGAAGACCAATTGGCAAAAGATGGCAGAAGCGACCCCGGGCTATGAACACATCCGGCACATCATCTTTTTGCCGACGTATAAAGAGGAAGAAAACGTGGTGCGCGAGACGTTGCGCGTCTTGGCAGACGCCGCGTTCCCAGCCAAGCGCGTGAGCATTGTGCTGGCTGGCGAAGAGCGCGACCGGGAGCGGTTTGAACGCGTGGCCAATAAGGCGCGCGACGAGTTTGGGCAACGCTTTGAACACTTTTTTGTCACGACCCACCCGGTCGGCCTTCCGGACGAAATCCCGGGCAAAGGTTCGAACCTGCATTATGCCGCGCACCAAGTCATCCCGCCGCTCTTAGCTGAAGGGATGGATCCGGACAACACGATCGTCTCGTCTTTTGACGTGGATACGCTGGTCCACCCGAGCTACCTCTCGCATCTCACCTATACCTATCTGACCGTCGAAGAACCGACGCGTTCGTCCTACCAACCCGTCGCGCTCTACAACAACAACTTGTGGGAGTCACCGGCCGCCGTGCGCGTTGCCATGTTCGGCACCACCTTTTGGCTCATGACAGAGCTCGCCCGTCCGGAGGGGATGATGACGTTCTCTTCCCACTCCATGAGCCTGCGTATGCTCATGGACGTCGGGTACTGGCAAAAGGACATCGTCTCCGAGGACTCACGCATCTTTTTGCAGGGCCTGATCAAATACCACGGCCGTTACCGCGTGACCCCGATCCACCTCCCCGTCTCCATGGATACGGTCATGACCGGCAATTACCGTGCCGCGCTCGTTGCCCTGTACAAGCAGCTGCGCCGTTGGGCGTGGGGCGTCGAAAACTTCCCCTACATGGCCGAAGCCTTTGCGCGTGACCCGCTCATGCCGTGGCACACCAAGGTCGCCTGGCTCTTCAAGCAGCTGGAGGGGATGTTTACCTGGGCGACGGCCCCGTTCCTCATCTTCATTTTGGGCTACCTCCCGTTTTGGGTTGCGCCTGACCAATTTCGTTCGTACGCCATCTTCCAGAACACACCGTTCACCCTGCAATGGCTGATGCGTTTCTCCATGATCGGCCTGTTCGTGTCCGCCGGGCTTGCCTTGACCTTGCTCCCGCCGCGCCCGCGTCACCTGTCCCGGCCGTATGCGTATGGCGTTATGATCCTGCAATGGGTGCTCTTGCCCATCACCTTTTTGGTGTTCGGCGCCTTGCCTGCGATTGATGCCCAGACGCGGCTCATGCTCGGCCGGCCGCTTGGGTTTAACGTCTCGCCTAAACGCAAGGTTTCCCCGTAAGTATGGAGGCTACGGAGCGCGTCGCAGTCCATGTTGTGCTGGCCGGCCATGTGCCGCGGATGCCGGACGCGCTGAAATCACTTGAGGCGCAGTCGTCCCATGCCTTCCGTACGGTCGTGGCTGACCACGGCGCGACGGAAGGCGGCCGTCCGTGGCTCGAGGGCCGTCCTGACTTGATCGCACTCCGCCGCCGCGGCTCCCAAGACGTACTACGCGACCACAACGACCTGCTGGCCCTGACGCGTTCCCGGTGGGATGGGGAAAATGCCGACCAGCGCTTTGTCCTCTTTTTAGCGCAAGGCGTCTGGCTTGAGGCGACGGCATTGGAAGAGCTGCTGCGCGCCTTTGACGCCGACCCTACCCTCCACATTGCGGGCCCGGGGCTATCCTACGCGGAATGGGCGTTGGATGATGACGGTGAACGTGAACAGCTGATCCCGCACGGGAAGTGGGCTTCTGTTGGCTTCGACCTGACCAAGGCACGCCGTGTGCGGCTCCGCATGGCAGGACAGCCGGACACTGAGGCGATCGCCCCAGACGAGGTCTTCGGGTTTCCGCTGACGGCCGTCATGGTGCGTATGTCTGCCTTGGAGCGCCTCAAGACATCCGTCGGCTGGTTCGACGAAGCGCTGGGCCCTGGGCTGGCCGCCGTTGACCTTGCGTGGCGTGCCAAGCGGCTCGGGTTGCGGGCGCGCCTCGTCCCAGGGGCGCACGGCTGGGTGAGGCCGCTCCCTCTCCCGGAGACTACCTTCTGGTCATGGCTCCGCCATTGGTACGGCCATGAGGCGCGTGCGCAGCGTGTGGCGAACGCCGGTTGGTTGCTCGTCCGTTTGAAAAATGAGCGCGTGCTGAATGCGCTCGGCCACTTCCCTTGGACCATCTGGAATTGGGTCAAGGGGATCGTGGCCGGGGTGGCAGACCCGTTGACCGGCCTCCGGTCCTTTGGCGTTTTTTTCCAGGTCCCCCGCGCCTTGCGGTTGCGCCGCGAAGTCGGATCGCGCGCGACCATCGGGCCGGACGAGATGTGGCGCTGGTTTGTATGAACGACACCCTTCCCTTGGTCACCCTCATTACGGTGAACTACCGCACGCCGCATTTTATCCGCCACCTGTTGGCTGGCGTGGAGGACGTCGCCCTGGCGTTCCCGTACGAGTACATCCTGGTGGACAACGGTTCGCGGGATGGGACGGTTGACATGGTGCGTTCCCGCTTCCCCTGGGTGCGCGTGATTGATGCGGGAGTCAACCACGGGTTCGGCAAAGCCAACAACATCGGGATCCGTGAAGGGCGCGGCCGGTACTTCCTCCTCTGCAATCCGGACCTGACCTTTTTGCCTGGGGAGCTGGAAAAGTGGATCGCGTGGATGGATGCGCATCCAGAAATCGGCATCTCCGGGCCCCGCCTCATGAACCCGGACGGCACGGACCAGGATTCCTGCTACCGATTCCCCGGTCTGTGGACGCCGATCTTCCGTCGCACCCCTCTTGGCAAGACACCCTGGGGGAAGCGGCATAACGAGCGGTACCTCATGCGGGGCATGGACCGCACCCAAGAGCAGGACGTGGACTGGGTGCTCGGCGCATCCATGCTCATCCGCCGGGAAGTGATCGACAAGATCGGCGCTTTTGATGAACGTTTTTTTATGTACTTTGAAGATGCGGACTTGTGCCGTCGGGCGTGGCATAGTGGCTTTCGCGTTGCCTTTACGCCGGTCGCGCGCGTGCTCCACTACCACCAACGCCAGAGCCAGACGCGCCATGTCTGGGAGGCGCTTAAAAACCCGGTAGCGCGCATACATTTGGTAAGTGGGGTAAAATACTTTTTGAAGCACTTCGGTACGCCCGACCCGCGCCTTTCCCATGCCCAGCAACACCCCAAACTTCCTGACGCAGCCAGCCGTCCCTGAACTCCCGTCGCCAGCGGAAGAACCTGGTCTTTTGCCGTCTTCGCCACAACCGCGCTTAGGGCCAGGCCGTTCCCACCGCCGTCTCTGGCTTGGGCTCGCCTTCGTCGCCATCCTCGTCCTGCTCCTCGCCCTTGCACCGTTGGGATATGGGTTGGCGCGGGCAGGGAGCGGTGCCATACAGCTGCGTAAAGACTTGCAGGCGGTCCAGTCGGCCTTGCTTGTGCGTGATTTTGACGGGGCGCTAGCAGGCGTTGACCACGCGGAGCGTTCCCTCGATGGCGTACGCGCCGGGTTGCGTGCCACCGGCGGATGGAAGTTCATGCCGCTCGTCGGCGCGCGCATCCAAGCGCTCGAGACCGTGGCGCGCTCGGGCGCGTCAGCCCTGGATGCGGCACGCGACCTGCTCCAAGCCGCCCAATCCGTCCAAGAAGCCCTGGCCGCAGCAGGGGTCCTGACCGAAGCGGGGCTTGGCGTTGCCGGTGGCCGTTCCTTCAACGACCTGTCCGTGGATGAGCGGCGCGAAATCTTGGCGCGCGTGGCGGACATCCTTCCGGAGCTTCGCCTGGCGCGGGAAAAAGTGGACATCGCCCTCACCGCCTGGCAGCAGGTCCCGCAGGATGACCTGATCCGTCCAGCGCGTGAGGCGCTCGAGCCGTTTTCTCGCACCCTCCCGACGCTCAAGCGCCAGCTCGACGAGGTGACGAGCATCGCCGAAGTGATCTTGCCGCTCGTCGGTTATCCGACACCGAAAAATTACCTTGTCCTCCTGCAGAACGCCGACGAGCTCCGTCCAACCGGCGGCTTTATTGGCACGGTCGGGGAGCTTGAGGTCAACAACGGGTCCATGGTGCGCTTTGTGTTTGATGACGTGTACAACGTGGACGGCCCGGCGGTCGGGTGGAATGAGATCCCGCCGGATCCCGTCCGGCGCGAGCTCGGCGTGTCCGCGTGGTTCTTGCGTGACAGCAACTGGTCGCCCGACTTTCCGACCTCCGCCGCACTCGCCATGCGCATGTACGAAGGGGAGCGCGCGGCGGCTGGGGTGACAGCGGACGTGAACGGCGTCATCGCCCTCCAGCCGGGTTTCTTCCGCGAGCTGCTCAAGCTGACCGGTCCGCTCGTCGTCGAAGGGAAGACGTTTGATGCCGAGAACTTTTTTGACGAGCTCCAGTACGACGTCGAGATCGGGTTCCGCGAAGACGGGACGCCGGTGCCGCAACGCAAGGAAGTCGTGGCCAAAGTCGGGCAAGAGCTTATGGCTAAGGTCTTTGCGATGCCTGGCGAGCGCTGGCCCGCTTTGCTCGGACTCGCGACGCAAGCCTTGGGGCGCAAGGACATCCTCGTCTTTGATCCGGACCCGAACGTCCTCCCGCTTTTGGATGCACGTGGCTGGACCGGGCGTATGGGCGAGAGCCAGGGCAAGGATTTCCTCGCCGTCGTAGACGCAAACCTGGCCGCCCTCAAGACGGATGGCATGATGGACAAGCAGATCATCTACCAGCTCGACGCTTCAAATCCTGGACAGGCTCTCGCGACCGTCCGCTTGCGCTACACCAACCGCACGCGCCAGATTGATTGGCGTTACACGCGCTATCGGAGCTACACGCGCCTCTACGTCCCCGAAGGGAGTGAGCTGGTGTCCGTCCAAGGCGGCGCGTCCGCGGTCGTTGATGTTGGCCAGGAGCTGGGGAAGCGCGTGTTCGGCGCGTTTTGGGTGGTTGAGCCGGGGCGGACGCGTGAACTCGTCTTCCGTTACCGCCTGCCGGCCTCCGCGCTCGCCCCGGTCGGCCAAGGATCGTACAACCTTCGTGTACAAAAGCAGCCGGGATCGAATACGTCATTGACGCTTGACCACGCGTTCGGTAAGAACATCCAGTCAGCCGTGCCTGGCGAGGATTCCGCGGATTTTGGAGACC
>CAZFRH010000020.1:0-5493 GCA_964521235.1 uncultured Gammaproteobacteria bacterium | reverse complement strand
GGTAAGAACATCCAGTCAGCCGTGCCTGGCGAGGATTCCGCGGATTTTGGAGACCTACGCTACCAGGTCACCCAGGAACTCACGGCCGACACAGACATCGAAGTGAAGTTTAAAAACTGATCGGTAAAACAGAAGGGGTTGTCTGTCATCCCGAGCGGAGTCTGACGAAGCCGAGGGATCGCTTCGAAGGGATTCCTCCGCTCGTCGCAGAGCCTCCTCGGTCGGAATGACAGCAAAAGAACATTATGTTCGGCAAAAAAATCGGCATTGACCTTGGCACAACAACGGTCCTCGTCTTCATTCCGAAGAAGGGGATCATTATGAATGAGCCGTCGGTCGTCGCCATCTCCCTCGCCGACAAAAAAGTCTTGGCCGTGGGCAAGGAAGCGAAGGACATGTTGGGCCGCACGCCGGACACGATCGTCGCCAAGCGCCCGCTCAAAGACGGCGTCATCGCCGACTACCGCACGACCGAAGCCATGCTCCGGTATTTCATCAACAAAGCCGTTGGCGGCGTCCGTTTTTTCCGTCCAGAAGTCATGGTTGCAGTCCCGGGCGGCATCACGTCCACGGAGCGTCGAGCGGTCATTGATGCCACGCTGTCCGCCGGTGCCAAAGCTGCCTACATCATCAAAGAGCCGGTCGTTGCAGCCATCGGAGCAGACATTCCGATCGGTTCAGCCTCTGGCCACATGATTATTGATATCGGTGGCGGGACGTCAGAGATCGCCGTCATCTCTTTGGGCGGGATCGTTGCTTCTTCCTCCGTGCGTATTGGCGGCAACAAGCTCGACAGCGCCATCCAAGAACACGTGCGGCGCAAATACGGGCTCGCCATCGGCGAACGCACCGCAGAAGACATCAAAATCCGCATCGGGTCTGCCTTATATTTGGAAGACAAGCTCGAAATGGAGGTCAAAGGACGCGACATGATCTCCGGTTTGCCACGTATCGTGACCGTCACCAGCGACGACGTGACCGACGCCATCCAGCAAGAGCTGCAGGGGATCGTAGACGCGATCAAAGACGTGTTGCGTGCCACCCCGCCGGAATTGTCCGCCGACGTCATGCAAAAAGGGATGGTCTTGTCCGGCGGTTCGTCCCAGCTCCGCAACTTGGAACGGTTGTTCGCCGAAGCCACAGGCGTCCCAGCCTTCGTCGCCGACAACCCGCAGCTGTGTGTCGCTAAAGGCACCGGTATCGCCCTTGAAAACCTCGAAGCGTACAAGCGGAGTATTTTCTCTAGCTGACGGTTGAAGAAAAGGGCGACCTGTGCTAGGGTCGATTTGCTGAGGAGGAAAAGGTGGGAAAAGAAAAAGACGAAGATTCAGAAAATTCAGGAGTTTTTATCCGGCCCAAAACGGCCGCGATCATGCCCCTCGATTTTTCTGAGGAGGCGCACCAGTCCTACGTGCGGCTGAAGGAGGCCCTCGGCATCTATTCGGACACGGAGATGCTGAGCGAAGCGTTGCGGATGCTCGAAGCTGCCCTCACCGCGAAGAAGATCTTCATCATTTCTCCAGACCGTCCTCATGAGATGAGAGAAGTGGTCCTAGATTTTGGGTCGTTCCGTCTACCCCTGCCGCGGCGTTGAGTCCTTCCTGGATTCCGCCGCGGTTTGTCGTTCTATGGACAGCCCGCGGCTCGCTTGTCATCATTCCACCACTCATTTTTCAGCTTCTTTTTTATGTCCAACGTCCTGAAGGTTATTATCGGATTGGTTGTCCTCGGTGCCGTGGTAGGTGGAGGTTTTTACTGGTACGCCACGCGTCCGACCAAGGCACCAAGCGAGGTCGTCGTGCCTAACCAGCCGACCACGCCTGACACCCAAACACCGACCACAACGCCTGACACGACAGCCCCGGCCGTAGAAGGGATGTACCAGATTGATTCCAGCAAATCTACCGCGACGTTTACCTTGGGCGAAATGTTGCGCGGTGCCCCGAAAGTGGTGGTCGGGACAACGGACCAGGTCAGCGGCAGCTTGAACGTGGACCGCAACAACTTGGCAGCTGCGACAGCAAGCGCCATCCGCATCAACGCACGTACCTTTAAGACAGATGATGAAAACCGCAACCGCGCCATCCAGCGTTTGATCTTGAAGACGGAGGATGACGCCAACGAGTACATCGTGTGGACGCCGACCGGGCTCCAGGACATGCCAGCCAAGGCAGAGCTGAACGTCCCGTTCACCTTTACCATGGTCGGCACGCTGACCATCGCAGGCGTCACCAAAGAACAGACCTTCCGCGGTACGGCGACGTTTACCTCCGAGAACAGCGTGACCGGCAGCGCAGAAGCCACGGTCAACCGCGCAGACTACAATTTGGTCATCCCGAGCATCCCGTTCGTGGCTGACGTAGATGAGCAGGTCAAGCTCAAGATTGAGCTGACGGCGAACCGGTAAATTGAAGAGGTTGTCATCCCGAGCGTAGCAGCAGCGGAGCCGAGGGATCTCTTCGAAGGGATTCCTCCGCTCGTCGTCGAACTCCTCGGTCGGAATGACAAATGGTTCTTGTTACGCCTTCCCTGATTTCTGGCTATACTCCCCCCATGGTCATCGGCATTGAGGCGACACGGGCGAACCGCCAGAAAAAGACGGGAGTCGAATGGTACGCTTACCACCTGGTTGAGGCGCTCAAAAAGCTGCCCGAGGCTGCACAGCATTCCTGGCTCCTCTATGGCAACGAGCCGCTCATGTACGGGTTGGAAAAGGGCCCGAACAACTGGCATGAGACGCGTTTGGAATGGCCGCCAAAATACTTGTGGACGCAACTCCGGCTCTCGTGGGAGATGTTCCGTCGTCCGCCGGACGCGCTCTTTGTTCCGGCACACGTTTTGCCGCGTTCGATCCCGCGCCGTACCGTCGTGACCATCCACGACGTCGGCTTCCACCGCTATCCCGAGCTGTACCCCTGGTACCAACGCTGGTACCACGAGTGGTCCACGCGCGACATCGTGAAACGCGCGACCACCATCCTGACCGTGTCCGAATTCTGCAAACGCGAGATCGTCGAACTGTACGGCGCAGACCCCTCACGCATCCAAGTCACGCCGCTCGGGATTGACCACGACCATTTCCAGTGGGCGAGCCACGAAGAACAAGAAGAAGTGTTGCAGGCGCTCCAGCTCTCGCAACCGTTCTTTCTCTTCATCGGCCGCATCGAAGACAAAAAGAACGTCGGCTTGCTCGTGGAAGCGTTCCATCGCTACAAAGCTCGCCGCGGCGAGGGTGATCCGATGCAGCTGGTGCTCGCGGGACGGTCGGGCGAAGGCTCGGCTGGGATCCGACGTGCTGCCGAAGCTGGCGTTGGCCGCGACGACATCCGTTTCGTGGATTATCTCCCAGAAGACCTAAAACCCGGCCTCCTGTCAGCCGCGACAGCCTACATCCAGCCATCCTGGTACGAAGGGTTTGGTTTGCCGCCGCTCGAAGCCATGGCTTGCGGTACGCCCGTCCTCTCGTCTAACGCGGCCTCATTGCCAGAGGTGGTGGGTGAGGGGAACGCGCTCTTTTTCCGTCCGGACCATCCAGAAGGGTTAGAGAACGCGCTCGTCCAAATCGTGGATGATGGTGCGACGCGCGACCGTCTCGTCATCCGTGGTCAGGAGTGGGTGAAGCACTACACCTGGGAAGCGACGGCGCGTGCGACCTTGTCCGCGTTGTTGGATTGATATGCTGGATGACCTACGGGGTTTGCTGATGGCATTGGGTTTGGCACCAAAAGAAGCCGACGTCTATCTCGCGATGCTCGAGCTCGGCCCCACCAACATCCAAGCGGTCGCAGAAAAAGCCAGCGTCAACCGTTCGACGACGTATGTCCAACTTGAATCGCTGATGGACAAAGGCTTGGCGTCGTCCTACGACCGCATGGGCAAGACGTATTACGTCGCGGAACATCCGGAGCGCTTACAATCCATGGTGGGGAAGCGTCTCGTGGACGCTGAAGTCGCAAAAAAGCAGGTAGAAGATGGGTTGCCGAAGCTGAAAGCGATTTTTAACGTGATCCAAAACAAGCCCGTCATCCGTTTTATAGAGGGTGGGGAGGACATTGTCAGAATCCGTGAAGAGGTCGCAGGTTGGGGCGAGCCCATATTAAATTTTTACGCCGTCGACCAGGAGCTGATAGACGTGGCCGCAATCCAAGACGAGCAGCGTCGGGCAGTGGCTGAACGGTTGAGCGGTAGCAAGGTATTGATGGCAATCAAGCCAGGGTATACACCGCCCTATTTCGACACGAGCCGTTTTGAAGCGCGCGTCGTAGATTACGGGCGCGCCCCCTTTGGCGGTGAACTCGTCATCACTTCACGCCGAGTCGTCTGGTTGCATCAACGTTCTGCCGGGGCCTCGATCGTGATTGAGCATCCGGAGTTTGCTGCCACCATGAAAATTTTCTTTATGGATGCTTGGGATCGTGCGCTGCCTTGGCAACCGCCTGAAGGGTGGGGGAAATAGAAACGCCCCGAGAAGGCTCGGGGCGTAGATCATGGGGCAGGGCCCATGACGTGCCGTAGCATTCCAGCAGCGCAGTGCGCGACCGGCCGGAGATGCCATCGGCGGAGTGAAGATCGGGGGAGAAGGTCCGGGGTCAACTTGAATCGTGCATTCTTTGCTTTCCGAAGGCCTGACCACAAATAGGCGGGGGTCTTCTGTTGTCGGTTGTGCCCGCAGGGTATCTGACGGGCAGGGCTATTTTTCCGCTAATGTTAGATGAGGTCAATTTTTTGGCTAAGAACAATGGGCGCAATCTGTCATTCCCGCGAAGGCGGGAATCTAGCTAAGAATAAAGAAAACGTCATTTTTGTTATAGATTAGCCACTTCTTTTTCGCTTAAATTAGCCAAGTAAACGCTTGACAAAATCACTAAAAGGTGGTATTGTAGTTCGTTATCCTCGAGAACCCTCAAGTTAGCCATTTGGTTCGCGGGTAACGCGGACTTCGACAATTCAAACGTAGCCCCCACGTTACGGGGGAGGAGTCTAAGATGACCAAGAAGATCGTTCTCGCGTTCGTCTTCGCTTTCGCTGCGTGCCGCATGGGTCCCGTCGACCCGGAGGACGACGTCGTCATGTCGACGCCCGACGCCGCGACGCCCGCTCCCGACACCAGCATTCCGCCCCCTCCAGCCACGCGGCCGGAACGCGAGTGCCAGATCGTCGGCCAGGAGGGCGATCCCGACTGCGCGAACTTCTGCGAGGCGGGGACTTCCCGGTGGGAGTGCGAGAGCACCCCCGAAGGAATCGATTGGCGGTGCAACACCGAAAGGTGTGTCAACGTCGACGCTGGCACCCCGCCCCCTCCGCCCCCGGCAGAGGAAGACGCGGGTCCTGCACCCGAGCCCGATGCCGGAATGCCCCCGCCCCCTCCGCCGCCTCCGGCGATGGAAGACGCGGGCACGCCCCCTCCGCCTCCGCCCGCAGATCTCTGCGCCGGCAAGCCGGACGAGATCTGTACGGAGGAGTGCGTGGGAGGTGGTATCCGTCGGTGCAACC
>CAZFRH010000019.1:0-11901 GCA_964521235.1 uncultured Gammaproteobacteria bacterium | reverse complement strand
CAAACGGCTGCTGCAACAGTTCCGGCCCTTCTGGTTGGCCCGTCACTTTGACGGACGCCTCTTTCGGGTCGACCGCGAGCCAGGAGACGGCCGAGGCCTTTTTCTGTAGTGCTTCCTCCAGCGTCTTCCAGTTCCCCTTGCTGCGCTTGATCTCGCGGATCTTGATCACCTCGCCGGCACGGACGCGGTAGGATGGGATGTTCACCTTTTTGCCGTTGATTTCAAATTGCGCGTGGGACACGGCTTGGCGCGCGGCGGCGCGGGTCGGCACAAAGCCGGCACGGTACACCACGTTGTCCAAACGGCGCTCGAGCTCCTTGATGAGCATCTCCCCCGTGTTCCCGGTGCGGCGGGCGACCTCTTCAAACAGGTTGCGGAACTGGCGCTCATTCAAGCCGTAGATGCGCTTGGCCTTTTGCTTTTCGCGCAGCTGCTTGCCGTAGTCGGTCTGGCGGGTGCGTCCGGTCGGCCCGTGCACGCCCGGGGCGTACGGACGGCGAGCCAACGCACGTGCGTGCGAGGCCTTGTCCGTGAGCGCGACGCCGTCGCGGCGGGAATGTTTGGCGGTGAGTTTGAGTTTCTTCATAGGTTAGACGCGGCGTGGGCGCGGCGGGCGGCAGCCGTTATGCGGGACCGCCGTGATGTCCTTGATCGTGAGGACGGTCAGCCCGTTTGCGTTCAGGGCACGGAGCGCGCCTTCGCGGCCCTGGCCGACGCCAGACAAGAACACGTTCACTTCTTTCAACCCGCTGTCCTTTGCTTTCTCGACGGCGTCACGCACGATGACCGAAGCCGCGTACGGGGTCGCCTTTTTCGGGCCCTTGAACCCGTTATGGCCGGCGCTGGACCAAGAGATCGTGTTGCCGTTCACGTCCGTAAGCGTGACGATCGTGTTGTTGTAGGTTGCTTGGATGTAGGCGCAGCCGATCGGTGACTGGACGCGCACCCGCTTCCCACGGCGGGCCTTGGGCTTGGGCTTCACGGCCGGCTTGGCGGCGGAAGCCTCGGTCGCTTCGATTTTGACTTCGTCAGACATAGTCATCAAAAAGGATTACGTCTTCTCAAGCTTACGCTTCCCGGAGCCCATGGTGCGGCGCACGTTGCCGCGCACGGTACGGGAGTTGGTCTTGGTGCGCTGGCCGCGAACCGGCAAGTTTTTGCTGTGGCGCGAACCGCGGTACGAACCGATTTCCTTCAACCGCTTGATGTTGGACAACACGACGCGGCGGAGCTCGCCTTCCACCTTGTACTTTTTCTCCACCTCGTCACGCAGCTGGTTGGCCTGCGCCTCGGTCAAATCTTTGACGCGGATGTTCGGGTCAACGCCCGTGGTCTTCAAAATGCTCTTCGCGGTCGTGGCACCGACACCATAGATATAGGTGAGGGCGATCTCGATGCGCTTGTTGGTGGGGAGGGTGACTCCAGCGATACGTGCCATAGAAAAAAGTTAGCCTTGGCGCTGCTTATGCTTAGGATTCTTTTTGCAGATCACAACAACGCGCCCCTTACGGCGCACGAGTTGGCAATCACGGCACATAGCCTTGACGGATGAGCGTACTTTCATAGGACAGGTCAGCCAGGATGGATTTTGAAGTGGCCTACAATCTATAAGTAATCCGGCCCTTTGTCAAATCATAGGGGCTCATTTCGACCTGGACCTCGTCCCCCGGGGTCAGCCGGATCCGGTTCATCCTCATTTTTCCTGATAAATAACACAAAATCGTCTGGCCATTGTCGAGCCGGACGCGGAAAGACGCGGCTGGGAGGTTCTCCTCGATCGTCCCCTTGAGGACCAAAAAGTCCTTGTTGGACGCGCTAGATGCCATAGGCACGGATCGGGGTAGGCATGAGGTATTTGATAGGGCTTAGGATAGCGGGTTTTGTGGGGAGCTGTCAAAAGCAGAAGCCCACCGCGCCTGTGACCAGAGGCGGGTGGGCGGAAGACGGGCGAGATGGTCAGGCTTCGACGCAGAGGATCCAGAGGACGCTCTGGGGTGCTTCATCGAGGAAGAGAAAATCAAGCGAGGGAGGATCGGGCTTGGGCTGCATGCGCACCAGCGTAACGCAACGGTTCAGCAGACGCTCACCCGCGTCAGGGCGGAAGACGTACCGCTCACGTTCCGTGAAGGAACCGGGCGCTACCAACCAGTCGTCCTTTGAGAAAAACGATCGCGCGCAGGCATCCCTCGCGAAGTCGATCGCTTCGGTGTGGTGCGCCGGATAGTATCCCTCCGCCATCGCGTCCACGATGATCTCCTCATAGCTTTGGCCGACCTTGTAGCTACGAGCGTAGAACGAACGCTTCCCTGGTTCTAACTTCCTGCCTGGAACGGCCGGATGCAGCCGCCACGGCGGAGCGGTCCTCGGCTGTTCCCCCAGGTCGAACAGGTGGCACACCCGACCGAACGAGCGTTGGAGCTCGGCGAATGGCGGATGGACGTACGAGCAAGGCACGACGAGCGGGCCGAGCGACTGGGGATGTGATCGCGCTCCGGCGCCCGAAGGAACGGGTAGATGCGATGGATCCAGGAACACCTCGGTCACGAGACACCAACCTTTCAAAAAGACCCCGCTTGTTTTGCCACACGGTCAGTCGACGGTCAACTCGTTTTACTGTCCGCTTACCGTCGCCTTAATCCGCCGCACTCCCGCGCTCACGGCTTCTTCTTTTTGGATTTTGAAACTTCCGAGTTCCCCCGTGTGCGTCACGTGTGGGCCGCCACAGATTTCTTTGGAATAGTCGCCCACAAAATAGACTTTGATCTTGCCGCCGATCTGCGCGTACTTGTCTTCAAAAAAGCCGATCGCGCCACGCTCCTTTGCTTCCTCCATCGTCAGTTCTTCCACATGAATTGGTAAATCGCGCTTGATCGCGTCATTGACCATATCTTCAACTTTCTGGATTTCTTCCGGCGTCATCTTTTGTGGATGGGAGAAGTCGAAACGCAGGCGTTCCGCCGTGATGTTCGATCCTTTTTGGCCGACATGGTCGCCAAGGACCGTCCGTAACGCTTGATGCAATAAGTGCGTCGCCGTATGTAAGCGAGTCGTTTCGACGCTGTCATCAGCGAGGCCGCCTTTGAAGACACCGGCGGACGCAGTGCGGGACAAGTCTTGGTGCTTCTTGAACTCCGCTTCAAAGATGGCGCGATCAACGGTCATCCCTTTTTCGCGCAAAATCTCCTCCGTCAATTCCCATGGGAACCCGTAGGTCGAAAAGAGGATGAACGCCTGCTCACCGGTCACGTCACCTTTGGCAGCCAACTTCTCTAACTCCTTCATCCCCTTCTCCAAGGTCTTCCCAAACTTCTCCTCCTCTTTCTTCATCTCTTCGATGATCTTTGGCAAGCTCTTTTCCAATTCCGTGTAATGGCCTCCAAACTCACCGACCACGACTTCAGCGATCAAATGCGTAAATGGTTCGGTGATCCCCAGGCGTCGTCCTTCGCGGATGGCGCGGCGGATGAGGCGGCGCACGATGTAACCTTGGCCGATGTTTGAGGGAGCGACGCCGCGCTCATCTCCAATGACAAACGTCGCGGCACGCAGGTGGTCAGCGATGATGCGGAAAGAGCGGTTGTCCTGCTCTTGATCGCTGTTGTCATTTCGAACGGAGTGAGAAATCTCTTCGTGTCGAATTCCAAGAGATTTCTCCTCGTTGCTACTCGTCGAAATGACAGCGGTATAAGCCTTCCCTGAAAGCGCCTCGATCTTGCGGAAGATGTTCTGAAAAATTTCCGTATCAAAAACCGTCGGGACGTTTTGCAGGATCGCGGCGATACGCTCAAGCCCCATGCCCGTATCTACGTTCTTCTGTTCCAACGGACGGAACGAGCCGTCCTCGGACTTGAAGTACTCCATGAACACGTCGTTCCAAATCTCGACGAAACGTCCACAGTCGCAGTTTGGATGGCACGTCTCGCCAAAGGCCATATCATGTTCACGTCCAGTGTCGTAGAACATTTCCGTGTCCGGGCCGCAGGGACCGGTGAGGCCGGCTGGACCCCACCAGTTTTTCTTTTTGGGATAGACAAAGATGCGCTCCCCGACATCGACCGACATGCCACGCGACCCAAACAGCGCCTGCCAGATCCCGATCGATTCTTCATCGCGCGGCGCATCCGCATCGCCCTCGAACACCGTGACGTAGAGGCGCTTCGGATCAAGCCCGAGCCAACGTTCATCCGTCAAAAACTCGAAGGACCAGCCGATGGCTTCTCGCTTGAAGTAATCACCGAGCGACCAGTTGCCCAGCATCTCAAAAAAAGTGAGGTGGCGGTTGTCGCCGACTTCTTCGATGTCATCCGTGCGCAAACACTTTTGCGCATTCGCCAGCCGCTTTCCGCCCGGGTGCTTTTCGCCTAAGAGATACGGGACCAACGGATGCATGCCTGCAGTCGTAAAGAGGACCGTCGGGTCGTTCTCCGGGAGGAGGGAGGCGGACGGGATGATGGTGTGGCCTTTTTCCTTAAAAAAGTCGAGGAATTTTTGGCGGACTTCGGTGGCAGTCATAACAGCGCTTGCGGATCATCGTGCCGTTTTTAGGCGCGCACGTCAACCATCGCGCGTCCGTTCCGGTCGTAAAAATTGCGGTAGAGCATCTCCGCCTGGTTGGCAAAAATCTTGATCAGCGATACGTCAAGCTCCGGGATCGTCTCGCGGTCAAGGAGAAAGAGGAAGTGCGCCTTCCCGTCTTCCTTCCGGTCCGACGGCACAACGAGGATGTCTTTTCCGTCTTCGGCCCGGACAAAGGCGTGCGTATCGCCGCGGTCGCGCAAGGCGCGCAGATCCTTGTTCGCGACGCGGATGGACGGGTTGGGGCGAGTCCCATACATGAACTCGCCCTCGGTGCGCAGCTTTCCCGTGTCGACAAAACGCAGCATCGCCGCCTCCGCACCCAACGCGGAACACGCGTTCACGATCAGCGCTTGGTAGAGGTCTTTGGGTGAAGCGTCGTCCATGAGCGTCGTGCTCGTGTCGTTCGCAAGACGCTTGAGGAGCTCGATCTTGCGGTTGATCGAACCGATATAGGCGTAGGACTCGATCAGCTCTTGCTGCGCACGCTGGAAGTCGAGGCGCGCTTCTTCACGTTCCCTCTCCCGCTTTTCCATGAGCCGCTCGTAGAGGGCGAACGTGAGCAGGCCAGCCAGGCCAAAGATGAAGATGGTGAGTTCTTCGAGCTGGGTCTCCGAAAAGCCAAAGAAGGGACGGGTGTGGATGGACGGCGAAAGCACCGCCAACACAAACAGCGCCAGATACACGACGGAAATCCACTCCAGACGGGGCGTTCGGCGAGCCATGGGCGAAGGATAGCGGATGAGGAAGAAAAGACAAAGCGCACTACTGGATAAACCCACCGCCCAAGCACTCATCGCCCTGAAAAATCACCGCTGACTGGCCGGGGGCGAGCGCCCAGACGGGACGAGCAAAATGAAGCATAAGCTGCCCCCTGTCATTTCGAACGGAGTGAGAAATCTCTTCGCGTCCGATTCCAAGAGATTTCTCCTCGGCGCTCCTCGTCGAAATGACAGCCTTGACGGGAGGTTGGTGATAACGCACCGCGACTTCGACCTCTGCGCCAGAAGGTTCGTTGATCCAGTACAGGTTGGTCAAAACAGCCTCGGACCGATAAAGCAACGGGTGCTCCCGATCAGGTACGACCAGCAGGCGGTTTTTTTCCAAATCTTTCCCGGCCACATACCAAGCCGAACCGTCTTTGCTGACCTGGATCCCCTGGCGCTGCCCGATGGTGTACGCATCCAACCCGTCGTGCTGGCCGATAACCTCCCCTTCTGGCGTCACAATTTCTCCCGGCGATGATGGGATACGCATCCGCAAAAACTCCTTCATATCGAGCTTGCCGATGAAGCAGATGCCTTGGGAATCAGGTTTCGTTGCGGTGGGGAGCTGGAACTCGGCTGCCAGCTCGCGGACTTCTGATTTCTTCAGATGGCCGATCGGGAACAGCGTGCGTCGTAAAACGTTTTGATCCACACGATGCAAAAAGTACGACTGGTCCTTGTCCCGATCAATAGCTTTCAAGAGATGTGCCCTCGTGTCGTCCTGAGTCCGACGAAGGACCTCACTCCGCACCGAGTGAGATTCTTCGGTCGTTGCTACTCCCTCAGAATGACACGGCGTAACGACGACACGCGCATAATGTCCGGTCGCGACAAAATCAAACCCCAGCTTCCACGCCGCTTCTGCGAACAACCCAAACTTGATCTCTTCGTTGCACAAGACATCAGGATTTGGCGTCACCCCAGCCGCGTATTCCTTAAACATCCGCTCCAAGACGCGTTCGCGGTATTCTTTTTCAAAATCAAACGTCATGAGCGAGATGCCGAGCTTCGCGGCGACCCGCAACGCATCACGCCGCTCTCCCCTCCACTGGCACTCGCCGGTCATCAAGTCTTTCGCATCTGACCAGTTCTTGATAAAACCACCCGTCACCTCATACCCCTCTTTGACCAGCAACGCCGCCGCCACACTCGAATCAACCCCGCCGGACATGCCGATGAGGACCTTAGGACGTGTTTGAGACGTTGGGGTTTGCGCGTCGGACATCAAGTGCCGAGGCTAGAGGAAAAAAGAGGCGCTGTCAATCCTCACGTTGTGAAAACGCGTCCAACATCATCACCACATCCTCCCCATCTTGGACACGCATGCGGCGGAGCTGGAACAAAGTTGATGGGGTGTGCAGCGAACCGAAGCGGGTACCGTAGGCAGAGGTGTACCCGGCGTCGCGAACGGCGCGGTCGACGGCGGCTGAATAACTTCCAAACGGATATGCAAAGATGCTGACGGGATGGCCGACGACTTTTTCCAAGCCGGATTTCGCTCCCGCGATCTCGTCCGTCAATTCGGACGAACCGAGGTTAGCGAGCATCCAATGGTGCTTGGTGTGCGAAGCGATGGTGACAAAACCCGAGCGGTCCGCCTCACGGACCATGTCGTCTGTCATGTGCGCGGGGCTCGTACTCGCTTCGGAAATCACAAAGAACGTGGCTTGCAAGCGATACTGCTTTAAGATCGGCAAGACGCGCGTGTAGTGTTCGCGGAACCCGTCGTCAAAGGTGAGGAGTACCGGTTTTGGGGGTAAAACGGACGGACCAGCGATCAACGCGCGCTCCAAGTCACTCGGCGTGATGGTGCGGTAACCCGCAGCGGCGAGGCCTGCCATTTGCGCCTCAAACGCTTCCGGACGCACGGTGTAGTAGCGTTCTTTGGATGTTTCTTGCGGCGTCCAGGGGCGGATGCGGTGGTACATGAGGACCGGGACGCGGACGGAGAGCTCGCCCTCACCCGGCTTTGGATCGCCAGCGACGCTCTTCAGATGGGCGATCGGCGGGGCGTGCAACACCGTCCCCGGACCAGACGGCGGGACGATCAACGGTTCTGCGGATCCATCATCCGCAAAATCAAACAAGACATCGACCGTGAAAGCGGAGGTGGGCGGGACCATGTCACGCGGTTCAAGCGCCACCGTCGCCCCGGCAACTAAAAACACGAAAGCGCACCCGCTCCCCACGGCAGAGATGATGGACCTAGAATGCATGGTGTTGCCACGCCCATTGCGCCAGGCGTTTGACGCTTTGGAAACTTCCGTCCTTGGTCGGGGCGCCGAGCACGACGACGATCACGTCCGTCCCCGCGATCGGCTTCCCCTGCGCGTCCACGTTCCGTAAACGCGCGGCCAAGTTATACATGGACTCTTCGAGGTACCCCGTCTTACCGCCGAGCGTCCACACATCCGGATCGAGGATGAACGGGGCGATCGTCGTCTTGAGCTCACGCGACTGCCGCTCCCCCACGACGGCGATGCGGTAGGTGGCGCGCGTGGTCGCGCTGCGCATCATCGGTTCGCGGAACGCGGCTTCAGCGATGCGTGCCATGTCACGTGCGGTCGTCATGTTGGCCGGGTCCATGCCCGACGGCTCCACCAAGGTCGTGTGCGTTGCGCCAAGCGCCTTTGCTGCCTGGTTCATGCGCTGGACGAACACCCCGCGGGACAAACCTGTCACCCGCGCCAGTGCCATCGTTGCGTTGTTCGCGCTGCTCCCGATCGCGGCCATCCACAGGTCCCGGAGGCTTAACCGGGAACCGGGGCTGACCCGGAGGCGTCCGCCCCCCACCTCATCACGCGAGGACACACTCACGACCTTGCCCCAAGCGGGCCCTTGCCGCAGGACCGTGAGGCCGCTCACGAGCTTGGTCAAGCTGGCAGCCGTCCGTGGCATCTCCCCCTTGAACTCATAGATGAACTGCTTGCTCGCCGGGACGTACACGACGGCCGCCGCAAACTCGTCCGGGATGGGACGGTAGGCGGTGGTTTCAGGGGCGCTCGGCGGCAGACCATAGGCTGTAGACGAAGGCGTAGTCGATTCGACCGTTGAAGTGGCAACGGTACTCGTTGCTGCCTGCGCCAGGACGATGTGTGGGACCAAGAGGGGGGCGAGCGCCCAAAAAAAATAGCGCCGCATATCACTTGACGATCGTGATCGGCGTCCCGACCTCTGACCATTCGTAGGCGAGCTTCGCGGCACCGACGCCGAGCCGGACGCACCCGTGGCTGGCCGGCTTCCCGAGGTGGTTCGCCCCTTCCTTGCGCCCGCCTGGCCATTCCGGCAACTCATGGATCCCATGTCCGCGTTTGGTGAACGCCATCCAATACGGCATCCACAGGCCGGCGCTGCGTGACCATGCGCGTGGGTGCTTGTTCAGGACCGTAAACGTCCCCGTCGGCGTGGGGGTGCGTGGGAGGCCGCCGGAGATCTTGTCCGAGCTGATGGCGATGCCCATGACGCGGCGCTCGATGGTTTGGGTGGAGAGCTTGATAAAAAGGCTTTTCGGGAGACGGACGGGTTCAGTGGACGTCGGCGACCACGCGTTCATGACTTCCTGCCCATCAGAAAACCCGTCGCCATCGCTGTCCGCTTGGTCCACGCTCGTTCCGAAGAGAGCCTCTTTTGCGTCCGCCAACCCATCCCCATCCCGGTCAGGCGGTGGTTCGGCCGCCAGTGCAGGACGGACGATGAGGGCGCTAGACAAGCACAAGCACACCAAAAGCCAGCGCCAAGCGGTAGATGACGAAGACGTCATAACGGTAGCGTGCCACAAAAGCAAGCAAAAAACGAATCGCGAACAGTCCAGCGAGCAGCGCTGCCGCAAACCCAAGGACTAAAGGAAGTGCATCGGCAGCCGCGGGCGCAGCAGAAAGGGTTTTCAAGAGGCCATACCCCCCAGCTGCGGCCGTGATGGGGATGCTCAAGAGGAATGAGAACCGCGCCGCCGCCGTGCGGTGCAACCCGAGGAAGAGGCCTGCAGTGATCGTGATCCCAGACCGTGAGGTCCCTGGGACCAGGGCCAGCGCCTGCGCACAGCCGACCAAGAGCGCTGCCTTCCAACTGACATCTTCCGGCGCCACCACATGCTTGTCCTGCTTGCTGCTCCAGCGGTCGGCGGCAAGCAATACCAGCCCCCAAAACGCGAGGTTAAACGCGACGAGGTTCGCGTTCCGCGCATAGTGTTCGACAAGGGACTGGAACGCCAAGCCAACCGCAAGCCCGGGGACCGTCGCCACGGCGAGCTTCAAAAGAAAGGCCCTCGCCTTTTTCCCGTCCGCAGTGTCTAAACGCGCTGAAGAAAACAGCCGCAACAGGTCGTGGCGGAAAAACCAGACGACCGCACACAACGTGCCGATGTGTAGGACCGTATCAAACGCGAGCCCCTGGTCGCTCCATCCAAACAGGACGGGGGTCAGGATCAGGTGGCCGCTGGACGAGATCGGCAAGAATTCTGACAACCCCTGCTCCAACCCCAACACCAACGCCTGAAGGAGCTGCATAAGCCGCTACCCATCAAACCGGACACGTTGGCCTGGGTTTAGGTGTGTTTGCGGCGCATTCACGGAAGAGAGCGTCGGCTTAAAGACCACCGTTGGTTTTTCACGATCCCCTCCGGTCCGCGCTTGGGTCGGGGCCGGCATCTCCACGTCGAGATCTAAAGATGGAGCTGGGGGTTGGGAGGTGACGATCGTTGGGTGGTGCGTTTCTTCCCTCTGCCCACCGCCCCTTGACCGTTTCCGCTTACGGCGCGACCTCCGTTCTTCGTCGCCAGACGGAGCTACCCCCTGGCCACCCGCACGCTTCTCGAGCGTCTTTTTATGCATCTCTACCCGGCCGCCTTTGGCACGCATCGCTTCTTCAAACAAGCTCTCCGGCTTCGCCGGCATCCCAGGACCATCCGGAGAATGGACGATTCGTGGACGGTTAGCCTGGAAGGGTTGCGTGTTCGGTTCCGTCAATTCCGAGACGGCCATGGTGGACGGTTCCGGCGGGACCGGTGCCTTCAGCATTTTTTTCAGCGTACTGGTGCGCTGGTTCCGCTCTTCTAAGATGATCGGACGGCACTCGGCGCAATACATGGGGCGCGTGGGATCAAGCTGGAGCGGCAAATTCCACACCTTGCCGCACCGCGTGCAAGTGTGCGGATATTGTGGCTTGGCTTTTTTTGCGGGTTGCCCGGCCGTCAACGCGGCGAGGCGCTCGGGCTTGATCGTCAGATATTCCGTAGGCTCCGCCGGAGCGGCAGGTTCCTGCCCCTCGCGCTCGTCCTCTGTCAGGATCGGGGGATATTCGACCGTTGGTGGCGCCCCCTCAACCGTCGGCGCTTCAGCCGGCGCCTGTTCTGCCGCCATGGCGGCGGTTTCCATCCCCGCCCACTTCAGGACCTTTTCTTCGATCACCTGGCGTGGTTCGGCGTAGCGCTCGCGGCTGACGGCGATGACCCGGTCATTCGTCCCGGTCAGGTTCGCGATCGGTGAGAGCGAGTTTGCAGAAAAAGGCGACGTGGCCACCCCATCCACCATGAGCTTGAGGTACATCTGGTACTTGGCGAGGTTCACCAGGTCTTCTGGCGTAAACACGGGGGCGAACTCGGTCTCCATGAACTCGGCGTCCTTGCCGCCCACGCGCATGGCGATGATGGTCCCGACGTTGCCGAACACCGCGGCCGCGACTTCTTCTTCCAACTGCTCAATGTATTGGTGCGCCACGACCAGGTTCAAGCGGTATTTGCGCGCCTCGGACAAAATGCTCGCGAACGACTCGTTGGCGAAGTTCTGGAATTCGTCGACAAACAGGTAAAAGTCGCGGCGGTCCTCCATGTCCTTGATATTCTGCCGCTCTTGCGCCGCGAGCTGGAGCTTCGTGATCAGCATGCCGCCCAAGAGCTTCATGTTATCCTCGCCGATGCGGCCTTTCGACAGGTTGGCGATCAGGATCTTGCCGTCGTCCATCACACGTCGGACATCGATCGTGGACTTGACCTGCGCCACGATGTTGCGGATGACGGAGGATGAAAGGAATTGGCCGACTTTGTTTTGCACCGGTGCGATGGCTTCCGTCGCATACTTTTCTGACCAGGAAGCAAACTCCGCCACCCAAAAGGTCTTCACGATCGGGTCGCGGATCTTGGCGATGACGCGCAGGCGGTACTCCTTGTCCACGAGCAAGCGGTTGATGCCGAGCAGGGTCGCACCCGGATAGTCGAGCAGCGCGGAGACGCAGTTCTGGAGGATGTACTCCATGCGCGCACTCCACACGTCCGGCCAGATCTTCTTGAACACGCCCATGAGGCCGGCCCGCACCAGGTGCTTTTGGTCGTCGTTTGTCGTCTCAAGGATGTTGAAGCCGACCGGGAAGTCTAGGTCTGCCGGGTTAAAGTACACGACATCGTTGATGCGGTTGGAGGGGATGTAGTCGAGGAGCTTTTCCGCCGTATCGCCGTGCGGGTCGATGTAGCAGCACCCATGCCCGGCGTAGATGTCGGACAGGATGAGGTTCTCCATGAGCGTCGTCTTGCCCATGCCGGTCTTCCCGATGATGTACATGTGCCGGC
>CAZFRH010000018.1:0-14098 GCA_964521235.1 uncultured Gammaproteobacteria bacterium | reverse complement strand
ACGCCAAGAATGGCGTAGTAGTCTTTGGGCATTATTTCTTCTCCGGCACCTCAAAGCGCATCTTTTCCCATTCGATCAACGTCTTTTGGATAATCTCCGCCAACTCCTTGGCCGTAAAGTGGTTCAGGAAGATGCGCGAGACCAGTTGCGCCTGCTGCTGGTCACCCATGCGCGTGTGCGAGAGGAAATCGATCACCACATCACGCTCCTGCGACGTCACGGACACGATGTTGGCGTAGCGGCCCTGAAGATCTTCCGGGCGCGCGTTCACTTGCATGGGTTGGTTGGGCATAGACTTTTTCTTTTTGTCATTCCGACCGAGGAGGCTCTGCGACGAGCGGAGGAATCCCTTCGAAGAGATCCCTCGGCTCCGCTGCTGCTTCGCTCGGGATGACAGAATTAAGACTCTTTCTTTTCTTCAGATGCACTTCCCTCCTCCGGCTTCACATCTTGGACGTTGTCAGCTGGCTTTGACCCGTCCGCCGTAGCTTCAGCGGAGGCGGGCTGCTGGGCTTGCGCCTGATACATCGCCGCACCGACTTTTTGGGCGACCGTGGCCAGTTCGTCGGCGGCTTTCTTGATCGCTTCGAGGTCGGTGCTGTCTTTGAGTTGCTTTAGCGCTTCAAGCTTCTCCTCCGTCGCCTTTTTGTCGTCAGCGCTGACTTTGTCGCCAGCCTCCTTCAACATCTTTTCTGTGGTGTACACCATCGTCTCTGCCATGTTTTTGACTTCGACGGACTCGCGGCGCTTTTTGTCTTCTTCGGCGTGGGCCTCTGCGTCCTTTTTCATGCGTTCGACCTCTGCCTTATCAATGTTGGTCGAGGCGGTGATGGTGATAGTCGCTTCCTTGTTGGTCGCCTTATCTACGGCCTTCACGTTCAAGATGCCGTTCGCGTCGATGTCGAAGGAAACCTCAATCTGCGGCACACCACGCGGCGCTGGCGGGATGCCGGAGAGCGTAAAGCGGCCGAGCGAACGGTTGTCCGCTGACATGTCGCGCTCCCCTTGCAGGACGTGGACCTCAACGGACGGCTGGCTATCAGCCGCGGTCGAAAAAATTTGCGACTTACTCGTCGGGATGGTGGTGTTGCGTTCGATGACTTTGGTCATGACACCGCCCAACGTCTCGATACCGAAGGACAGAGGCGTGACGTCGAGAAGCAAAAGCTCGCCTTTGATGTCGCCCTGCAAGTTTCCGGCCTGGACGGCCGCGCCAATGGCCACGACTTCGTCCGGGTTCACGCTCGCGTTTGGCTTTTTGCCGAAAAACTTTTCAACGGCCTGTTGGACGAGCGGCATGCGCGTCATCCCACCCACCAAAATGACTTCGTGGATGTCAGACGCGGACAGCTTTGCATCAGCCAACGCCTTTTTGCACGGCTCAAGCGTCTTTTCGACCAAGTCACCGACCAACTGTTCGAGCTTGGCGCGCGAGAGTTTGAGCAAGAGGTGCTTTGGGCCGGTTGCGTCGCTCGTGATGAACGGTTGGTTGATTTCGGTGTCGATGGCGCTCGAGAGCTCAATCTTGGCTTTTTCTGCGGCGTCTTTAATGCGCTGGAGGGCGAGCGTGTCCTTGGACAGGTCTACGCCTTCTGCCTTTTTGAATTCGTCGACAATCCACGCGATGATGCGCTGGTCAAAGTCGTCGCCGCCCAAGTGCGTGTCGCCGTTGGTCGCACGGACTTCGACCGTGTTTTGTTCGGTGGTCGCGTCGTAGGCAACTTCGAGGACGGAGACGTCAAAGGTCCCGCCACCCAAGTCGTAGACCACGATCTTTTCATCTTTCTTGCGGTCAAAACCGTAGGCCAAAGCCGCGGCCGTCGGCTCGTTGATGATGCGGCGGACGTTGAGCCCCGCGATTTCGCCCGCGACTTTGGTCGCTTGGCGTTGCGCGTCGTCAAAGTAGGCTGGGACGGTGATCACGGCTTCGGTGATCTTTTCGCCCAGCTTGGCTTCGGCGTCGGTTTTCAGCTTCTGCAAAACCATGGCCGAGATTTCTTCCGGCGAATATTCCTTGTCGCCCATCATGACGCGCACGCTCTCGCCTTTTTGGACGAGCTTGTACGGCAGCCACTTCACGTCGCGCTGCACCTCCGCGTCATCCCAGCGGCGGCCGATCAGGCGTTTGACGGAGAACAGCGTGTTCTCCGGGTTCACGACACCTTGGCGCTTGGCGATCTGCCCAGCCAAACGTTCGCCGGTTTTGGAGGTTGCTACGACGGATGGGGTCGTGCGCGCGCCTTCGGCGTTCTCCAGCACTTTCGGCTGGCCACCTTCAACCACGGCCATGCACGAGTTGGTCGTTCCGAGGTCAATTCCGAGAATTTTAGGCATAGGGGTTTTTATGAGGTGTCATCCTGAGTAGCGGCGAAGGATCTCAATCAGTTCGGAGGGAGTGAGATTCTTCGTCAGACTCAGAATGACACAAAATAATTACTTCTTTTCAATATCAATCTTAATGGCTTTCTTGGCTTGGGCTTTGGGGGCGCTGATCTTGAGGATGCCGTTTTCGTAACTCGCGCTCGCTTTCCCCTCTTCGACGGAGGCTGGCAAGGCAACTTGGCGAAAGACCGAACCGCGGCGCACTTCTTTGCGGTAGTAATTTTTGTCGTCCACTTCGGTCTTACGTTCTGACGTGCCTTTGATGGTGAGAACGCCGTTTTCGATCGAGACTTCGATCTGGTTTGGGTCCATGCCCGCGACCGGCGTTTCGATGACGACCGCGTCCGCCGTCTCGTAGACGTCCACCGGCGGGACAATGCCGCCAGCCCCGCGCGGGGCGAGCGCGTTCATCTCTTCGAGCATCTTGTCGAACCCTTCAAAGGGTTCATAAAAGGGAGACCATTTAATGAGAGACATATTGAAGTAGTTAAGTAGAGAAGTAGTGGAGTAGCTTTTGTGTCATCCTGAGCGAAGCGAAGGATCTCATTCAGGGAATCGGAGTGAGATGCTTCGTTTCACTCAGCATGACAATCTTTCTTACTTAGCCAGAATCACTTTGGCTGGCCGGATGATTTTGCCGTGGAGCTTCCAACCGTCTTGGGTGACGCGCAGGATGGAACCGGCTTCGGCACCGTCTGCCGCTTCTTCACCCACGGCTTCGTGTAAGAGCGGATCAAAGGCACCGTCAGCTTGGATGCGTTCGAGCCCCTGCGCCTTGGCTGCTTGTTCCCACAGGGATTGGACGGCTTTCAAACCGATGAGCCACTTCTCCCAGGTTTTGCGTTCTTCGTCTGGCAACTTGGACGCGTCCGGAACAAAGCGCATGGCGAGCGAAAACTGGTCGAGCGTTGGCAGGAGCTCTTCGAGCAAGCGCGCGTTCGCATACTTGGCGAATTCGACTCGCTCACGCTCGGTCTCCTTCTTAAAGTTGTCATAGTCCGCTTGTGCGCGTTTCCATCCCGCGAGGTACTCGTCACAGTTGGGGCAGTCGGTAGCTTGTAGCTTGTGGCTTGTAACGTCCTGACTGTCATTTCGAGCGGAGCGAGAAATCTCTTCGTCGTTCTGTTGTGTTTCATCCATAGTTAGTTTTTTAACGTCATCCCGAGCGAAGTCTGACGGAGCCGAGGGATCTCGACCCTGGAAGCCAGATTCCTCCGCTCCTCGCGGACTCGTCGGTCGGAATGACAGAAAAAGTTGATCATACGTTGAGAAGCTCCTCCGCTGTGACCATGAGCGAGAGCGCGTGCTGGTAGTCCATGCGGACGGGCCCGAGCAATCCGATGATGCCGTTTGGCGTCGAGAGCAGGACCGTGCCGCATACTGGACCGAATGGGCAACCGCTCCCCAGCCTGATCTGCGGCGGGGCAAAGCGTTCGCGTCCGAGTTCTTCGAGCGCCTCATCCAAATGGTCGAGGACATCAGACAGGGAGACGACATGCTGCCAGTTCTGGAATTCCGTTTGGCCAAACAGTTGGGACAAGCCCGTATAAAAAGTGTCGCGTGAGCTAAAGCCGACAAACGCGGCGAGACCTGACAGGTCGGACAAGGTGCGGGCGAGCAGCTTGATCGAACGCGCGTCCTTTGTTTCGACCACGCGGCCCATGGCATCACGTTCGCGCTTGTTGGCTGGACGCGGGGCGACAAAGCGCTCGATGTAGAGGTTGAAGCCGCGCTCGGTCGGCAGACGTCCGCCGGAGGTGTGTGCCTGGGTAAGCAGGCCTTCTTGATCGAGCTCCGCAAACCAGTTGCGCACGGTCGCCGGGCTCACCTCTAAATGGTAACGCTCAACCAACGCAGACGAGCCAACCGGCTCCCCCGTCGAGATGTACTCTTCGACGGTGTGGCGGAAGAGTTTCGCGAGACGTTCATCCATGGTTCTAGTCTAGCACTCAATAAAGGCGAGTGCTAATGGGAGTATATGGATGGCAGGAGAGGGAGTCAAGAGTAGCCGTATAAATAAAAACGAAACGGAGCCATACCCTGAGTGAGCAGGGATGGCTCCGTATGAGTCATGAAGTACGACCGAGGAGCTTGGCCAAGGCGTTAGACGTCCGACCAATCTTTTGCCGTAGCTGGGCGGGCATCGGCTGCGACGTCTCTTGCGGAAGAGAGAGCGATTGAATGATCCTTTCGTGAAGCGTGATAGTGGGAGATGAGCCGCCTGATACGCTTGCCCAATGCGGGCCAGCGTTTTTGGCGCTAACTGTGACCCTGGCCCCTTCCCACATCACGAAAGACCTTCCCCCGATACCAGGCATCACGTGGACACGAAGCCAGGCGTGGCGCTCCGCGCGTTGCGTCTGCTCCGCGATGATCTGCAAGCCCTCGAGGATGTCGACCTTCTTCTCTCGTGAAGCAAGGACGAGCTTGAGGTAGCGGATTTCTTCGTGGACAGTGAACTTGGACGCGGTTACATCCAACGAGACAGGGATCCGCACCTCCTCGATCAGGTGCGGTGCCACCTGCTGCAGCATCTCGAGATCGAGATGAGTAATGAGCTGGAGCGAGGCCGTAACCCCACCCTGTCCGCCCTTCGCGGACTTGATATCTGCGGCGGCAAGAAATTTGCTCTTCCCGGCCTCCGCATTCTGCACACGAGCGAGCGAACCCTGTGCGGTGAGAAAGGAGCCGCCGGATTGGCGGACAGCTACCCGATCCACCAAGCCGCTGAGAATGCACCGGCGCATCGCCGCACGGTTGCCCGAACGCCGATGCTTCGTCCGTCCAGCAGATCCTGCAAGATGGATGAGCTTCCTCCGTAACTTGGCCGCTTCACGCAGGGCGCCAGCATTCATCCCATGCCGCTCGCATGATTCGGCAGAATACTGGTCTCCCTTGGTAGCGTTGAAGCGATCGAGCAGGGAGAAAAGCGTCGAGGACCCATCACGGGCATACTCAAACACTTCTAGCTCATCCTCCCCCTTGTCCGTCTTTCCGGAAAAGACGGGACGGCCGGACAGGAGCGCCGCGATGGTCGCGATCTCATCCAAGCACCCGCACCTCTCTGCTTCAACCACCATTCTGGCGTAGCGGGGTGGCAATGGGAGACGCAGCATCTTCCAGCCGATAGGCGTGAGCCTACGGTCTGCTCCAAGGGCGCCGAATTGCACGAGCTGGTTCTCGGCTGCGGCCAACCTTTCCGACGTTGGTGCGTCGAGGAAGTCGAAGGCTAGGGGTTCGATGATCCCCAAAGCCTTGAGGGTCAGCACCAGCGAGGAGAGATCGATGCGCTGGGTTTCGACCGGTGCGAAATTGATCAGCCCGGCATGCGTCGCCTCGCTCCAGAGACGCACGCAGTAGCCCGGAGCTTCTCGGCCAGACCGGCCAGCGCGCTGATCCGCCGAGGCCTTTGAAACCATGGTCAGCGTGAGGCAGTTGATCCCGAACGCCGCATCGAAGTCGGCGCGTCGTTCGTATCCCGTATCGATCACGATACGGATACCCGGGATGGTGACGGATGTCTCCGCGATGTTTGTCGCGAGGACGACCTTTCGACCCTCTCCTGCCTCAAAGACCCGGTCCTGCTCCTCCTTTGGCAGTTCACCATGAAGAGGCAAGACGACCAGGCCTTCCAGCGCTTGTGCAGACAACAACCTCTCGACGCGGCGGATCTCCTCCTTCCCCGAAAGGAACACGAGGATATCACCCTGCGCGTCACCGGTGTGAAACCGTACGACTTGGTCTGCAGCGCGCTTGACCGCTTCGTCATGGCTCGAGGTTGCGACGTATGCGATCTCGACCGGATAGCTCCGGCCTTCGGTCGCGAACGTGTCGGCGTCGAGGTATCTCGCTACGCCCGCCGCTTCGATGGTGGCCGACATGACCACCAAGCGAAGCGACGAGCGTCGTTGCTGCGCCAGCTTGAGGAGCCCAAGGGCGAGGTCCATATTGGCCCGGCGCTCGTGGAACTCATCAAAGACGACGGCGCCCACCCAACCGAGGTCAGGGTCGCGCTCCAAGAAACGGAGCAGGACCCCGTCCGTAATGAACAGGAGCTTCGTCTCGTACGAGGACTTGTTCTCGTAGCGGACAATATAGCCCACCTCTTCGCCGATGTTCGTCCCACGTTCTTCGGCAACGCGCCGGGCAACAGCCCGACAGGCGACCCGGCGCGGCTGCACGACCAGGATCGCTCCCTTCAGCAGGCCCTCGTCGAGCATAGCCTGGGGCACCTGGGTACTCTTTCCCGATCCGGGAGGGGCGGTAAGGACGACATTCCTACCCCGCCCCATAGCCCCGATAAGCGCAGGCATGATGCTCCAAATGGGCAGGTTGCTGGTGTCCATCCTTTATATCCTTTTCAATGTGCACAATCGCACCCCTAGTACATACAGGTTTTTTGGCTAATTGTCAAGGTATAATTGACAAGATGAGAAAAATGGCCTATCCTAGCACGTTGCTCTTTTGACAACAGAAAGGAGAAAGAATGCGACCAGAAATGCAAGAGCGCGTGCGTGCTTGCGAAGAGCATCTGGATATCGAATTCCAGAATCCGCTGCTTCTATTGGAAGCCCTGACCCACCGTTCGTACCTGAACGAAGATCTCGATCATCCGACAGGACATAACGAGCGGTTGGAGTTTTTGGGCGACGCGGTGGTGGAGCTCGTGGTAACAGATTTCCTTTTTCGCAAGTTCCCGGACTTGTCAGAAGGAGAATTAACCGATCGAAGGGCTTCCCTCGTGAACGCCACCACCATGGCAAACATTATCCAAAGCCAAGACCTCCTCAAGCTCATGCTGTTTGCCCGTGGGCAACAGCGAGAGAACAGCGAGGATACGGCCTACGGCAAAAAGGCGGTGGTGTTGATCAGCGCTGACTTGTTCGAAGCTCTTGTCGGGGCCATCTACCTTGATCAAGGGTTGGGCGCCTGCCGCCTATTCTTGGACCACTTCCTGCTCCGACATACGAAGAAGCTGGCCACAGGCGAATTGGACGACAAGACCTGGATTCAAAACGAATCGCAGAGACGATTCGGCGCTACCCCCACCTACCCCGCCATCACGCATGACGGCAAAGAACATGATCGGAGGTGGACGGTGGCACTCCATATTCACGATATCGAAGTCGCGAGAGCAACAGCTCCTAACAAGAAAGAAGCACAGTCCGCGGCAGCCAAGCAGGCCCGCGAAACGATCACTCAATGGGAGGGACGTATCGCGGAGGCCGTTCGGCGGGTTCCGCGATGGGCCGCTCCGGAAAAAGGGAGAGGACAATGAACGCAGCAAAGCGGATCGCTCCGAAGCGGGTCAATACGGAGGAGCAAGCCAGCTACGATGGTGAGAACTTCGAACGGGAAACCGAGGAGTTCCTGGAGGCCGGCAAGGTCACCGAGCAAAAGGGGTACGTCAACGGGATCGAAGCCTACATGAGGCAGTTCCGTAAGTACCCCACCCTCAAGAGCAACGAGGACTACGCGTTCCTCTATGACAAGTTCCACAATGGAACTGACATCGAGCGACTCCGTGCCCGTGACCTCATCGTCTACGGAAACGTGAGGCTCGTGCTCAAAATCGCCCTCCGGTACAGGGGACGAGGGGTAGGTCTCGAAGACATGCTCCAGGAAGGCATGGTCGTCCTCTTCGAAAAGGCGCTGCCGAAGTGGGATCCCGCCAAGGGACGCTTCAGCACCTATGCGACCCAGTGGATACGCCAAGCCATCACACGCTCCATCCACGACCGTAACGAAAACGAGGCCTTTCGCATTCCGGTGCATTACCAGGAAATGCTCTTCATCGTCCGACGAACCATGGGCGAGCACTACCTGGCAAAGGGCCGCTTCCCAAAGGAGCTCGAAGTGTACGAGATCCTGAAGGAAAGCAAGCTGGAAGCAGCGAAGAAGCTTTCGCTAGCCGACGTGACCAAGCTCATGAAGCACGTCTGGTCGAACAGCCATAAGCCGCTCAAGCTCGAGACGCCAGCCCAGACCGGCACCGCGACAGCAAATCGTATGTCATTTGGCGATCTGATCGCCGATGGCCATCCCAAGACCGAAACTATCGTCGAGGCGCGTCGCCTCTACCTCGAGTACCGCAAGGCGCTCGCACGGATCACAGAGGCTGTTGATGAACTCCCTCCGAGGTCTGCCATGGTCGTGCGCTTGCGCTACGGCCTTGGAGATTTCGAGGCTATGACCCTCGAGGAGGTCGGTAAGCGCTATGACGTGACACGCGAACGCATCCGCCAGATCGAAGCCCACGCCCTCAACATCCTCACCGAGAAACTCGGGATCACTCCCAGGGATATCGAGGAGATGGTGGACGTCATGCAGGACCTGGAGGTCATCGCCAATGCCGTCTAACACACAACCGACCATGGCATCCGGCGACGGCAAAGTCCGTTGCCGGATCGTCCACGACGACATCCCGATCGACATCTGCTCCAAGGAGCAAAACGTGGAGGACTGCGAGGGATGCCGGGCTCCGACGCGTCGCTGCCACGCGTGCAAAAAGCTCCGCGGGATCGCCGACGCGGAGCGCGGACTCTGCCCTGCGTGCGCAGCCGATGCTGGACAAGTCCAGCGCACCGCGGTCTTCGAGGGCACCCCGGCACACGCGATCACGACCGTGCTCGATCGAGTACGGTCGCTCGCCATCGGCAAAAAGATCGAACCCCGTGAAGTCTCCCCTGAAACGGCGGAGCCGGATGAGATCGAGAATGCCGAACGCCTCCTCCATCTCATCTGCCAGCACTTCAACGTCGGCTTGCTCGACCTGCTGAAACAGGATCGGCACCCCCAACTCGCCCTCGCGAGACATCTGGCCATGTACCTCCTGAAGTCGAAGTTCGGCTTCAGCTTCCCGGCCATCGGAAAGCTGCTGGGAGGACGCGACCACACCACGGTCATGCATGGCGTCCAAAAAATCGAGCGTGACCGAGGCAAAGACCCTGCCGTCAAAGGCACGCTGGAGGCTCTGGAGGGAAAGCTGCAAAACCACTCGGAGAGATTGGATTTGCAAGCGGCCCTGAAAGAGCTGCCCCGCCAAGATGAGACAAACGACGTCGAAGCGGTTCTCCACCAAACCTTCATCGAAGCTACCAAACTTCTCGCTGGGCGGGAGGCAGAAATCCTGTACTTGCGCTACGGCCTCGATGGCAGTCCGCCGATCACCTTCGAAGAGGTAGCGTCGCGCTACGGGGTGAGCAGGCAGCGAGCGGAACAGATCGAGCAGGTGAGCTTCACCAAGCTTCGAAGGCACGGGATCGCTGCAGAAACGATCGCGGAGTTAAAGAGGCTGAGCTCCCTGCGTCGAGTTCATCAGACTGTTTCTGGGCAGCCCGGCGAATCCGAACAGAGCCGAAAGACGGTCATCAGATCTTCGCCTCACCTGGATGATCCTGCCTCCCTCTACCGGGCAATCATCGAGCATGCAAATCAACAAGGGAGCGACGCCTGGATCGTGAGCGCGCCCGTGCCCATCCTCATGCGCAGGTTCCACCTGCTGCGTGACGAAGCGCACCAAGCGCTTAGCTCGCTGGCTCGCCAAGGCTATCTCGAAGGCGAACTACCCTGGTCTTCGGTCACCTTGCTCAAGCAAGAAGGCATCGAAGCTGCCAAAGCGCTCATAGCGAATCCGCGGGCGCAGCACACTCTCGAACTACAGAAGAAGGCGAGTGAAAAACCGCGAGAAGCCGCACCTTCTCCGGTCGCTAGCGTCGTCTTCCATCCCCAACCGAAGCCCGACCACGAACGGAAGGAGACGAAACCCCTGACGATCCCTCTGACCGTTGCGTCGCTCCCCTCGTCCAAACCCCTCGCCACCTACGGTGAGATCTATGCGCACCTCCAGGCACGCTCCAACGAAGTCCGTGGTGAACGCGTCGTCGGAGGAGCGTTGCCCATGCTCCAGATCCGCTTCAAGCTGAACCCGGCTCAAGCCAAAGAGTCGCTGGAACAGCTCGAAGCGAAAGGGTGCATCCAACGCAAAGACGAGTGGCGGACCATCCGCCTCATCTCCCCTCCCACGGAGGGGATGGATGATGGACCCGCCAGGGTGGCGTCGCAAACCGGCATTACCCGCAAACCGCCGGGCAAACAACCGACCGTCACCCAACGCCAGCCGACCCCTCAAGGAACCGTAGAGCGAACGACGAAGATCGTTGCTCCGGCTCCGGCCGTTGGCGCCAACTGGCTCAGCCAGTCCATCGCGCTCCTCGAGCGCGAAATCGCACCCCTTCGAAAGAAGCGGGACGACCTCGGCCAACGTATCGCCCTTCTCGAGGCTGGACTCACCCTCCTCAAGAAAGCCGAAGCGGACCTCACGGCCGCAAAGGACGGAGCGGACGCTTCCATCGCGGAAGTGGTCCAACTCATCCGGCGGCTCCTTTCTCACCTTCCCTAGCAATAGGGGGCTTCCCAAGCGGGGCGACGTCGCAAGATGTCGCCCCGCTTTTCCGTTGACAAACGTCTCTTTTTTTGCTATGTTAAGACCTTGCCTAAAAGGCAAGATTTTCCCTATCGTTCCTCGAAAACTCAAGACTTGAAAGGAAAAGGACATGGAACACCAGCAGATCCGTACCCTGTTTGGGCAGCACCTCGCTCAACTGGTCGCCCGACCGGGTGACCTGCCTGTGACTCCCCGTCCCTACCAGGTAGAGACACTCGACTCCACGGCGCGTTGGCTCCTCAATCCTGATGGTACCCGACGCGGTTACGTGGTCCACGCTACTGGACTGGGCAAGACCGTGATCTTTGCGAGCATGGTCGCCGCAGCTTCCGGAATGCGTTCCCTCGTGGTCGTACCGACGAAGCTCCTCCTGGCTCAAACCGCCCGCGTCATCAGCAAGTTCACCGGAGGCGTCCTCGGACATCTCTCCAGCCTGGCGCACATCCATGACGAGACGGGCGAGACGATCGCCATCCGCGGCCTCGACCACTCTCCGATCGTGCTGACGACCGACGCCAGCTTCAACAAGCTGGCTGCGGCCATCAAGCGCGACTTCGATCCGCACATCATCATCCGAGATGAGTGCCACTGGGGCTATATTGACTCGGCACTCGCCGCGATGAACGAGTTCCCAGAAGCGGTGATCATCGCCTTCTCCGCGACTCCGGACTTCCTCACCAACGCGGCGAGGGACGGCTACACGCCTGTCACGCTCGAGAATGGCCAGGTCCTCTACGGGCCTCGAGACCGTTTTGCGGAAACGCATTTCGGCACCTGCCTCGACCGAAGGACAATCCGCTGGGGCATCGAAAGCGGATGGCTCTGTCCGTTAGCCTGGGGGAGGATCGAATTCGATGTGCCCCTGAAAGAAGTCAGGGTCGTCGAAACTCCCGACGGGGCAGATTACGACCAAAGTGAACTGCAGAAGCTGATGGGAAAGCACTGGCCCGTGATGTGCGAAACGGTACGCCGGCTCTACCAGAACCATGAGTACGAGCTAGCCGACCGCCAGGCCTATGCGGTGTGCCCAAGTGTCGAGGCGGCGCAAGAGTTGGCTGAAGCCGTCAATTCGTTGGGCATCCCTGCCGCATGCGTCACGGGAACAACCCCGGACACCGAGCGAGACATCTTGCTCCAAGCCTATCAGGAAAACGAGATCCGTTTCTTGACGTCGGTCATGGTCCTGCGCGAAGGCTGGGACGCACCGAATGCGGAAGTCTGCATGATGCTCCGTCCGACCAAGAGCCGCGTGCTCTACGAGCAGGCTATGGGGCGGGTGCTTCGACCCAGGGTCGACGGCGAAAACAAGGTCGCCCTCGTGTTGGATGCCCACTTCCAGAGCCAGACCTTCTACCCCCTCTCCGCACCGGAACTCTACGCCAAACCAGGCGACGAGATCCGTATCGGCGACTTCCTGATCGGAGGAGGTGGTGGTGGCGTCCGTGGAGGTGAGAGCGACTCACCGTACCTGCCCAAGGATGCGCAGCCGAGGTTGGTGGTTGTGGAGCGGTACGGAACGGAAGATGGCATAGTCCACCATGCTAATGCGAATGGTGAAATTAGCGTGCAGGGGCTGCTGTATCTCAATCGTCCGGCTACGGCCAAGCGTCTATCGCTTAAGTGTTCCTCTGGAATAGAAAAGCGCTTGGCTTCTTCTTCCATTAGAAAGGTATGGGGACGGGGGTACGGCGGACAAAAGCTGCTCTTCTTCTGTTGGGAAGATGTCGCCTCTCAGAATGCTGACCTGCTCGGCCCCGTTCAAAGATGCACCACTGGGTTCTTGGTTGATGAAGCAGGCAAAAGATGGGAGAATATCCCCTTCTATTGCCGCTCTCGTGACCTGAAGGAATCCCCCGTCAGAACCTGGGTCGCGAAACATCAGCCCCTCTTTCAACAGGCGCGCATCGCCAACGGCAGAAGAGACCGGTTCTACAGCGTTGAAGCCCTTGATCCAATCTATCAAGAACTCCAAGAAAGGAGAGGGCTTCTACAAGCTTCCATCCACGGCGAAGCCGACGCTGACGGGGAGAGATGGATGACCGAAACCCCGATGCTGCATCTGCTAGAAGTGAGCGGCGATGCATGGAAGAGGCGCAGGGAAGGCGTGAAAAGCCGTCCCGGCTTGGATTGGGGCGGCCATCCCACGACCCTTTACTGCCTCTCCGAGGCCAAATCAGCTGTTAGCGACCTGCGACAGCATGAGCGCGTCGATAAAGATGGCACGCTGAAGGTAAACGGGGAGATTCACGGATCCATAGGCACGCTCCATAAGATTCTCCGTAAAAAAGCGGGACCGCACTCCACTCTGAATAGAAGGACGGTGGAAGCTCGTTTGAAAGAAGCGCGGGCTCCCAGCATCAAAGCGAACAATCTCAGCGGTGCCGAAACAGACCTGTACTCACTTTCTCTTGCAGAGGCAGTCTGTAAAGACCTCCTCGAGCAGGAGCACCGAGCTGATGAACAGGGTTTCTTTTCAGCGGATAACCTTAGGTGGGGTTTGGCGATTGCATACGCCACAATCTACCAAACGACTGAAACGACGATTCGCAAACGCGCACAAAAGGGCTCTGTCAAAACAAGGACGGGCCTGAACCGTATAGGTCACGTAAAAACCTTCTACGAAGAGTCCGGAATGAGCGCCGCCATGTCTTCCCCTCTAAAAAGAGGTGGGGGGCGTTAAACTCCTCCTAGATATGCCCCCATCGCCGCAAGGTGGTGGGGGTTTCGCTTTTTATACTCGTCACTCATACCTCAACGCCTCAATCGGATGCAGCTTGGCTGCCTTGCGCGCTGGAAAGTATCCAAAGACGATACCGATGGCGGCGGAGACGCCAAAGGCTAATAAGATGCCGTTCAGGGGCAAGGTAAAACTCCACCCGTCCTGGAATGAACCAATGATCTCAACCGTCAGTTTTGAGAGCCCGATCCCGCACACAACTCCGATCGCCCCGCCGAGCAAGGTCAGCATGAGTGCCTCGGCCAAGAACTGTCCCAGGATGTCACTTTGCTTGGCACCGATAGCTTTGCGTAACCCGATCTCGGCCGTGCGTTCGGTGACGGTCACATACATGATGTTCATGATGCCGATGCCGGCGACGACAAGAGAAATGGCGGCGACCGAGCCGAGCAGGATCTGCAAAATCTGGCCGATCACGCCAGCGCTTGCGGCCGCTTCTTCTTGCGTGCCGAGGCGGAAGTCATCTTTGGATAAAATCCCGTTTGGGTTATCGAGCTTGTGCGTGTCGCGCATGAGCAAACGCGTTTCTTCTT
>CAZFRH010000017.1:10578-17982 GCA_964521235.1 uncultured Gammaproteobacteria bacterium | reverse complement strand
CGGATTTCCGCCTCGCATGCGCGCACCCTCTTGTCCCTGTCGTCTGACGAGGAACGGTACAAACTGTTTCAGGCGATGTTGGCCGGCAACTTCACCGTCCGCGAAGCGGAGGCAAAAGTAGGCGTCGGGCGGAAGCGTAAACCATTTGATCCGAACACGGCAGCCTTAGAAGACCGCCTTCGCCATGCGCTGCAATGCAAAGTTGAAGCTAAGCGCAACGCTGACGGCAGCGGTGAGATCAAGCTGAAAGTCAGTTCGGAGGAAGAATTCAACGCGCTGGTCGAAAAGCTTAGTGGAGGATCCCTTTGATCCATGAGGTGATACGCGTCTTGGCGTGCTGCCGGATTTTGGTTTTGGCGTGGCGTGTCTTCACAAACCCCTCCCAGTCAGGGTTAGGCCCTTTGCGCGTCTTGTCCACCAAGATGTCGACCATGTCGCCGTTCTTGAGGATGCGGTCAAGCGGGGCGACCTCTTCGTTCACTTTGGCGCCTGTACACTGGTTGCCGATGTCCGTGTGGATGGCGTACGCGAAGTCCACGCAGGTGCTCTCTTCTGGCAGGTCAATCACGTCGCCTTTGGGGGTGAACACGAAGATGCGGTCACGGAAGATGTCGATCTTTAAGTCCTCCAACGATTCCAGGTAGGCACGGCGGTCCGAGATTTCCTGCTGGATGTCTTCAAGTTCATGGACCCATTCCGGCCGTTGGGTGGTTTTGCCGAGGGAGACCTTCCCTTCTTCGTCGTACGTCCAGTGTGCCGCGACACCGAACTCGTTCATGGCGTGCATTTCCGGCGTGCGGATCTGGAACTCCACAATCTCCCCGTCCTCACAAAACACGGTGGTGTGCAGGCTGCGGTAGCCGTTTGGTTTTGGCTGCGCGATGTAGTCCTTGATGCGCCCCTTCAGCGGCGTCCATTTGCTGTGGATGATCCCGAGGACAGCGTAACAGTCCGCCACGTTGTCCACGATGATGCGTACGGCGATAATGTCGTAGATGCGGGCGATATTCCGCTCGTTCTTGAGCAGCTTGCGGTAGAGTGAGTAGAGGTATTTGGCACGGCCGTGGACCTGGACCTGCTTGATCCCGGCATTCGTCAGCATCTCTTGCGTCTCGCGCATGACGCGGTCCAGGTATTCTTCCTTTCCTTCTCGCGTCGTCTTTGCGAGTGTCGTCACCCATTCGTATTCCTTTGGGTAGATGTAGCGGAACGCCGCATCTTCAAGACGTCCTTTCATCTCACCCATCCCCAGTCGGTTGGCGATGGGCGCGTAGATTTCGAGCGACTCCAGCGCGATGCGGTACTGCTTCTTCGGTGGGATGGAGGCGAGCGTCTCGAGGTTATGCAGCCGGTCGGCGAACTTGATGAAGACGACGCGCACGTCCGCGGCCATGGCCAAGAACATCTTGCGCAAGTTTTCAATGTACCGCTCGATCCCGCGGTACTTGATCTTCCCGAGTTTGGTGATGCCAGCGACCATCTGGGCCACGTCCTCACCGAATTCCTTTTCGATGTCTTCCAATGTCCGCTCCGTGTCCTCGGGGACGTCGTGGAGCAATCCGGCGATGATGATCGGGGCGGGTAGGTGCATCTCCGCCAAGGTAAAGGCCGTGGCCAGCGGGTGGATGATATACGGTTCTCCTGTCGCACGCTTTTGCCCGCGGTGCGCCTCATCCGCAAACGCGTAGGCGCGGCGGAGGGTGGCTTCGTCCGCTTTTGCGTCGTACGCCAAGACTGACTCGCATAAGCGGTCAATGGTCTGGAAAGGCGAGACGTTGGGCGACATACCTGCCTGTTTTGTAACAGAAGGCTTGGCAGAAGGGAAGGCGCCGCGTATCCTTTCCCCTATATGGCCATGAGTGTGCACGAAAACGTCGCCCCGGTAGAGGGGGGAAAAAAAGAAGGGCTGACGTTTACCATGGAGGACAAGCTGAAGGAGTTTTTGATGGATACGACAAAGGCCGCGGAAAATGAAGTGGAAAAAACGCACAACGAGCTCGTGACAGACCCGAGCTTAAGTGAGATGGAACAGAATTCGCTGCGGGACGTGGCGGGGATGGCGACGCAACAGCTTGAGGATCTGCTGAAAGAAGCGTCAGGGGGAATAGGTGCGTCAGGGGCGTCAGCGGGTTCGGTTTCGGAGGATATGGAGCGAGGATCGGCGCCGGTCGTTGAGGGAGAGGCTCCAACGAAAACGCTAGAGAAGAAAACCGATGAGGGAACGCCGGGAGATTTGGCGCAGGCGGACAAAGAGATCAGGCTTTTACAGAAAAAGATCCCAAATTTGAAAGGACGTGCGTACGCTCAAGCCATCCAACGGCTTGAGGACATGGTGCAATACGAAGGTGAATTAGCGGCACAGGAAGCAGGAGGACAAGAACCGATGCAGGTTGAACGGATCGGGGACGAGAAGGTGCCAGATGTCCCTGCTGGACGGACGGGCGAAGGGGAGGAGCTTGCCCTGACGACGGAAGAAGCCGCCGCAGCTGAAGCAGCGACGCTTGACTGGGAGAAGCACCTCACGGAGGAGAACGAGCAATTGGAGCAGACGTTGCAGATGATTGAGGCGGCCGAGGAAGTCCTTTCCGGTTTTCAGGAGACGCACGCGGACTCGCCTGCCCTCACGAAGACAGAGCAGCAGTACCTCAAGGCGATGGAATCCGACATCGGCTGGAACAGGGCAAAGGCGGCTTTCATCGAAAATTCTAGGGAGGGGATGCAGGCGCAAAAAAGGCTGCGGGACCTCCAACCGACGGAAGAAAATGCGGAGGCGATCGAGCAGGCGAAAGCCGCCCTCCAGAAGGCACGCCAAAACAAGCCGGTCCTGGAAGCGGCGCTGGTCGCCGCGACCCAAAAGATGCAGGAGGCACGGACTGAATATCTGCGCTCGTTAGAGGAGGCGGGCGTCACGGTGGAAGCGGGCGCGCAAGAAGAGGATGGGCAGGAAGAAAACGAACACGCTGATGAGTGGAGTTTTGGTCACGCTTATGATGCGGATGGCGGATACCAAGGGAGGGGGATCGGTGCGGACCAGACCGGACCCAAGGAGAAGGAGATCTTTACCCTGAATGGGGGAGGCCATGCCGAAAAGGAAGAGGAGGGGTTTCTCCGCCAGACCTGGAAGGGGCTCTCCGGTTGGTTGAAAAGCCTGTTCGGTTAAGCGCGCTTTTTCCTTTTCGTCGTTTTCTTTGCGGCAAGCCATTCGACGGCTTGTTCGACCGTCACGTCTTCTGGTTTGAGGTCTTTTGGGATGGTGGCGTTCTTCTTCCCGTGTTTGACGTACACGCCATACTTCCCGCTGACCAACGCGATGGGTTGGTTGTCGTCCGGATGGTTCCCGAGTGTCCGCAGGACCGTGCCTCCGCGCATCCCCTTTGGTTGGGCGAGGATTTCGAGCGCCCGTTCAAGGGTCACGGTCAACACGTTGTCGTCGCCCTTCAGTGAGCGGAAGTCGCCGTCATGGACAATGTACGGGCCAAAGCGCCCGATGCCGGCACGGATCTCTTTGGTGCTTTCCGGATGCGTCCCGAGCAGGCGCGGCAAGGATAAGAGCGAGAGCGCGAGCTTCAAATCAAGCGTCTGGAGGGGGATAGTTTTTGGGATGCTGGCGCGCTTGGGCTTTTTCTTTGACCCTTCTTCTTCCTCCCCGAGCTGCAGGTACGGGCCAAAGCTCCCGGTTTTAAGGTAGATGAACAATCCAGTCTCCGGGTCCTGGCCAAGCGAGGTCGGGCCTTGCTGTGCGGCCGTCGCCAGTTGCTGCGCCTTCTCGTTCGTCAGGTCAGCTGGGGGTAGGTCTTCTGGCACAGACGTCTTTACGACGCTTCCCGTGTTCGGCAACGTCACCTCAAGATACGGCCCAAAACGGCCGACGCGCACGCGCACACCGTCCAGCCCAGGAATGTCCACGCTCTTCGCCTTGTCTGGATCGAGCGTCTCCGTTTGTTCTTTGACGCGTTCGCGCAGGCCCTTGTCGCCCAAAAAGAAGGAGCGCAGGTACGGGAGCCATTCCATTTCGCCGTCCGCGATCTGGTCCAGGGAAGATTCCATCGTTGACGTGAAGGACGTGTCGACCAAATCAGGGAACGCCTGTTCCAAAAGCTGGGTCACCGCCATGCCCGTAAAGGTTGGTGCAAGCGCGTTCCCCATCTTTTTGACGTAGTCGCGGTCAAAGAGCGTTGAGATGGTTGAGGCGTAGGTACTTGGGCGGCCAATGCCCACCTTTTCCATAAACTGCACGAGCGAGGCTTCCGTGTAGCGTGCCGGCGGTTTGGTTTCGTGGCTGACCGGTTCGGCGGTGAGGCAGGTGAGGACGTCGCCGACCTTGATCGTAGGTAGGATGCGTTCGCGGTTTTCCAAGGCTTGTTCTGGGTCGTCAGATGACTCTGCGTAGGCGCGCAAAAACCCGGCAAAGACGATGCGCATGCCTGTGGACTGGAAGCGGTGCTTGCCGACGGAAGAGGTCGCGCTCGTCTGCAGCATCTGCGCGTCTTTCATCTGCGAAGCAAGCGCGCGCATCCAGATCAGTTCGTAGACGTCATGTTCACGGCCGGACAGCTTTGTCTCGTCCGGTGGGACAAAGTTCAAGCTGGGACGGATGGCCTCGTGGGCTTCTTGGGCGCCCTTGGCGGTGGTTGCGTGGTGGCGGGCTTCGTCAGGCAAGAATTCCTTGCCCATCCGCGAGCTGACCATCGCACGGATCGCCGTGACGGCATCTTCGGCCAGGTTGACGCTATCCGTGCGCATGTAGGTGATGTGGCCGTGTTCGTACAGGGCTTGCGCGATGCGCATGGTCTCACGCGAGGACAACCCGAGCTTGCGGTTTGCTTCCTGCTGCAAGGTTGAGGTCGTAAACGGGGCTGGTGCTTTGCGCGTGGTCGGACGTTCGTTGACTTCGAGCACCTTCCATGCGGCGCCTTTGACCTCTTCGGCAATGGCCTTGGCTTTTGCTTCATCCAAGACGACGGCGTCTTTGCTGGTCAGTTCGCCTGTTTGTTCATCAAAATCTTTGCCGACGGCTACACGCTTGTCTTCGGTCTCGATGAGCTTTGCCTCAAACTCCTCTCCCTTTTCTTTGACGGTGGCGAGGACGTCCCAGTAGGCGGCGGAACGGAAAGCGATGCGCTTGCGTTCACGCTCGACGACGGCGCGCAAGGCGGAGGACTGGACACGTCCGGCGGACAGGCCGTAGGCGATCTTCTTCCAGAGGACAGGGGACACGCTGTAGCCCACCAGGCGGTCCAGGATGCGGCGCGTCTCTTGCGCGCGGACCAACTTCTCATCCAACCCACGCGGATGCTGTAGGGCGCGGTTAATGGCTTCCTTGGTGATTTCGTGGAAGACGAGCCGGTGGACCGGCACTTTCGGCTTCAACACCTCCAGCAAATGCCAGCTGATGCTCTCTCCTTCGCGGTCTTCATCCGTCGCCAGGTAGACGTCTTCAGCTTTCTTGAGCGCCGCCTTCAGCTCGCGGATGATGTCCGCTTTCTTTTTTGGGATGACGTAGAGCGGTTCAAAGTCATGCTCAACGTTGACGCCAAGCTGGCCCCACTCGGTCTTTTTCGCTTCCGCCGGGATGTCGGCTGACGATTCTGGCAGGTCGCGGACATGCCCCATCGAGGCGATGACCGTATAGTCAGGGCCCAAGAACTTTTTGATGGTTTTGGCCTTGGTTGGGGACTCAACGATCACCAAATGCATATAAGAGGAGTATGTAACACGAAGTCAGCCTTTCTGTCGAACCTGGCGCCTCTGGCCGGCACGCGCCCAGACCTGCCCGCCGAGCGGTGCAATGAAGCCGGAGAGTTCGAGTAAACTAAGCCTGGAAGCCAAGGCAGGAGCCCCAAGATGGAGGAGATCTGCCAAGGAATCTACGTGGCGTGGTTCGTCCAGGGCTTGGAGGATCTTTTGGTCAACTGGGTCTGCCGGGAGCCCGGCCATTGCCTGCCGGACGGCCTGTGGACGGTCGAGGGCCAATGCGGAAAAGACGTCATCCGCCCCAAGGCAGACACGGGCTCCGGCACGGATCAGCTGGTTCGTCCCGCGAGAGCTGTCACTCCAGATGGGCCCTGGGACAGCCAAGACCTCACGGTTTTCTTCTAACGCACTTTTTGCGGTGATCAGCGAACCGGAATCTTCCCGCGCTTCGATGACGACCGTGGCAAGGGATAGCCCAGCGATAATACGGTTGCGGAGGGGAAAGTGTTCCTTGCGGCTCCCTGTACCCGGCGGAAATTCGCTGATCAACGCACCTCCGCCGTCTAAGATTTGGTGGGCGAGGCCCGCATGGGCGCGTGGATAGAGTGAAGCTTCATCAATGCCCGTCCCGAGGACGGCCCAGGTCGTCCCACCACGTTCCACGGTGGTGGAGTGTGCGGCGCCGTCCACCCCAAAGGCGAGTCCAGACGTGATGGCGATACCGGCGTCGACCAACGGAGGGACGAGTTCATCCACGCAACGTTTTCCGTACTCTGTCATGCGGCGCGATCCCACGACAGAGACGCTTGGGGTGGTTTTGAGCTCACCTCGGATGAAGAGGATGTGCGGCGGATCAGCGGTCGCGCCAAGGAGCGCGGGATAGCCGGGGTCTTCGGCAAAGACGACGGAGATCCTATCCCGTTCCAAATCGTTTAAAAGCTTGCCTAGATCAAAACGTTTTCGCCACGAGGTAAACGCTTCCGTGCTCTGCGTCCGGACGCCAAAACGTTTGAGTTTGGATGGTGGAGCAGACCAGATGTCTTGCCAAGACGCGGCGACGGACAGCCGAGCCAGTGTCCGGGAGCTGATGTTTGGACAACAACAAACGGACAAGCGCGCTAAGCGCTCTTCGTTCCAAGGGATGGGTTGCATCTACTCTACTCCGTTCCACACATTCATGGCTTTGGCAAGGCCATGAGTTATCCACTCTTCCGTCGCTTGGGCGGCGCGGTCAAGGAAGGGGTGCAAACGGTCTGCGTCTTCTTTGGAAAAAGGGTGCAGGACGTAGTCCTCGGTCGGTTGCGGGGTCGTTGGGCGTCCGATGCCAAGACGGAGGCGTTGGACGGAGCGTGTGCCAAGGAGGTGCTGGATGGAAGCGATCCCGTTATGGCCAGCGTCGCCGCTGTTGATCTTAAACGCCAACTGTCCAAAGGGCAGGTCAAGCTCGTCTTGGACGACGAGGACGTCTTCGAGAGGCGTCTTGTAGAACTGGACGAGGGATTGCACACATTCGCCGGACAAGTTCATGAAGGTCAGGGGCTGTATGAGCAGCACTTTCTGTCCGTCGATCATCCCGTCCGCGAGGTTCGCCTTAAACGAGCCGTCTTTGCGGAATGACCAACCGTGCTTTTGCGCCACGCGCGAGACGGCCAGCCAACCAAGGTTGTGGCGCGTGTTTTCATATTCTTGTCCCGGGTTTCCCAGACCAAA
>CAZFRH010000017.1:0-10478 GCA_964521235.1 uncultured Gammaproteobacteria bacterium | reverse complement strand
AACCAAGGTTGTGGCGCGTGTTTTCATATTCTTGTCCCGGGTTTCCCAGACCAAAGACCAGTTTCATATTAGTAGCGGTGGCCGCCCTGTTTTTGGCGGCGCATGGTCTGGTTGACGCGGCGCTTCTTTTCTTTGATCGGGCCGGCGACGGCATCCATCCCTGGGCCAAAGACGTTGCGCGCCTTTTGCGTCTTTGCCATAGGCAGGTGGCGCACTTTGACGCTAAGAGGGGTCGCCCCAAAGCCGAACTTTTCGCGCAAGCGCTTTTCAAAAAATTTCACCCAGTTGTTGTGCAAGTTTTCCTTTTCCCCATGGACGGTGATCAAAAAGGACGGCGGCGCATGGCCGATCTGCGCGACGTCGTAGATGCGTGGTGATTTCGGGCCGTAGCTTTGGAGCGGCTTCATCGCCTTGATGCAGGATTTCAACAGCTTGTTCAGCGTGTTGTAGCTGATGTGGCGCATCCGTTCGTCGTGCGCCTGTAACGCCATGTCCAACAGGACGGTCGCGCGTTTTGCGGTCTTGGCACTGACGAACACCATCGGCGCCCACGCGAGGAACGGGAAAAGCTGGCGGAGCAGGACTTCGTATTTTTTGGCGGTGTCCGTCTTTTTGTCCGGCACGAGGTCCCACTTGTTGGCGACCAGGATCAACCCCTTGTCTGTGTCTTCCAACATGCCGGCCAGGTGGCGGTCCCAGGTCGTCGGGTCTTCGGACGCGTCAAAGACAAGCGCGGCCACGTCGGCATGCTTGATGACGCGCTCATTGCGTTCCATGGCCTGCTCTTCAAGCGACTGCATGTTGCGTGTCGCCTTCCTGATCCCGGCGGTGTCAACGAGGATGATGTCTCGGTCTTTGTAGCGGATGAGCGTGTCCTGCGGTTCGCGGGTGGTGTGGGGGATGGGGGATACGATGACGCGCTCTTCGCCCAAGATCGCGTTGACGAGCGAGGACTTGCCGACGTTCGGCCGCCCGACGATCACAAAGCGGAGCGGCTGCAGCTCATCTAACGCGACAGCCGGCTTTCCAAGCCGGTCGAGGGCGGTCAGGAGTTCGTCCAACAGGTCGCCGATGCCAAGTCCGGTCACGCCGCTGATCGGTTTTGGGTCGCCAAAACCCAAACGGAACATTTCTGGGGCGGCCGCGTCGGAGAGGTGGGATGCCTTGTCCGTCTTGTTGGCGACCAGGAGGACATTTTTGTTGAGGTGCTTGACGCGGTTCGCCAAGTCGTAATCCTGTGGCAGGATGCCGGCCTGCGCATCCACGACAAAGAGGACGATGTCCGCTTCTTTGGCCGCGCGTTCAGCTTGGGCACGGATGCCTTGGCCCATCTCGCCTTTTTCCACATCCATCCCGCCGGCGTCCACCAAGTCAAAACAGGAACCACGCCACACCACGAGGCCGGTCTTCCGGTCGCGTGTCGTGTGCGGCATTTTGCTGACCAGGGCATTGCCGTTTTCCGTCAAACGGTTCCAGAGCGTGGACTTGCCGACGTTCGTGCGGCCAGCCAGGGCGATGCGTGGGCGGCTCTTGTGGGGATGGACGGGCATAGCTCTCTACGGCAGAGGATACGTTGCTTCGCCTAAAATGACCATAAAGTCAGCGGCGGGAGAGGTGACCGCCTCGCGGGTCAACCCTTCGCCCCAGACCGACACGGCTTCCCCAGAACCGTCAAACGTCGGCTGGCTCAAGTCCAAATCAGCATCTAAAAGGGAACGGAGACGCTCGAGGGCTTCTGGTTTTGCCCCTTTGGTCAGGTCATAGACGGTCGTGCGGCGGTAGCTCCGTTTTGTCGCATTGCCCGTTTGTGACACGCGGAAGCCGGAAACAAGGAGCCTTTCTGCGACTTGGGAGGCAAATCCGGTGTGGAGCGTCCCGTTCTTGATTTCAACCGAAGGGAAGTTGGCGGCGGTGTTCGTCGCGGCCGCATCAAACGGTTCTTTCGCCATCTGGCGGATGGCCGTCCAATCCCCACCGTGCGGCAGCAGCATAAACGCCCCGTTGATGGTCACGTTCTCAAGCTGTCCCTGTTCACCGGAGATGAGTTGGCGTTGGCTGATCTTTTCGTCATCAATCCCAAAGATGAGCGGGGCGAGCGCGACCATCTCCCAGGGGGAGAGCGTGGATTGGACGTGGTTCGCGATGGCAGCGTACAGGCCGGCCAGTTTTCCGGGGTCGGCAAGCGTATTTAAGGATAGGAGCTTGTCGCGCACCGCGAGCAAGACGAGCTGTTGGCGGTGGCTACGGGCAAAATCCGACCCTTCGCCGTTTGAGCCGTGGCGGGAACGGACAAAGACGAGCGCCGTCTTGCCGTCCATGTGCTGCCGCCCTTTTTGGAACGCCACTTCCATCACACCTTCGTCCGCCGTCGGGTACTGGGGGTCAACAAAGGAACGCTCCACGGTGAGGTCAATGCCGCCCAAGGCGTCAACGAACGCGGCAAAGCCCGCGAAGTCCACGCGTACGGCTTGGTCGATGGGGACGTCAAGCAGTTCGCCCACGCGCTTGGCCGTCCGTTTAGCCCCCTCTCCGGGGTGGTCCTGCTCTTCGTAGGCGTTCAGCGCGTTGATCTTTTCAAACGTGTTGTTGCCGAGCGGGAACGCCAGGTCGCGGGGGATGGAGAGCATCGAAATCCGTTTTTGGTCGGCGTCGATCGTGGCGAGGATGATGGTGTCCGTGAGTTGCGAGCCGTCATGTCCGGCACCGCCGATCCCGAGGAGGAGGACACGGAGCCAGCGCCCCTCTTGCCCAGACGGGATGATGTCGCGTACATCCGCACCAAAGACAAGCCGGCGCATGTCAGAGATGACCGGAAGCGCCCCAAACTCGTGGAAAAACGACGTTTGGTGCTTGACCGAGCGGTACGACAAAAAGGCCCCGAGGGTCGAGAGGCAGATGACGATGGAGATGAAGGTGATGGCAATGGAGAAGGTCTGCCGCCGTGTTTCCACGTCAGCTTCCTTATCGACAAAATTGACACCTGTCGGCCCGAGGAGATCGCTCATGGAGTGGAGGTGAGTCTATCAGTGGATGGGTTCCGAGACAAGCGTTGTGCCCGTATGCTATCATGTTTTTTGCTTATGCGCTTTGTGCCGCGTGAGGCTATTTCCATGTTCCTTGGGCGGGTGCGGGCTGTGTGGACAGCCCGACGGACGAGCGTCGTCGGTTTTTTGGCGCTGCTGTGCTTCGGTATTGGAACATCCCTCCTCATCCCAGATCCCGCGCAAGCGATCACTTCAGAGATCGCAGACCAAGTTGCGAACGGTTTCTTCAGCTTGGTCGCCCAGTTGTTGAGTTATGTCGTGGCGTTTGAAGGGTGGTTGATCGCGATCTTGGTTGACGTGCTTGTCGTCTTTGCCTCGTACAACGGTTTTGCCACCGCCGAGCCCGTGCAGATGGGTTGGGTGTTGATCCGCGACCTGGTCAACATGTTCTTTATCGTGGTGCTGCTTGTCTCGGCGTTTGCGACCATCATCGGCTATGACACGGCCAGCTTTCACTACAGCCGCGTCTTGCCGAAGCTGTTGCTGATGGCCATCCTGATCAACTTTTCCAAAACCATCATCCAGCTCGCCATCGACTTCTCCCAGGTGTTGATGCTGACGTTCGTGAACGCCTTCCGCAGCGCCGCCGCCGGGAACTTCATCCAGATGTTCGGGCTGAACCAGATGCTGAATCTCCGAAACGCCCAGACGGGACAAATAGATTACGCAACGTTGATCCCGTCCTACATCCTCGCGATCGTGATGTTGAGCATCGTGATTTCGGTGCTGATCATCATGGTCGGGTTTTTTATCGTGCGTATCGTCGGACTCTGGCTCTTGCTCATGTTCTCCCCGGCGGCTTTTTTCATCCAAGCCGTCCCTGACCGCCTCAAAAAGTCCTTAAGCGGATCGGCAAGCGAATACTGGTCTAAACTCGGCTCCCTGCTCGCAGGCGGGCCGATCATGGCGTTTTTCATATGGCTTGCGCTTGCGTTGACCCAACGTGGCGGGTCAGAACCGATCGCCCAAAGCATGCAGGTCTATACCGCCGGAGGTTTTAGCTCAATCGACTCCGTGACGAGTGCAACGGGGTTCCTCACCAATATCGGGACAGGCCCGCAGATCGCTTCGTTCGTGATCGGGGTCGCGTTGATGCTGATCGGCCTACAAACGGCAGTGAAGACAGCGGGTGACGTAAGCAAGACGTTGGGAAGCGCGGCCGGCAAGATCAAGCCGTTCTTTGCCTTTACGGCGACGGCGGCTGCTGCTCGGTTTGCCGGAAAGGCGGGCTATGCCGGGGCGAAGTACGGGTATAATAAGGTTGACCGTCGCGTTGACCTGACTGGGAAACTTGCCGGTGCTGCCCTCAAGACCCCACTCGTTGGGACGATGTTCCGAGCTCCGCTGGCCAAGGGCCTTACGATGCGACGTAAAGAACGTGAAGCTGATGCAGCGAAGATCGCGGAGTTGACCAAGGGGATGACGGCGGAAGAGAAGGAGACGTTCAACAAGCGGACGCCGTCCTTTGCGACCCCCGCAGAAAAACTCGCACAAGCGAAGATTCTTACGGACTTAGCGTCGGATGAGGGTCGGTTTAAAGCAACGAAGGCAGCTGCGGCTGAAACGGAGAAGAAGATTGAAGAGAGCTGGAAGAAGTCTGGGAAGATCACGGGCAAGGAGACCGTCCCAGAACTCGCAGCCAAGAAGCGCGAGATCAAACGAGAAGCGAATGCCGTAGCCATGAACCAGGTCACTGAAAAAGCGGCGAAGCAGTTGGACGAGGCAAAAAAGCTCTTGACAGACATTAAAGCTAAGGACGAGATTGCGAAAATCGATCAAGCTATCGAAAAGAACCCGGCTCTCAATGCAACACCCGGTGATTTTGAAAACGCCGTGGCTAAGACGGTCGTGGATGCCGAAAAGGTCAAGGCGCTTTCCGCTGAGGCGATCTCGCGAGGGGATGTCCTCATGGGGCTTTTGGGCGATGACATCATCAAGCGGGATGCTGCCGATCCAACAAAACTCAAAGGGATTGACCAAGCCAAGTTCGAGCAATTCCGCGACCGGTTTAAAGACCAAAAGAACTTGATCGCGAACGTGGATGCGCTTGTAGGATATTTGCGCGAGTCCCCGAAGGCGAACCTCGACTCTCTGAAAAAAGTCACGGTCCAGAACGATGCGCGTGGCCGGACAAGGCTCTACGATTCTTCCACAGGGTCACAACGCTTTAGTGAAGAAGAGCAGGATGCGATCAATGGGCTGCAGCCGTCAAATCCTGGAGGGATCAATAAGGCGATCACCCTGGGGTTGCCTTTGGCCGAAATCCAAGGAATCGTCGGAAAAGCCACACTCGAGACACACCTCCAAGGAGAGCTCCGAACGGCTGGACGCGATACGATGGCCGCTACAAACGATGAGGAGTTTAACAAGGCGTGGGTGATGATCGGCAACATCGCTAACCAGTTAAAGGACACGACGATGGGGTCTGAAACGCAGATCAAGTATCTTTCCTCCTTGCGGACGGGTGATTATGCACTGCAACATGCGGTCCAAGATGGGACACCTGAACAGCGAGCGCAGGCCCTAGGGCTGATCAAGGTCTTGGTGTCACGCGCCCAGGAGATTTCGAGAAAGGATCCAGCGACGCAAACAGCAGATGAAAAGGTGGTCGTGGCCCTGTCAAAGGAAGTGAAAAGGCGGTTCCCGGGAACGAAAGAAGAGTACGAGAAGAATAATCCAGGCAAGGATCCTCATGGGTATGGAGGAGCTGTCTATCGGCGACCACCTTCTCCGGTTGACCAAGCCTTACGCGGCATCGAGACCTAGCCTATGGACCGCGACACATGGCTGAAGCATTACGAGGCGGCGCCGGCGACAGTCCAAGAGTATTTGCTTGACCCGATCTCGTCAGAACAGGAAGCGGCGGCGCAGGAAAAGCTGGCGTATGACCACGATGCGTGGGACCGCGTGATGGACATCGTGTGGGACACGGTGTTCGGGGGGATGAGCATGGCCGAATTCCGTGACCGGATCAAGCAGGTTGCCGGGGACCGGAAGGCGGAAGACGTTGAAAAAGCCGTGCTCTTCCATGTCGTCCTCCCGTTGGCAGATCTCGTCAGTTGGGATGTGGAAGCCTGGTTGCAACAGCTAGGTGTCCCCTTATCGCAGATCCAGGGGTCGGTTCGGGTGTCATTGCGGCCCGTATCGTATGGCGCCGCGGTCAGGCGGATCGCGGCGGGCGCAAAGATCAGCTTGGTCACGGAAGAGGTGGTACGCCGGACGCGTGACCTGCTCGTCTCGCTGATCAAGGGCGTGCGGACAAAAGAAGGCGTGATGGAGGCATTACAGCGTCCGCAACAAGAAGGCGGGGTCGGCTTGACGAGGGAGCAAGCCGAAGCATTCATGAAGGCGACGGCAGAACTGATGGCGACCACAGACATCCTGTCAGAACAGGAGTACGCGGACTGGTATACAAATAAACGACGGACAGAGACATCGGAGGCAATCGAGGCCAAACGAGCGGTGCCGTTGGATGAGGATGAGGCAGAACTTGCGAGGACGGCGGCCACCATGCCAAAGGGGAAGCCGATGGGTGCGTTGGACCAAGCGGTCGAATCCGTCGTCGCACAATCGGGCTTGGCGTTGGATGAATACTTGACCAAACGGTTACGGAACACGGTCTCAACACGACTCCGGGACGTACGGAACGCCCAGCAGGTGCGGGGGCTCTTGGAGCGTGACGTTAAAGTAGGCGGGATGGGATTGGCGGCCCCGGATGCGGACCGGATCGCCGCGTTGATTGAGAGCGCCTACCAGGCAAACCGTGGTTCCGTCGAAGGGGAAGAGCGGAAAAAGATTGAGCTGACCATGGCGGAACAAAAACAAAAGATCGAGCAGCGGAAGCAGCGGGAAAGCGAGGAGCATGCGGACTGGTTCCAAAAGAAGGTTGCGGGGAAGCAGAGCCCGTTCGCGGCACCGGTACAAACAGCACGGAACAAGTATCAAGGAGCAAAGGGATCGACATTGGACGGGGTGGCGGCACCGGCGGCGCGGCTGACGGACCTGACGAGCGAGGTTGGGGGACTGACCGTCGCGGAATTCCGTCGTTTGGGGAAGGACGCACAACAGGCGGCGGACAGGATCAGGCAAAAGTTTGAGGCTTTGAAGTCAGAATCATTTGAACGGTGGACGGACGGCGTGCAAGCCTGGCGCTCTTCTCCGCTCCAACAGACGTATCTGAAGCTAATCGCGGAGAGTTTTTCCAGCGGAACGCCCGTCGCGCAGTTGGCGGAACAAAAGCGCGGCAAAGACGCGGAAGCGTTGTCCGCGGAGGAGCTGGGGGCGATCATTGACCTGAACCGTGATATCCACCTTTGACCATGCCTGAAAAATTCGTCGTACCGCAGTTCATCGACGCCGAGGACAAGATCCTCGGCCCGATCACGGTACGCCAATTTTTGATCTGCCTTGGGGCAACGCTCGGCCTGTTCATCGGCTACCGCCTCTTGTCCTTGCCCTACTTCATCGCCTTCGCCGTCGTGGTGGGCGGAGGAGCGGGTGCCTTCGCTTTTTTGCGCGTCAACGGGCAGCCGTTCCACATCTTTTTCGTCAACTTCCTGCAAACGAGCGTTCGGGCCAACTTACGAGTCTGGAACAAGGACTTGAACGACCGCGAGCTCCGCGCGTTGAGCGAGAAGAAAGAAGACGTCATCGCGCCGCCCAAAGTCGTCAAGCAACGGCCGGCATCCACACGCCTGCGCGACCTGGCACTCACGGTAAACACGGGAGGGGTGTATAATCCCGAGGACGAAGGCTGATATGCAGAACAAGAAATTGGCCGGCGGCAAGCCTGGCGTTCCCTCACAACGGTTTTTGGACGTCGCGGAGATCCGCGACGATGTGGTGATTTTGCGTGATGGGACCTTGCGCGCGGTCCTGCTTGTCTCGAGCATTAATTTTGCTTTGAAGTCTGTTGATGAGCAGAACGCCATCGTGCAGGCGTACATGCAGTTCTTGAACGGGCTGGACTTCCCGATCCAGGTCGTCATCCAATCGCGCCGCATGAACATCGACACCTACCTGCGCCAGCTCCAAGCCAGTGAAAACGAACAGCAGAACGAGCTCCTGAAACGCCAGATCACGGACTACCGCGATTTCATCAAGCAGCTTGTGCAGCTCGGCGAGATCATGCAAAAGCGTTTTTATATCGTCGTCCCCTTGAACCCGGCCGTGGACCAGAGCTCGACACAAAAAGGGTTTGTGCAGCGCATCGGCGACATCCTGTCGCCGGTCGTGACGACCAAGATCTCCGCTGACCGGTTTACGAAGCTGAACTTTGACTTGGGGCTGCGCGTCAACCAGATCATCGGCGGGCTCTCGTCCATGTCGCTGAACGCCGTGCAACTTGATACCCAAAGCCTGATCGAACTCCTGTACACCGTCTACAACCCAGAGCTGTTTGAGACGCAACGCATGAGCGACATCGGGCAACTCCAGCTCGAAGGCTGACCCCTATGGCATTTGAGACCCAACCCCAGGCAGGTTTTGACCCGAGTAAGCTCACGGCGGGCGGCGTTTCGTTAAAGCGCGGCCCGTCCAAGCAGGAGCGCCAGCGCAAGCAAGAGGAGGAAAAAATCGCATTGGAAGAGGAGCGTATCTACCGCCGAGGCGTCGCGTCGATCAAAGATTTGGTCGCCCCGGCCTCCATGATGGTCGAACCATCGTTCGTCCGCCTGGGAGACGTGTTCTGCCGTACGCTGTTTGTCGTGACCTATCCGCGTTATGTGACGGTCGGCTGGGCGTCGCCGGTCATCAACTTGAGCACGCAGCTGGATATCGCGATGTACTTTTATCCGATCAAGGCAGACATCGTGTTGAAGCAGCTGAAAAAGAAAGTCGGCGTGCTGGAGGCACAGATCGCGTCAGATGCGGAGACGGGAAAGCCACGCGACCCGATCAACGAGACCGCGTTGCGCGACATCGAGCAGTTGCGCGATGACCTGACGCAGGGGATCGAGCACTTTTTCCAGTTCGCCTTTTATTGCACGTTCTACTCGACCGATAAAGATGAGTTGGAACGCGTGACGTCGACGGTGGAAAGCACCTTTGCGTCCATGCTGATCTACACACGCCGCGCGTACTTCCAGGCAGAACAGGGGTTCAATTCGACCCTTCCGATCGGCAACGATGAGCTGCAGATCACGTTTAACATGAGCACGTCGCCGATCGCGTCGTCCTTCCCGTTCACCTCCGCGGAACTTTCGAGCGACAACGGGATCCTCTACGGCGTAAACCGCCATAACAACTCGCTCATCCTGTTTGACCGCTTCTCGCTCCAGAACGCGAACATGGTGATCTTTGCGACGTCTGGCGCCGGAAAAAGCTACGCCGTGAAACTGGAAGTGCTGCGTTCCATGATGCTTGGCACGGATGTCATCGTCATTGACCCGGAAATGGAATATAAGTACCTGTCTGACGCGGTTGGAGGGACGTACATCAACATCTCGCTCTCGTCGCGCTCCAAAATCAACCCGTTTGACCTGCCGCGTCCGGTCGGTGAGACGTACAGCGCAGAAGACGTCATCCGGTCATCTGTCATCACGATCAAAGGGCTGTTGCGTTTGATGTTGGGCAAGGTCACGACCGCGGAGGATTCCATCTTGGACCGCGCCTTGCTTGAGACGTTTGCGAAAAAGGACATTGTCCCCGGAGCAGACCTCACCAGCATGGAGCCGCCGATCCTGCAGGATTTCCAGGATGTGTTGGAGGGGATGGAGGGGACTACGGACTTGGTCGTGAAACTGAAGAAGTATACCGAAGGCACATTCGCGGGGCTTTTGAACTCGCCGACAACCGTGCGGATGAACAACCAGCTCGTCGTCTTTTCCGTGCGTGACCTGGAAGACGAGCTGCGCCCCATGGCGATCTATACGATCGTCAACTATATTTGGAACGTGGTGCGCTCGGAACGGAAGAAGCGCATCCTCGTGATTGACGAAGCCTGGTGGTTGATGCAGTCGGAAGACTCGGCGAAGTTCGTCTTCGCCCTCGTGAAGCGCTGCCGCAAGTATTTCTTGGGCATCACGACCATCACGCAAGACGTCAACGACTTTTTGACATCGCCGTACGGCCAGGCCATCGTGACCAACAGCTCGATGCAGCTCCTCCTGAAGCAGTCCCCGGCGGCGATTGACCTGATCTCACGCACCTTCCTGCTGACGCAATCAGAAAAATACCTGCTCCTCGAGTCAGCGGTGGGCGAAGGGATCTTTTTCGCAGGCGCAAAACACGCGGCCATCCAGATCGTCGCGTCGTACACCGAAGACCAGATCGTGACGACCAACCCGCAACAGCTCTTGCAGATCGAGACGGCAAAGAAAGAGTTTGAAGCCGCCCAGTCCGCGCAAGCAGGACAGGCACCCGCCACTCCCGCGACCTAATATGAACAAACGTTTCCTCGCCCTCTTGCTCGCCATCGCCGGACTGATCGCCCTG
>CAZFRH010000016.1:0-19716 GCA_964521235.1 uncultured Gammaproteobacteria bacterium | reverse complement strand
TTTTCCGGAAACCGTCCTGATTACTCAAACAAGACTGATTTGATATGAACATGTTCAAAAAGGTGAAGACGGACAGTGTGGCGAGTTATCTTGCTGCTGTGCCAAAAGAGCGGATGGAGATGATCCAGTTTTTGCACGCCTTCATCCAAAAATCAGCGCCAAAGCTCAAGCCGCATTTTGCCTACAACATGTTGGGTTACGGTTCGTTCCCGTATCGGAACTATAAGCATGAACTGATCACGTGGCCGGTTATCGCCTTGGCGAACCAGAAGAATTACGTTAGCATCTACGTCTGTGCGATGGACGGGAAGAAGTACGTCGCTGAAACCTTCAAGAAAGATTTGGGAAAGGTCAGCGTGGGCAAAAGCTGCATCCGATTCAAGAAGTTGGAAGACGTAAACCTCCCTACGTTGAAAAAAGTTTTCCAGATAGCGGCCAAGAGCCCAGGGCTCATCGACGCGGAAAAACACCGTAAGAAAAAATAGCTCATTATTTTTATCACACGAAAATGTATGACAAAGAACAAAGGGCAGTATGTAGACGGGTATGTGTTGGTCGTGCCGAAGAAGAAGCTCTTAGCCTATAAAAAGATGGCGAGTAAAGGAGCGAAGCTTTGGATGAAGCATGGTGCCCTGGATTATAAGGAATGTGTTTTGGATGACGCGCGTCCTAAATGGGTTGTGCTCACCTTTCCGGCTCTGACCAAGACAAAGCCTGGCGAGGTCGTGTTCTTTTCTTACATCACCTATAAGTCACGTGCCCACCGTGATGCGGTCAACGCCAAAGTGATGAAAGACCCTGCCATGCATTCAGACAACGCGGATCCGATGAAAGATATGCCGTTTGACATGAAGCGCATGGCTTACGGTGGGTTCAAGGTCCTAGTCAGTGGTTGACCAAAACAAAACCCCAGTCTTTCGACTGGGGTTTTGTTGAGCTAGATCTTACGCGACACGCTGCACGTTGACCGCGTTCGGACCCTTCTCTGACTGTTCGACCTCGAACGTGACGTTGTCACCTTCGCGGAGGTCATTGAACTCGACACCGACCAGGTTCTTCCCATGGAAGAACAAGTCCTTTTCGAGCCCTTCGCCGCCGATGAAGCCGAAGCCACGATCGGTCAGTTTCTTGATGACGCCATTCATAGGATAAATGCTTATGAGTTAGCCTAATTCTTATAAATATCTCTGAAGTTCGACGGCGCTTCGAAGAAACATTTAACCCCCGAAGCATAGCATATTTTGAAGAAAAGTCAAGGGCTGGCCTTAGGACATTGACAAAAGGCTAAAAATGGGGCATGCTCCTGGTTCTATGTACACACCTCGTCGCGACAGCAAACCAGACGGTTGGAAAGGCGGGAACAAGTTCGGCGGCGGTGGCTTTAAGAAGAGCTTCCACGACCGCGACTCCGGCCCGCGTCCCCAGTTGTTTGACGCAGTTTGCGCTGAATGCGGCGAACGCTGCCAGGTGCCGTTCCGCCCCAACGGCCGCAAACCGGTCTATTGCAGCAACTGCTTCAAAAAGGACGGGAACGACGAGCCACGCCGCTTTGGTGGCGATGACGACCGTCGCCCATCGTTTGCCCCGCGTGAACGGTTTGGGAGCGCCCCAGCTTCTCACAACGGACAGATGAACGAACAGTTGGCGGCTTTGAACATCAAGTTGGATAAGGTGTTGACTGCGCTGTCCCACTTGGCGGCTAACCAGCTTACCAAAGAAGAGCACGCCTTGGATGGCATGGACGTGCAAGAAGAAGTGGTCAAGACGAAGAAAGAGAAAGTCGTGAAAAAGAAGAAGAAAGCCTAACCAGAAAAAGATGACGCCCGCGACATGACCTGTCGCGGGCGTAGTGTTATCTGGAGGTGAAGCGGGAGAAGAGGCGCCTGTGCTGCTCCCCAGCCACCACCCCAAGGTCAAACGTCTTACGGATGAGGTCGGGATCCGTCGTCAGGCGGCCGGCAGGGAGGTCTTGTTCCGGTTGGATGAGCAGGAGGTCGGTCCCTTCGGGTGGGTGGTCGAGGAACGCGCGGGTCTCGGCGAACCGGAGGGCGCGCCTTGAGAGGGCGGCGCGTGCCTGCGGCCAGCGCGGGAACGTCAGGAGCCGCGCGAACCATCCGTACGGTTCCATCCGATACGATGCCGGACGGGTGGCGATGGCGATGATCTTGCGCGCACCCCGCTTGTGGGCCGTCAGGACCGGAAAGGTCTCTTCCGTCCCCCCGTCCATGTGGAAGTCCCCGTTGAATGCGTGCGGGGATGTGACGATCGGGAAAGAACAGGTTGCGGCCAAAAGCTCCCGGACGTTCGATGAGGTCGCCTCGTGGCAGACCGTCACGCCGTCGCGCAGGCGGAGCGTGCTGATGTACAGCTTCCTTGGCGGGACCGCCCCGACATCCAATGAGGCGCACCCTTCGTGGATATAGGCGTAGACGTCCGCCGGCCGCCGCAGGAGGAGGAGCCGCGACCAGTCGAGGAACTTGGAGGCCACGAGCTGTTCCATCCATGTGGGGCCGGTTTCCGCGATCTGTCCGGCCACGAAGTACGCGGCAAGCGGCGCCGCCGTCGAGAGCGCGTAGACCGAGGAGACGTCCTGCGGCCGCAGGCCCGCACCGGTCAAGACGCCAGAAAGGTAGAAGGTACGGGAACCGCCACCTGGGAGGACAAGCGCAACGCCGGCCATGGTTGCTCCTTTGGTTGGTGAGGGGAACGTAGGGGATGGAGGCAGCGTTGTCAACGGATACGCTTGCTTCTTCCCTCGGCTTCTGCTTTAATGAAGCGCTTTTGGCTATGGAACACGGGAACGTCATCATCCGCTTTAGCGACGTGACTTTTGGGTACGAAGAGGACCTCCCTGTCTTGGACGAGGCCAGTTTTTCTGTCCGCGAGAACGCCAAGATCACGCTCATGGGGCAGAACGGCGCGGGCAAGAGCACGATCTTTAAGTTGTTGACGGGGGAGTTGAAACCAAAAGAAGGTGGGATCCATGTCCAAAAAGGCGCGACGGTAGCGACCGGGCTCCAGGTCATGCCGCGCGAATGGTTGAATGATACGGTACGGGAATATTTTGAACGGGCCTTTTCTGAAAAAATCTACGACATTGACCGCCGTATCAAAGAGGTGTTGGAAGTCGTGAATCTGGTCGCGCCGCTCGAAAAGCGTTTGAACGAGTTTTCTGGCGGGCAACAGGCGCGGCTTTTGCTGGCGTATGCGCTGATCCAAAACCCGGACATCCTTTTGTTGGACGAGCCGACCAACAATTTGGACAAGGAAGGGATCGAGCACCTGACCGGGTTCCTCATGATGTATCCAAAGACCGTACTCGTCATCTCGCACGACGCGGATTTTTTGAACGCATTTACCGAAGGCGTGCTCCACCTCGACGTGTTTACGCACAAGGTGGACCTGTACGTCGGGAACTATTTTAACGTGGTGGAGGAGATTGCGGCGCGTTTGGAACGCGAACGCATGAAGAACGCACGCCTGCTCAAGGATATCCAGGACCGCAAAGACAAGATCAATTTTTTTGCCAACAAGGGAGGGAAGATGCGTAAGCTTGCGAGCAAGCTGCGGGACCAGGTGGAAGAAGCCGAAGATGAGATGGTGGATGTACGGCGCGACGATAAGACCATCCGCCCCTTCACCATCCCGACGCAAGAGTTTACCGAGCCGTTTGTCACGATTTCGTCGGTCAAAGTCATCAAAGACCACGAGCCGTTGCGGGCGGAGGTTTCGATTGCTTTGCGACGTAACCAACGCTTATTGGTTAGCGGGCCGAATGGGATCGGGAAGAGTACATTGCTGCGCACGTTGGCGGAAGGAAATGATCCGGGAGCGGTGATCCATCCAGAAGCGCGGGTCGGGTATTATCGCCAGGATTTTTCTGGGTTGAACATGGAAGCGACGGCGTATGACACGTTGCTTGAAGTGATGGAAGTCCCGTCGAATGAAAAATTGCGTGCGGTTGCCTCATCCTTTCTTCTCACTTCAGACGTGTTGCGCAACAAGGTCGGCGTCTTGTCCGAAGGCCAGAAAGGGCTGTTGTGTTTTGCGCGTTTCGTCCTACAAGCGCCGGGGTTGCTCATCCTTGATGAGCCGACAAACCATATCAACTTCCGCCACTTGCCGATCATTGCGCAGGCGTTGGAAGAGTTTAAGGGGGCGATGATCCTCGTCAGCCACGCGCCGGAGTTTGTCAGCCAAATCCATTTTGATGACGTGCTTCGGCTGGAGACGCTTCCTACGCTTGTCGGAAAAACCTAATCATTCGCAACGCTTTCATAGATTATTTTTGAGATGGACTGGATGGCGCCCAAAAGCGTTTTTATGTCATTACCTCGGGTCATGATGCAGACAAGATACGGGTTATCCGGGTGATACACGATCCCGCAGTCATGTAACTCAAGTGAGTTGAGTGCCGTCCCGTTCGTCGTGATGCTCTCACCGTATTTATGTGAGACTGGTACGCTTTTTGGAACGCCCTGGACTATCCCCTCATAGAAGGAAGTACGGTTCAGCATGCTCAAGGCACGTTCGGACAAGGAGCGTTCGAGGTAGGTGGCGTTGTAGAGAATGCGGAGGAAGTAGGCGTATTCGCGGGCATTGATCGTAAAGCCGCTCCTGACGCCGTCCGGGACCCGCAGTTCCAAGTCACGGTAGACTTGGTTCAGATTTTTATTATCGATGTTGGACAGGAGGGCGTACGTGGCCCCGTTATCAGATTTGGTGATCATGCGGTTGATGAGTTCGTCAACGGTATAGGTTTCTCCGATGACTAACTCCGTCCCTCGATCCAGGGGGGCGCGAGCCAACAAATCTGCATGCTGCTCCGTATAGGTAATGAGGTGCCCCAGGCTGTTTGGGTCCGTTTCGGCGATTTTGAAATAGGTGATCATGATGACGACTTTCAGTAGGCTTGCTGGCGTATACGCTGTTTCTTCGTTCACCCCGATCCAGCGGCCGCGGTCGAGGTCACGGTAATAGACGGATGCCTCAAAACCTGGGTTGGAGCGGACTATTTCTTCGATCCGGTTTTTGATTTCGTTTTTGAGGTCCTCCTTTTCCCCAAGGACCGTGCTTTCTGGGAGCCGACAATAGAGCAGGGGCCGGATGAAATCGTACTCATCCGTCTCCTCCCGGAATTGGGTGATCGTTTCGGCAATGTCTGACTTGATGCTTTTTTGCTGCTCGTAGAGTTCATGCATGCCCCAACCGCCCGCGAAACTCCCGAGCAGGAACAGGAACAGGGAGGCCGTCAGGTTCAGTTTGGTGGAGGTCGATCTGGTGGACGGCTCGTCAAGCATACAACGTGTTCCGGATACTACCCCGAGAGGAACGTGGAGACAATCAAGAAACGGAGATGATCAAGGCACGGGACGTCCCGTTGGGGGAGGAGACGGTGGTTTCCTCGCCGGCCTTCCGTCCCATGAGCGCACTCCCAAGCGGGGACTTGAAGGAGAGGCGTCCTTTTGCTGGCGCTGTCTCGACTTCCCCCACGATTTCATACGTTGTCGTTTTTCCGTCCTTTTCCAGCGTGACCGTCGAACCGATGGTGATGCGCCCGTCGTCTGAAGGCCCTTGTTCGATCTCCACGGCGCGTCGCAACCGGTCTTTCATGCTAAAGAGGCGTCCGTCAATGTTGCGCAGGCGGAACTTCGCTTCTTGGTATTCTGCGTTTTCTGACAAGTCGCCGAGCGCGACCGTCCGGCTCACGTCCTCGACCGCCTGTGGGCGGTTGTTCTTTTCCAGGTCGTGGATCGTCCGCTTGATCCGCTCGATGGCCTCGCGCGTCAAATAGACCGGCCCTCCATCGTCACGGGGGATTTTTTGCGCACGGCGCGTGGGGATTTGCATGCTACTCCACCACGATCGTGCCTTTCATCTCTGGATGGTAGATGCAGCGGTAGGGATACGAACCTGGGCTAAGCGTGGTCGTATCGATCGTGATGGATTCGTTGAAGTTCAGTTCCCCGCTGTCAAAGGCGCTGTTGTTGGACGTGACCGTGTGGGCGACGCCGTCCTTGTTGGTCACGATGATTTTTGTGCCGCGTTTGACTTTCAGCGTCGCTGGCGAGTATTGGTAGCTGATGATGGCGAGGTTTGTTGTCTTTGCCGGTGCCGGCTTTTGTGCGGCTGGGGTTGGGGCGGGAGCGGTCGGCTGTTCCCCTTGTTGCCCTGTTGGGGCTGCGGCTTCCGGAGTTTGTGTGGGAGGCGCCGTTTGGGCGCATCCGGCTCCTAACAAGACGAAACTGAGGGCGAGGGCGAGGGCTTTTTTCATAGGAAGGGAGTGGGTTGACAGGGTGAATTGTTAGGGGTGATCCTCTATTCTATTCTGAACGTACTATGAAAGACAACTCCTTGGTTTGGTGGCTGATCGGTGTCGCGTTGATTGCTGGGTTCGGCTATCTGGTGCTGCGGCAAAAACCGACCCAACCAAGCACCAATACGGCGCCTACGTCGACGGAGGGGGCCGGTTTGGCGGACGAACCGACGTTTGAAGGAGAGGTGGTTCTTGGCGCTGTCTTGCCCTTGAGCGGGAAAGCGGCGGCACAAGGGCTGGCTGCCCAAAAGGCCATCCAGTTTGCGGCGGACCAGATCAACCAACAGGGCGGGATGGGAGGGAAGAAGCTGGTGGTCTCGTTTGAAGACGGCGCGTGCGCCGCCCCGACGGCCGCTGCCGCGGCGACAAGGCTCATCGACACGAAAGGCATCCAGGCCATCATCGGAGGTGGGTGTTCGGAAGAGTCGATCGGACTCGGCCCGGTCGTGCGCGAAAAGAAGGTTGTCGCCCTCGCGCCTTTTTCCGCCACCCCATTCGTGACGACGGATGCCGGGCCTTCTACGTACCGCCTGTATCCGTCGCCTGCGTTGGCCGGGAAAGCTGCGGCACGGTATGCCTTGAACGAGTTCCAGGCCAAGACCGCCGCACTATTGTATGAAGACACGAGCTACGCCCGCGGGTTGACGACCGCTTTTACTGACCATTTTACGCAATTTGGTGGGAAGGTCGTGATGGATGAGGCGTACCAAAAGGGCCTGCTCCAGTTCCGTTCCCAAGCGGCACAGGTCAAGAATGTTGCGGCGGACGTCGTGTACATCGTCCCGGAATCAGCAAGCTCTGGCGTTGCCATCGTGCAGGCGCTCCAAGGCCAAGGGATCAAATCACGCATCCTCACGAACGACGTCTTGCTTGATGCGGCGACGGCACAATCACAGCCAGCGCTGTTGGAAGGGGTGGTCGGTTTTGCGCCGACCGTGGACTTGCAGGGTCCGGCCTTGAAAGCGTTCTCCCTTGCCTATCAAGAGGCCCTGGGGGAAAGCCTGGCCTTTCCTTTTGAACAGGCGACCGCCTACAGCCTCGTGTACCTGTTGAAGGACCTGATGGAAGCGCAGGGGACGGCGGGCGAACAGCTGAAGGCGGGGCTTGATGCGTTGAAGGGTTGGACCGGCGGGGCGCTTTCAGGCGTGGGCTTGGATGGGAGCGGCAATCTCGTGTGGAAGCTGTTTAACGTCAACACGGCTCGCGAGGGAGCGGTCACCACGGTGGACACGATCGAGATCGAATAGCGGTGGTGGGCGGGCAGCGAGTAGGCTATCCTATGCGCCATGCGCGGCGCCGCCTATCGCCCGGGGAGGGATGTGCAGGAGCCTTCGTTATCGCGTCGGCTCCTCGTGCTTTCCATCCTCTTTGGTTTGGCATTTTTTGCTTTGATCGCACGGCTCTTTCAATTGCAGGTGCTTGAGTACCAGACCTACCGCGTCCTCGCTTCTGACCAACATGATATCGAGGCGGCGATCGTTCCTAAACGGGGCGAGCTTTTGGTCCAGGACCGGTTTGATGGGCGGCTCTATCCCATCGTCAAGGACCGTGAGGCGTGGAGCGTCTACTCCGTCGCCCGTGAGATGGAGGAGCCGGACAAGGTGGCGCAGGAGCTCGCCCCACTCCTAGGGATGGATGCGGGAGAGCTCACGGCACGCTTCGCTTCCCATACGACGTACACTGTCCTGACGAAAGACGTTCCGCAGGCGACCGCGGACGCGATCAAAGCCAAGCACCTACCCGGCATCGGTTTGGCAAAGCGCCAAGCACGGTTCTATCCGGAAGAGGGGTTGGGCGGACAGCTGTTTGGTTTTGTGAGTAGCGCTGATGGGCGCATCCGTTCTGGAAAGTATGGCGTCGAGGGGTTTTACGATGAGCTGTTGGCTGGCACCTATGGGTCGTTGAAGGCGGAGAAGGATGCGAGCGGCCGGAGGCTGACGATCGGGAGTGTGGCCCTGGAGGAGGCGAAGGACGGGAGCGACCTGGTCCTGACCATAGACCGCGCCATCCAGTACGCGGCCTGTGAGCAGATCGCGAAGGCGACCCGACAGTTTGAGGCGCAAGGCGGGACGATCATCGTGCTTGAACCGGACACGGGGGCGGTGTTAGGCATGTGTTCTGCGCCGGATTTTGACCCGGCGGATTACGGCAACATTGAGGATGTCAGCGTGCTGAACAACCCCGCGACGTTCTACGAGTTTGAGCCGGGTTCCATCTTCAAGCCGGTGACCATGGCGGCGGGGATTGATGCAGAAAAGATCGTGCCGCAGACGACGTATAACGATACGGGGGAGGAAAAGATCGATGGGTTCACGATCCGCAATTCGGACAAGCAGGCGCACGGCATCCAGAGCATGAGCGACGTGCTGACCAAGTCGCTGAATACGGGGACGATCTTTGTCCAGCGGTTGTTGGGGCGGGATTTGTTTCGTGATTACGTGGAGAAGTTCGGTTTTGGGGTGAAGACCGGGATTGATGTTCGGAGTGAGGCGGGCGGCAACATCAAGCCGCTCCAGCGCATGGGGCAGGTGTTTGCGGCTACGGCGTCGTATGGCCAAGGGATCACGACGACGCCGATCCAGATGGCGGCCGCGTATGCGGCGCTTGCGAACGGCGGCCACACGGTCAAGCCGCACATCGTGAAGGCGGTCAGGCATCCCGACGGCACGCTTGAGGACCGGACGCCGCCGGCAGGGCCGGCGGTGGTGAGTCCGCGTGCGTCGCGCCTCATCACGGGCATGTTGGTCAATGTGGTTGAGCGCGGGCATGGGAAGCGTGCGGGCGTCCCCGGCTACTACGTTGCCGGCAAGACAGGGACGGCCCAAGTCGCACGCGATGACGGACAGGGGTACTTGGAAGATGCGACGATCGGTTCATTTGCGGGGTATGCGCCGGCGGATGATCCCTTGTTTGTGATGTTGGTCAAGATTGACCGCCCCAAGACCGTCCAGTTTGCCGAGTCGTCCGCGGCCCCCGTGTTCGGTGAGATGGCAGCGTTCCTCTTATCCTACCTTCGGGTGAAGCCAGACCGTCCGATCACCGAGAGGCGGACAGCCCCCTTGCCGACATTACCGACAGCAACGACAACGCAATAGCGATGTGTCATTCCGACCGAGGAGGCTCTGCGACGAGCGGAGGAATCCCTTCGAAGAGATCCCTCGGCTACGCTGCTGCTCCGCTCGGGATGACAAAATGGGCAGTTGTCGTCCATTGAAAGGTATGCTCTTATGGGTGGGCTATGGTGCAAAAGAGCTTAGAGCGCTTCCTTGGGAAGATGGCGGCCGCGACCATCCGTCGCGGTGGTTTTACCGTGGTGGCGGTGACGGGGTCCGTCGGAAAATCCACGACCAAGCAGATGATCGGGGCGGTCTTGGGCGCGGAAACGGGAGGGTCTGGCGTCCGGGTGACGGCCAAAAACTACAACAATGAGCTGGGCATCCCACTCACGGTTTTTGATGAGAAGGCGCCAGGCTGGTCGCCTCTGGTTTGGGTACGGCTGTTGTGGAAGGGATTTGTGTACGGATTTGGATTGCGGACGCCACGCCTGAAGACCCTTGTCTTGGAGATGGGTGCTGACCATCCTGGTGACTTAACCTATTTGAGTGCCATCGCACCACCCAACATCTCCGTCATTACGGCGGTGACGCCAGAGGGCGCCTCACTCGCCCCGGTTCACTTGGCGAATTATCCGTCCATTGATGCAGTCGTGAAAGAAAAGGCGACCCTCGTCGAACGCTTACCAAAAAAGGGGACGGCGATTTTGAACGCGGATGATCCACGTGTTTTTGACATGCGTCGTCTCACGCAGGCGCATGTGATCCTGTTTGGAGAAAATGATGGGGCGGATATCCGTATTGTTTCTACGAAGATCGCGTGCCGCGAAGAGGCTGGGCGGTCGGTGCCCTTTGGGCTGGAAGTTGCGGTCGAAGGCTTTAACCGCAAGGCGACGATCCAGGTTCCGGGCGTGTTTGGCCGTCCGATGGCCTATGCTTTAGCGGCCGCCCTGGGCGTCGCTGACGCTTTGGATGTTCATGTTGATTCCGTCCAAACGGCGTTGAACGGTTTTACGCCGTTGCCAGGACGGACGCGCATCGTCCCGGGGATCAAACACACGACGTTGTTTGATGACTCGTACAACGCTTCTCCGGCGAGTGTCTTGTCTGCTGTTCGGGATTTGGCGAGCGTCCAGCTCACGGCGGGCCAGCGCCGGGCCGCTTGTCTCGGTGAAATGCGTGAACTCGGTGAGCTGTCCGAGTCGATGCACCGTCTGGTCGGATCGGAAGCGGCAAAGCAAGGGATTGATTTGCTGGTCACCTGCGGCCCATTCGCGAAAGCGATGGCGGATGGAGCGTTGGCCAGCGGGATGAAACAGGAACAGGTTCGCGTTTTTGAAGACACGCCAGAAGCCGGGCGGTTCTTGCAGGATTGGATCAAGCCAGGAGACGTCATCCTAGCCAAAGCGTCACAAGGGACGATCCATTCAAAAGGCGTTCGTATGGAACGTGTGATTAAAGAACTGATGGCGGAGCCACAAAAGGCAGGAGAGTTGTTGTGTCGGCAGGAGGAGGTGTGGGGGAGGAAGTGAGTGGATTGACAGACGGACCAAAACCTATTATTCTCGACAACGCGAAAACAACCACGGCCTCTTCGTTTAATGGCTAGGACATCCCCCTCTCACGGGGAAAATAGGGGTTCGATTCCCCTAGGGGCTACCAGCAAAAACGCTTCGGACAACCGAGGCGTTTTTGTCTTTTCATATCTCTTGACGCTTCTTTTTCTCTGCGCATCCGGTTGTTAGGCTTTTGGCCGGAGGTGTTCTTTGTCAGCATTGTTGTCGTTGAAGAAAAGTCAGCCGGCCACGGATCTTCCCTGGTCGAACATCAGGGATGTCTGGTTGAGCGGGCAGCTCGACCTCCGCAAGGTGGTCCGCTGGGGGAAGTATCTGAATGACCTGCCCGAGCTCCGTTCGCAGGATTCGTTGCAACATTCCTATTCGCTCCTGATCCTTGGGGCGATCCTGCTCTCCAAGCTCAGCCGGCACGTCCCGCTGAACGGTGAGCTTATCCTTTCAGCCCTGGCCGTCCACGACCATGGTGAAGGGGAGCTCGGCGCGGACACGCACTACATCGACAAGACCGATGACGGTGACTTGAACGAGTACCTGGCGTTCAGACGACGGTTCGAGCAACTCGATCTGGAGACCTTCAAGAGGTTCGAAGACGCGTTCCTGCTGCAGTTCGCCGTGCGTGATCGGGATGTTTTCCCTCTTCACGCCCGCTCGGTCATGACGCGGTTACGCAGTAGGCAGGGGATGGAGATACTGGCTTTCGAGGCTATCGAGCGCTGGGACTACGTGCTGTTTGCCATGGAGCAGCTCGAGGAGCTCGGCTATAACAAGATCATGGTCCAGGTGTTGCGGAACCAAGTTCCCCATCTCGACCGGTTGGCAGAACAGCTGCCCGGCTTCCTGCAAGAGGTCTGGACGCCTGAGGCCCAGTCCTGGGCGAAGGAGCTGCTTTCGCGTTTTGAGGGGCAGTTCATCGAGCAGAAGGGCGAGAAGTGAGTTCGGCTCTTGAGGTCTCGGCGTGCTTGCGCGCCGGGACCTCTTTTCTTTCATAAAAACAAAGAGCGCACCCGGACGGCTGGAGTGAGTACACTCTTTGCCGCGCGGATGCGCGAGGGTGGGGCGCCGCTAGTAAAGCGGCGAATCCCAGTAAGTGGGGTTGTCCTTGCCGGTCCGGGCGATCACGCTGAGCGTGACCTCCTTTCCTGACCGGTTGACCGCGAAGAACGTACAGTCCTCGCGGCCGACTTTCAGGCGGAAGCATCGGTCGACGAGGACGCGACGCTTCAGCTTGGCGGGACCGCGGAACGGGATGAACCCGATCCGATACCCGTCCGCCGCCGCGTGCGGGTCGTCGACTTCGAAGACCACGACCGTCTTCCAGCCCCAGAGGGCGAGGAAGACGTGGCGCCACCAGCGGGTCGGCTTCACGTCCTTGTCCCCGTGGACTTGGACCCCTTCGACGCGATCGGTGAACGTCTTCCAACCGAACATCACGGCTCCTCCTGTTGAATGTGCCGGCTTACCTTGCCGTAAGGTGTCATTTTTTTGACACAAAAATATAACATAAAAAGACCATTTTGTCAACGGGGATCGAAGGATGAAAAACAGCTCAAACGAAGCTTTTTCGATGGATGTGGCATGGCCCTAGGCGTTCTAGGGCCTCCAAATGCCGACGAGTGCCGTAGCCTTTGTGTTGTGCGAATCCATAACCCGGGTAACGTTCTTCCATCTCCTGCATAAAACGGTCACGTTCTACTTTGGCGACGATGGAGGCGGCGGCAACGGATTTTACAAAACAGTCTCCGCGTATGACCGGAGTGCAGGGGACGGTGAGTCCTGGGATCGAGAATGCGTCGCTGATGACGGCGTCTGCTTTGGTGGCCAGCGCTTCGACGGCACGGCGCATGGCGAGCAAGCTGGCTTGCCGGACGTTCAGTTTGTCTACTTCTTGATGCGTCGCGATCCCAAGGGCCCAGGTGATGTTTTTCTTTTGAAACGTTTCGAAGACAGATTTTCTTTGTGTCGGTGAAAGCTGTTTTGAATCACGGATGAGGGAGAGGCGGCTCTCAAGAGGAAGGATCACGGCCGCGGCATACACGGGACCGGCAAGGGCTCCACAGCCGACTTCATCCACGCCCGCGATGACCTGAAAGCCTTGGGCGAGGAGGTGGCGTTCGTAACGGAAGGTGGGCTTGGCGGGCATGTCGCCGTTATGCTACACCATCAACCATGAGATTACTTGGCCTGGATGTCGGAGCGGCGCGAATCGGCGTTGCGTTGGGCGATACCGAAACGGGACTCGCAACGCCGCTCACCGTCTTGGATATCCGTTCGGAGGACGATGGGGTGGCGCAAGTCGGGTCGCTGGCGCAAAAGGAGGGGATCACGACCGTGGTCATCGGCATCCCGCGGCAACCGAAAGATTTATCAGAGTTGTCTGCTCAAGCTCTTACGATCAAAAAATTTGGTGACCGGTTGCGAGTTGCGGGGCTTGTCATCGAAGAAGAAGACGAGACGTTGAGCACGGCGCTTGCTTCTGCCTTGGGACGGGATGCCGGTCGGAAAGGATCGGAGGATGATTTGGCAGCGACGTCCATCTTGCAGACGTATTTAGACCGCAAACGGTAGCATGTCCTATCTCCGTGACGTTGCGATCGTGTTGCGCCATGAGCCGTATCGCGAGCATGACGGTTGGGTCACGCTGTACGGACGGGAACATGGAAAGCTCGTTGCGGTTGCGCGTGGAGTACGCAAACCGTCGGCGAAGCATTTGGGGCACTTGGAGCCGCTTGCGCGTGCAGAGGTGATGATCGCCAAGGGTGCGGCGTTCGATAAGATCGCGGTCGCTCGGCGGCTCTGTCCGCACCGTGGGTTGCAGGCGGGGATGGGCGGGTGGTCGGTTGGTGGGGCGTTTGTTGATTTTTTGGACCAAGTGACGCGTCCAGGCATGCCTGACCCGGCTGTGTACGATACTGCCCTAGATTTATTGGACGCGCTCGACGGGATGCCTGAACACCCGACACCTGTGCGGGCGCTCTCCCTGTATGCGGCCAGCGTCTTGAAAACACTGGCGCGCCTTGGCTACGCGATGGATGCAGAGGCCTGCGCCGGGTGCCGGAAGATCTTGCATGAGGAGACCTGGTGGTCTGGGCGCGAGGCTTCGCTTTTTTGCCTCGACTGCATGAGGGAGCGGCGGCGCGTGGACCAGACGTTGGAAAAATTGCCATCAGACGTCCCCAAGATTTTACGTTTTATGGGTTCTGCTGCGTTCGTAGATGTGTTGCGCCTCACCGCGGAGACGGCGTCTCTTCGCGCTGCGGCATCAGCGGTCTTTGGGCTGGCGGTGCATGCCGGGCTGCCGATCCGCGGGCAGGAGCCGGTCCGCTTTTCGGCCCTCCTCGAGCCCAACATTGACCACGCCCAACAGCCATGATCCAATGGCGCCGCAAGAAGTGAGGCGTACCTTTTCACCAAGAGAGGTTGCATGCGAAACAGCCCACCAATACCGCGGACGCACGGTGCTATCTTTAGGAACGCTTCCCCGCCCGTTTCGACGCTGTCGAAGAGCGGAGGGGGGCCTTCCGCTTCGCCGGACGAAGTCTTGAGCTTTCTCGTGTTCCAGCTCTGCCTCCAGCGTCGGCGGCGGCAATGGAGGATCGAGCAGGCCAAGGACCGCCTGCACCTCCTTTCCCCCCTGGAAGCGTCGTCCATCGAGATCGGTGAGGTGCCGGAGAATTTCTTCGAGCCGTCCCTGGATGAGGAACCCGAGCCTGTCGAGGAACCGGAGGTCCTCCAACACCTCCTTTCCCCCCTGGAAGCGTCGTCCATCGAGATCGGTGAGGTGCCGGAGAATTTCTTCGAGCCGTCCCTGGATGAGGAACCCGAGCCTGTCGAGGAACCGGAGGTCCTCCAGCTCGATGAGGTCACCAAGCCGTTCGGCGCGAGCTGGAACATCCTCGGGCAGTACGTGAACCGCATCCTCGATCGGAGGGCACGCAGCCTCCGCAAGTATGTCGAGGCGCGCGCGTTTACGGCGCTCGCGAGGGCGAGGCGCCGCGAGCGTGAGGACCCCGACTTCACGGCACGGTCATTCGAGGAGTACTACTTCAAATGCCGCATTGAGATCGCGCGGGAAGTCCACGATCTCGTCAGCTCGGGAAGGTGGCTGTCCACGCCGACCCGCGATCCCCGGGATTCGATCTGCATGTCGCGCGCCAAGAACGGGAAGCAGGTTTTCCTCCTCGTCCGCCACTTCGAGGAAGGTGGCGGGAAGGTTCTCGCTGTGTACGAGACGTCACGGTTCAACCGCGTTACGCACCAACACGGGCGGCGGGGATACCGGAACGTCCCGCCGACTCGTCACTGAACGTCACTACTTTCATGCCCGGCTCCCCCTTTGGGAGCCGGGCGTTCTGATTTTATTGACTTTTCGTGTAGAAAAACGCAGACTGCCTCACATCTATGAAGGCTTTCATCAAGGATTTTTCCACCCACATCGGCCAAGAGCTGACGATCAGTGGGTGGGCGCATAACGTGCGCTCCAGCGGTTCGCTCGCGTTTTTGCAGCTGCGTGACGGGAGCGGCTTTACGCAAGCGGTCGTGTCCAAGGACAGCGTGGATGAAGCTTCGTGGGAAGCGGCGAGCACGGCCACGATCGAATCCTCGTTTGAGGTGACGGGGACGGTGGCCGCGCATCCAAAAAAAGAAGGGGTGTATGAGGTGCACGCGACGTCCGTCAAGCTGGTCCAGAAGGCAGAAGAATATCCAATAGGCAAAAAGGAACACGGCCCGGATTTTTTGTTGGACAACCGACACTTGTGGTTGCGCGCACCCTCCCAGTGGGCGGTCATGCGCGTGCGCAACGAGATCATCTACGCGACCTACGACTGGATGCGGGACAACGGGTACATCAAGATTGATGCACCGATCTTTACGCCGAGCGCGTGCGAAGGCACGACGGAACTTTTTGAGATCGATTACTTCGGTGAACGGAAAGCCTATCTTTCCCAGTCCGGCCAGTTGTATTTGGAGGCGGCCATCGCGTCCGTCGGCCGTTGCTTTGATTTTGGCCCTGTCTTCCGGGCGGAGAAATCCAAAACACGCCGCCACCTGATCGAATTTTGGATGATGGATGCGGAAGCCGCGTTTGTTGACCACGAACAGAACTTGCAGATCCAAGAGTCATTGGTCAGCTTTATCGTCCAACGCGTGTTGGAACGGTGCGCGGAAGAACTGAAAGTGTTGGAACGTGACGTGGAGCCGCTCAAGAAAGTCCAGGCCCCGTTTATCCGCATGACGCATAAGGAAGCGATTGCTTGGTTGCGCGAACGTGGTTCTGATATCGGTGACATGGATGACTTGGGCGCGGATGATGAGACGTTGCTCACGCAGGCGCACGAAAAACCGATCTTCGTCGAAAAATATCCGACAGCGGTCAAAGCGTTTTACATGAAGCGCGACCCGGCGGACCCGACGCGTGTCTTGAACGCTGACCTGCTCGCACCGGAGGGCTACGGCGAAGTCATTGGTGGGTCACAGCGTGAAGATGATTTTGAGGCGTTGCGCCAGAGGATCAAGGAGCACGGGTTACCGGAGGAGCAATTCAAGTGGTACTTGGACTTGCGACGTTACGGCTCTGTCCCGCACTCCGGTTTTGGCTTTGGTTTGGAGCGTTTAGTAGCTTGGATCTGTGGGTTGCACCATGTCCGCGAGACCATCCCGTTCCCGCGTTTAATCAACCGTTTGGAACCATAGGGCGAGGGGAGTACACTTGGCGCATGTCAGAAGAAACCAGCAAAGCGTTCCGGATCACCAACGTCGTTTCCGTCGTCATTTTTGCGTGCCTGGTTGGCGGGGCGTTGTATGTCTTGTCGGGGTCCGGCGAACTCCCCATAAAGCCTTCGGGCGATGCCTCGAACGTCGCAAACAACCAACCAGAGATGCGATCGCGCTTGTATGTCGGCGTCAGGACCAAGGACGGGGGTGACCAGCTGTATGAAATCAGCCCTTCTTCTACGCCGCGGCTCGTAGCAACGCCGGAAGGATGGCAGGCGGAACGTTTGCAGGGCGCATCAGAAGTGCGGTTGGAACAGCGTGGGACGGACGGCTTTTCCGTCATGGCGGACGAGGGCTGGAACGTCCTCTTACGTTCGCGGCAGGGACGGTTGTATGAAGCGCCTCGCCTCATCGGTCTTTTGGATGGTGGCCGTGCCTTGGTCGTGGCTCGGGGTGAGGTGTTGGAGGCGTTGACCGTCGCCAAGAACGGGTCGCTCACCGTCTTGACCACGCTACCGGATGCGTCTGGGGCGTTTGCCGTCGGCGAGGAGGCGTTTTGGTATGCGACGTACGTCCAAGGGGAGGGGTTGGAATCCGAGCCGCTCGGCCCATCAGAACTCCGACGGGTGGATGACCGAGGGGCGGCGGCGTTCGCGACAGCGAGCTCGGTCATCGAGACGATCTTGCCAGGCCCAGGGGGGACGGTCGCGTACGCGACGGCTTCTGACGTGGTCGCGGTCTTTGCGGACAAGAGCGAGTGGCGGGGGACCGGACATCCGTTGCTTTGGCTGGATGAGGAGCGCCTGCTCTACGCGGACCGTGGCAGGATCCGTGCCATCCAACGTGGGCAAGGGGAAGGCACGACAGTCGCGGAACTGCTTGGGCAGCCCGTTTCCGCGGCACAGATCACGGACATAGGGGCATCACTTGTGCTACACTAAAGCCCTATGCCTGAAGGACAGATGTTCCAACGATGGCCTGACGCCCATTTGAAGGTTTGGATTGGGATCGGGGTTGTGGCGGTGGCCATCATGTTGGGGACGCCGGTCCTCGTCGCACAGCGCTGGCAAGATGAGGCGTACCGTTTTGAAGCGTGCCAAGAAAACCTGCGCCTAGACTGCGACCCCTCACTGGTCTGGTATGTCGCGGGTTGGGCGACGGTTGATGGGATGGACTTGGTTTCAACCCTTTCGTCGCCGACCGCGGCGGAACAAGAGGGGAAGGGCCTGATCCTGTCCATCAAACCACGGGGCATGTCCTTTGAGGATGGGTGGTATGTGGGCCGTGCCGGGGAGACGGTGACGTTTACGGTCAAGACGGCGAAGGCGGCTGAAGTCGTCCTCACGCTCGTGACAAAGGGCGAGGGCGGGGAAGAGCGTCTGAAGATCGCAGAGATGCGCCACCTGTCTGATACGGAGCTAGAAGCGACCTATCGTTTGCCCCGTGCGCTCTTGGCTGACTTGGAGGCAAAAGCGACCGCGTCAGATGGGACGGAGCAGAGCTTGTCCATCCGTATTGCGTCGGAGTAGCTTTTTTGGTGAGATACGCCCCTATGAACAGGACGATGGCCCAACAGACCGTAGATGCGGTCGGACAGGAAGTACGGCTCCAAGGGTGGATCCAGGTGCGGCGAGACATGGGTAAATTGGCCTTTTTAGACCTGCGTGACCGCTCGGCCGTGGTCCAAGTGGTTTTGGTGCCAGCGGAGCTGGATGAGGCCTCCAAGGCCCTCATGGGCGACCTCCGGACGGAATACTGCGTCGAAATCCGTGGCTTGGTCCAAAAACGGGGAGAGAAGCAGGTCAATCCGGACATGGTGACCGGGGCGGTTGAAGTCTTGGCGAAGTCCGTCCAAATCCTGAACCCGTCCAAGACGCCTCCGTTTGAATTGGAAGATACGAGCAGCGTCAACGAAGAGATGCGTTTGAAGTACCGCTACCTTGACCTGCGCTCGCGCCGCATGTTGCGTAACCTCGTCCTGCGCGATGCGGTCATCACGTTCTTCCGCAACTATCTCCACCAGACCGGCTTTCTCGAAATTGAGACGCCGTACCTGACCAAAGGCACGCCAGAGGGCGCGCGCGAGTTTATCGTGCCGTCGCGGGTGCATCCTGGAAACTTTTACGTCTTGCCGCAATCGCCGCAACAGTTCAAGCAACTGTTGATGGTCGGTGGCGTAGAACGTTACTTCCAGGTCGCGCGGTGCTTCCGTGATGAGGACCAGCGCGGCGACCGGCAACCGGAGTTTACGCAACTCGACATAGAGATGTCCTTTGTCGCGCAAGAAGACGTCTTGTCGCTCGTGGAGGACATGATGATCCAGTTGGTGCAGACCGTCACGCCAGAAAAACGTATCCAACAGGTGCCGTTCCCGCGTCTCTCCTACAAAGAGGCGATGGAAAAGTATGGCAACGACAAGCCGGACCTGCGCGAGGACAAGAATGACCCGAACCTGCTCGCGTTTTGCTGGGTCGTGGACTTCCCGTTTTTTGAGAAAACGGATGATGGGAGTTGGACGTTTAGCCACAACCCGTTCAGTGCTCCAAAGCCAGAGCACATGGACTGGCTTATGAATAAGGAGAACATCGGTGACATTTTGACGACGCAGTACGACATTGTCTTGAACGGATATGAGGCTGGTGGTGGGAGCATCCGCAACCACCGTCCGGAAGCGTTGAAAGCCGTGTTGGATATTTTGGGATTCAATGAAGAGGAGATCGAAGAACAGTTTGGCCACATGTTGGAAGCGTTTTCGTTTGGTGCGCCGCCGCATGGCGGGATCGCGCCAGGGCTCGACCGCATCGTCATGATCCTCGCGAACGAACCAAACATCCGCGAAGTCATCCCCATCCCGAAAACAGGGGATGCGCGTGACGTGATGATGGGTGCGCCGTCGCCGTTGCCGGCGAAGCGGTTGTCAGAAGCGCATATCAGGATTGCGAAATAGGCATGGCGTACGAAGTGCGATCAACGACGTTTGAGGGGCCGCTTGACCTGCTGCTTCAGCTCGTTGAATCGCAGAAGCTCGAGATCACCAAGGTCTCGTTGATGGAAGTCA
>CAZFRH010000015.1:0-23637 GCA_964521235.1 uncultured Gammaproteobacteria bacterium | reverse complement strand
GCCGGAGGAAAAGAGAACCTATCCCACTCGGGATTCAGGAGCGGCGCAGCCATGCTTGTCACGTTCTAGGTGACGTTAGCCGTTTTTCGACGTGTACGGTCGTAAAGAAAGACGACCCACGGTCGAATATTCTGGGGCCAATTGTACGGGTTATTCACACAGAATTTGGCAGAAACCAGCCATCCAGGCTGGGGGAATGACCCCCTACATCGGACTTGGAGAACCATCCTGTTCTCACCCTTTTCAAGAGAACCTTCACAACAGCGGATGCGGTTCCCGCGTTCGCTCGGATCCTTTGTTTCGCGACGAGGAGCCGAGGGAGCGCGGGAGCAACTCCGCTTCAAAAAAGTCGGTGGGCCATGGCAGCGGCCCGACCATCGTCCATACGCGGGTAAAAGCCCGTCGGACAAGTAGCGGTGGCGTCGGCCATCGTCGGAGCATCAGGGCGGGGGAACCCAGAAGGACCTAAGCGGAACTCGATTCCGCCACACAGGTCCACGAACAGAGGGCTCCGCTCTGATGCCTGCCTTTCTCCACGGTCGTACAGATGGTGCGCAGCCATCCAGGTAATCGGGGAAGCCTTCAGGGAATCCCCAGCCTCTCATAGAGGTACGTTTCCAAGAACTTGCCGAAGGACCAGCCGAAAGGCTACAGGCAAGCCGGTGACTGTGGAGCCGGGGGCAAACATCATCCGGATGCCCTTTCCTGGAAACCCGCGTGCTTTTCAACCGGATCAGGCACGCGGACTGCGCTCTTTCTTCTTCCCGTCATGTCGCAAGACCTCTGACGGGACACCATCCGACCCGTTCAGCTCGCTACTCGATCCTCGTTATTCGATGGTCGATGTTGGACCGTTCAGATGGTGCGGACGTTGCACGGACGTCTTGGCATCCTTAGTCGCTACGCGCATGACGTCGTCTCTGGCGACAACTGATGAGTTGGATGTTTCGCTGGCGAGGGGTACACGTCCTGCCTCCTACCACAGGCGTGACCTCGTCCTCCAACAAGTCCCGCGTTCGCGCGGACCGTGCCGTCTTCGGACGCTTTCTTTGGCCGATCAACCCTCGTTATCCTTGTTGATCGGCCCCCTTCCCACGCGATCACCCGTGGTCGCATGAGAAGGGGAATGAGCCAGCAATCACGCTGGCCATGAACCGATCCGTGGAGGCCTCATGAAGGCGCACATCTTCTTCGTTGAGGCTTGCTACGACGGATGGACGAGCGAACGTCCGGCCGTGGAGCTGGAGACGCGGGCTTGTGCCCAGGGCCGAGTCCACCTCGTCTCCACCGTGGAGGCGATCACCTTCGCTGACCAGACGGCCTACGTACTTAACAGGCGGCCGACCCGCTTCGTGAAGTGCGATGGCTCGTGCCAGCCTAGTGAGATGTTGGAAATGCTCTCCAACGTGCTCACGTACTGGCCGGAGGACAACCCAGAGCTTGCGCTCGAGGAAGTCCGCCGTCAGGCCCGCGAGGTGAGCGGCAAGGAGCTTGCGGCCGGAAGACTGTTCTACCGGACCGTGAGCGGCAGGACGTCTACGCAGACGTACTGTACCGGGAACGTGCACGTTGCGGTGCACGAAGCCTGGGGATCGAGCTGCGGTCCAGCTGACGTAAAGCTGGAGCGGTGCAGCCTCCATCCTTGCCGACCCGTGGAGTTCCGCCTGCCGCGGCGGATCGCGAGACGGCTCCGCAACGAGCCGATCGCCCCTTACTAGACGTTCCCGCCGATCGACTCTTGATCGGCCCCCTTCCCACGTGATCATTCGTGGTCGCATGAGAAGGGGAATGGCTCGGCACTTCTGCCGACCACGAACCGGAACGTTCACAACAAAAGAAAGCAGGGCGCGATGGCCTTTTTCAATATCACCAACCACCCCTCTTCCAAGTGGAGCGCGGACCAGTTGGCAGCCGCGTGCGAGCTGGGCGGTGAGGTCATCGACCTCCCGTTCCCGAACGTGCCGCCGCTCGCCACGTCAGAGGACGTGAGCGCGACGGCGGACGTGCTCGCGGCGCAGGTCCCCGACGGTGCGGTCGGGATGGTGAGCGGGGAGTGGACGTTGACGTTCGCCCTCGCGACCCGCCTGCGTCGTCGTGGCATCGCGTTGTACGTCGCTTGCAGCGACCGTCGTGTGGTCGAGACGGTCGAGGACGGCGTGACCAAGAAATCCGCCATCTTCGAATTCGTCCGCTTCCGCGCGATCGAGTGAGACTCTTGCCGTGACACCATCGGGTGGTCACGGCGCTCCCTCCCAGTTGTTCAACGTTGAACACTTGAGAGGGTGCGGATGTCGTGCCGGCATCTAGGACCACCGTAAAGCGTCACAAGACGACTATTCGGGAACAGCGAGTCACCCGGGGACAGAGGAGGCAACGGGACCAAAGGAGCAGATCGGCGCGAAAGCGTCGCCGGGAATAGCCAACCCGAGACTCCAGGTCCCGACCAATCCCGCCGGGAATCTCCCGCCGGTTCATCGGCGGACGGCACGCTCACCCTTTCACAACAAAGGAGGCCGTATGGCCACCGTCACCCTGCGCGTCAAGCGTGTGCGCCGTCACCGTGGCGGCCGAGCGCTTCGTTCGCTCGTCGCCGAGAAGGTGGCCGCCCGTCGCCTGGCGCGTCGGGCGGCCAACGGCGAGGTCCGTCGCCTCGCTGACCTCGATTGGGAGGACTTCAGCTTCGACGACAACCCCCGCTTCACCGAGCGGGATGTGATCTGAAGGAGATGACGATGCCCGAAAAATCGAGCGTGTGCGTCGTGACCGTGATGGTCCTCGAAGGCGATTGGGGAGGGCAGGTCTACCTGACCGTTCCCGTCGTTCACCTCGGACCGGACGCGCAACTCGAGGCGCTCCTCCAGCACCTCGACCGGATCGCCTGGCCGTCCAACGAAGGCCAGGGAGCACGCGTCTACCGGGAAGACGCGACGCTCGACGAAGGGATCCCCGGCGGAATGGGTGGCGGATGCGTCTTTCCTGACGCGGTCTGGCTCCACCCCGAGTTCGCCGCCGAGGTCGAGATGGTGCGTCACCTCCTCGACCTCACGGCAGGACTCCACATCCACACAATGGACGAGAAAGAAGCGAGCTCATGACCGAAAAAGTCTGCTCGTGCCTGGGCGAGGACTATCTCGCCCAGTGCTACACCTACCGGGCGTCCGGGTGTCGATGCCCGGTGTGCGAAAGCTACATGCAGAGCCGGAAGACCTGTCCGGTGCACGGCGCGCCCGTCCGAACCCCCAACAAAGGAGGTGAGCGGTAACCCTGTCTCATGCGTGGAACGCAAGACGAAACCCACGAAACCGTCCCCGCGTAAGCTGGGACACCGTTCAAACCTGTGCACCTGTGGAGCCGCGGAGGAGCTTCACAGCCTGGAAGACCACGATTACTGGGACACCGTCGAATGGTGGGACGACTCGGTTGACCTGGCTCTTCTCGAGAAGATGCGTGCCGCCAACCGGGAGCTCCTCGAGCGCCTGCGCGGGAAGCGCGTCCTTCGCTGGGAGCAGGTCCTCAACCTCTGCCCCGTCCACGGCGAGCCGCTCACGCTCAAGCGCCGGAGCCGCTGATCTTTCCTGGTTTCCGGATGTTTACCCGCCCACACGGCAAAAAACGTCCGCCTATCCTGTCTCTCGAATGTCTCGAGGGACGAGATGGAGGAACCATGGACAAGAACACGGTCGCCCGTACCTTCCGGCTCGCCGCGCGTCTCGCCGTGCTCACGGGCAACCGTGACGCCGCCGCGGGCAAGACCGCGGAGGAGATCGCGCAAGCGATCGGCGAGGTCCGCCGCCGGATCATCCAGGATTGCCTGGGGATCCAGCGGGGCATGCGCACTGAGGGACACGTCATCCGCCTGCCGGTCCTCAAGGACCTACGGGACGACGAGCTCCTCAAGGCGCGCGCAGACCTCACCCGCAAGGGGTTCGAGGCGCGCCAGGCCAAGGCCCGAGCCGAGCTGAACGCCAAGCTGGGCATCCGCCCAGTTCGGCGCAGCCAGGCAGCCCAGGTCCGCGATCCGTTCATCGAACGGCTTCGCGAGATCCAGGCAAGGGCAAAGGCCGCGGATGCCGCGGAGTGAGCCGCAACCGCCCCGCTGGCGACAGGTCGGGGCCGGGGTTGCCGTCACCTGGGAACAGAACGACGGCATATCAAAAGGAGGAACCATGGCACACACGTGTGACCAGTGCGGCGTTCGCGTTCGAGCGATCGTTGCGCCGACCACGGATGGCGGTCATGTCGTCGTGAAGAACGGTCGATTCGGGACCGGTTCGCGCGGACACGACACCGCCTCGTGGAAAGCGACGACGCGATGCCGGAAGCAGTACCTCCGTCATGCTCGTCGCGCGGCGAACTGATATCAAAAGGATATCCGGGAACCGAGCGCCTGGGAACAGAACGCTCGCGGCTGATCTGACCGTTTCGGATCGACAGAAAAAAAACGGAGGAATGATGAACGAAGGAGCTCCCCCGAAAGAGCTGACGCTCTTCCACGTTCGGTGCCGCGCTTGCCGCCGGACGTTCCTGGTACTCGACGCAGAAAAACCGTCGTGTACGCACTGCGGCTCGCAAAGTCGCCGACACCCGCTGGTTGAGACCGTGCGCTATCGACGCGTCGATCTCCCAGCCCGTTGCACATCCGGCTGATGTGCTTCCCTCCTGCTTTTCGACAAAGGTCGAAGGTCGAGAGGGGTATTGTCCCCAATGAGCTGGAGAAAACCATGGAGAAGCTTCCCAATGCGAATCCCGAACTCGGATCGTACGACGAGGCGTTCCAGCTCGTCCTCGCCTTCTACGTCGGCATGAAGGACCGAGTTCGGTTCCGACGAGTGCAGGAAGCGATCGTGAGCGACCGCCATTGGCAGGCGCTCTATCGCCATCTCCTGCAGTGGGGTGCTCGAGAGCATCCCATCGTGGTTCCAATGGATCTGCCCGAGACCCTCGAGCGATTCTGGAGCCAGCGTGCGGCGATCCGGTTCGCGCACGTCTCGCAAAAAAAACCCGTAGGGATTCACCTCCACCGAAACGGTGCGCAGGTGGTCGCTCGGGCAGGGTCGGTCATTGCGGTTGGTGACATCCTGGGTAAAACCGGGGAGATCACCATCCAATATGACACGATCACAGGGGTGTTGAAGCTCCCTTTCTGTACGATCACGGAGAACGAGAACGGTTGGCATGCCGCCGCCGTTGCAGCGTTCGACGGAGTCGTGGAGAGAGGATCCAGGCGTGAAGTGCAAAACGCTTGGAACGAGCTGCAGACGGTCTATTTCTCATAGACCTGTTCCCGTCGCACATCCGGCTGATGTGCTTCCCTCCCGCTTTTCGACAGAGGTCGAAGGTCGAGAGAGAAACAGCCGAAAACAAAAAGCCCCCGCATCCGTGGGGGCACTTTGTTTTATTCTTCTCCTTCATCCAACCCGACCGATCCCTCTTCCTCCTTCAATTTCTTTGCCAGGCGCTCCAACTCCTCCAGCTCATCCACCTCTTCCTCTTCTTCCGGTTCCGCGACGGCAGCTTTGGCTTTTTCCTTTGGTTTTACTTCGCCATCAATGGCTTCATCGTCCTCTTCTTCATCCTCCTCGTCATCGTCTTCAGCCTTGTCGCCGGTCACGTGCATCCCAAGAGCCTTGAGGTTCTCAGACTCCTCCTCTTCAAACCCTTTTGTGTCGCTGTCCCAATCACCGGGGCCGCGAAAAGCAAATGTCAGTGCCATAGTCGTAATAATGTGGTCGAACGATAAACCGATATATAAAGCAGGGACGCGAAGTTTGCAAGTCCCTGTCAAGGGGCTACACTGCGGCGATATGGAGAATGGACTGCTCCTGGTGGTTTTTTTGCTCGGTTTCTGCCTTTTGGCCGGGCTGGTCTTGTGGCTCGCCAAGCGACAACCGGCAGGTTCAGACCCCCAGGCTATGCTTATGCTGCAGCAGCGGCTCGAGACTTTGGAACGCGGACTGCGGGGCAGCTTGGACGAAAGCGTCCGACAGCAACAGACCTCCAGCCACCAAATGACCAGCGCCGTCCGCGACGTGACGGAACGCCTCGTCAAGATCGAAGAGACGAACAAACAGGTGCTCAATTTTTCCGGCCAGCTCGACAACTTACAGCGCATCCTCACCAATCCAAAGCAGCGCGGCATTTTGGGCGAGTATTATCTCGAGACGTTGCTCAAGACGATCTTTGCGCCGCAGCAGTACCAGATGCAGTACAAGTTCAAGGATGGGGAGATCGTGGACGCGGTTGTTTTCGCACAAGAAAAAATTATCCCGATCGACTCAAAATTCAGCTTGGAGAATTACAACCGCCTGGTCGAAGCGCAGGATCCGACGGAGCGCGCGCAAATCGAAAAACTGTTCGTCAACGATTTGAAGAACCGCATCAAGGAAACGTCCAAATACATCCGGCCGGAGGAGGGGACGATGGAGTTTGCGTTCATGTTTATCCCGCACGAAGCGATCTACTATGATTTGCTCGTCAATAAGATCGGGGAAGTGGGGGAGGACACAGAAAGCTTGCTGCAACGCGCCGCGACCAAGTGGCATGTGGTCATCGTGTCCCCAACGTCATTCACCGCTTACTTGCAGACCGTGCTGCAAGGATTGAACGCGCTCAAGATCGAAGAACAGGCCAAAGAGATCCGCGTGCGCGTGCAAGACCTGGGTCGCCACCTCGCTGCGTACGACAACCACTTCCAAAGCGTCGGCAAAAACCTCGGCACGACCGTGAACCAGTACAACCTCGCGTCAAAAGAGTTGGGGAAGATTGATAAAGACGTGCTGCGTATCACAGGTTCCGTTACCGGCATTGAACCGCTACAATTGGAGAAGCCCGGGGAGAATGACTAACATGAAATTCAGATCCATCCTCAAATACCTTTCCGCGAGCATCGCTGGCCTGGCCTTGGCCAGCCTCTTGATCGTGGGCTGGGTGCAGCTGGTCGACGCGAGCAAAATCGTACGAGCAGAAGACGCCTTGCCGGCACCGATCGCGATCGTCCTTGGAGCAAGCGTCAAATCAGATGGGACGGCGTCAGACGCCTTGTTTGACCGTGTCGTGACCGGCGCGAACCTCTTCCATGACAAGAAAGTGGAAAAGCTGCTCATGACGGGGGACGACGGCGGCTTCCATGTCAACGAAGTCGCGACCATGAAGCGCTTGGCCATGACCCAAGGCGTGCCGGAAGAAAACATCCTGGTGGATGGGCACGGCTATCGGACGTATGAAAGCTGTAAGCGCGCCGCTGAAGTTTTTAAGATCAAACGGGCGATTGTCGTCACGCAACGCTTCCACTTGGGACGTGCCCTGTATTTATGCGACTCATTTGGGATTGAAGTCCAGGGCGTGGCTGCGGACAGGCAACGCTACCTCCGCATCGTCCATTTTACGCTGCGTGACTTGCTCGCGAGCGCCAAAGCGTGGTGGGACGTGAATGTGGATGCGCCAGAGCCGCCCGTTTCATACTAAATGGGAAGACGCGCCGTGAGTGGCGCGTCTTACGTAGAGGAGAGGGGTTACAGCCCGCCGAGGACGATCCCGAACAAGGTCATGCTCATGTACATCCCGTCCTCGATCTGCTCGAAGCAGGCAAAGCACCGCTCCCCATCGAGCTGACGGTCCAGCTCATCGTTCCGGGGAAAGGGGTGCGCGAGCACCAGGTCTGACTTAGCGTACCGCAGGCTCTCCTTGGTCACCCGATATTTGGGATAGACTCGCCGGATAGCCTTGTAGAGCTTCGGATTGCTCTTCTTGAATCGCTCGTATTGCGCTCGCGTGAGGTAGAGGAGATCCGTCTCGCGGATGACCTCTTCGAGCCTTTCGACTTCACGGACCTTGAGCCCGTGCGCCTGGTGGAGCTTGAGCAGCCCTGGATCGAGACGCAAACCTTCCGGGGCGATCAGGTTCACCTGGACCTGGTAGTGCCTCAATAGATAGAGCAGCGCATGGATCGTCCGGCCGAAGCGGAGGTCGCCCATAAGCGTCACCGTCAGTCCGTCAATGTCGCCGCGTCGTACGTGCAACGTGAACAGGTCGAGCAGTGCCTGCGTCGGATGCTCGCCATCACCATCACCGGCGTTGATGAGCGGCACGCGCAGGTAACGGGAGGCCTCGTCCACCGAACCGCGGATGGGATGGCGCATGACCACCGCATCCGAATAGCAGGCAAGCGTCCGGACCGTATCAGGGATGTCCTCGCCCTTGGCGACGGAAGAGTACTGCACGCCATCGATCGCATGGACCAAGGCGCCGAGGCGCTTGGCAGCAATATCGAACCTCGACGCGGTCCGCGTGGAGGGCTCGTAGAAGATGCGCGTGACAACCTTGCCGCGCAGCATGTCCGAGACGCCCTGCTTCTTGACCAGTTGGCGCATCTCCAGGGTGTGGCGGAAGATCTCTTCCAGGTCTGAACGCGTGAACTGCGTCGCCGACAAAATGTGCTTACCGAAGAACCGCGAAGCCATGGAGCCTCCTTGAATGTGCTGCACGGGAGTGTGGACGCCCCGCAGAAAAACGTAAAGCCCCGGGAGCGGGGCTTAAGCAGGGCGAAGGAAGTGGAGGCGAGTCAAGCGTGAGTCCCTCGCTTGCCATGGCGGAGGCGCGCAAGGTCATCGCGTAGCGAATAGGCTGGGAGGAGGGCAAAGAGCGGCAGCCACTTCAGGGTGCCACCGACCCAATCAGCCTCCGGCCCGAACTCCTCACTTGAACAGCCGTGATCCTCAATGTCTTCGGACGTAAGGCTGTTGAGGTACGCGCGATGCCTCCACTCGTTCACCAAGATCGGCAACGCCAACAGGGCGTACCCGATGCCAGCCACGACGAGGCCGATGGAACCCGTGATGAGCACGCCGATCGCCAAGAGAAGAAGAAGGCAGACGCGCTTCATGGTCATCAAGAGAGACCTCCTTTCTGGATAAAAATGGACGACGGACCCCTCTACTCAACAAGGAAAGACAAGGTCTGTCAACGCTACTCTTAAATGAAGAAACCCCCCACTGGAGGGTTTCGAGATGAGGGAACAGGCAGATGGGGGTATCAGTCCGCAGCTTGGGATCGCATGAGTGCACTTGGAGACAGCTCGGCGAGGATGATCGCTTTCACGAGCTCCTCGCTGAACACCCCTGGGACGACCTCGAGCATCTCGAGGAGCTCCGCTTGCGTAAACCACCGTTCGTTCGGAAGCGGTGGAAGGGGCTCTATCATTGACGACGCCACAACGTACCTCGTCGCTTTCTTCGTTGCCGGATCATGATCGACCTGTGTTCCGTGGATGCCTTCAGTCATCCAGTGAAGTTCGGGCTCCTCCTTCATGATGCGCTTCGCCTCACGAATCGAGCACACGCACTCCTTCCAGGTCCCTTGGAGCGTCGCCTGTAGCTGCGGCGAGTCCTCTCCGTTCGGGGCCCGCACCTGAGCGAGCCTTATGAGAAACCGTTCGTGCGTCTCTTCCGTCACGAGGAGCACGAGACGGTCGGCCTTGAGCAGCGGACCGAAGGGGATGCGCCTCCGCTTTTGCAGAAGCTCGCGACGCCCCGCAAGGTAACGTATCCAGTCGCGCCAATCATTTGCTTCGGTCATTCCATCTTCTCCTTCGCCCTTGAGGGCATTTCATCCAAACACGAAACACGTAGTCCGTCAAGCCGGCGTACCGGACACGAGGACAAACCATCCGCGCTGATATTCAAAAGCAATCGTCTTGTCCGTTTCCATAGCGGCTCCAAGTGGGGGAGAGGGGAGGTTGGTCAAACCTACAGATGCCAGTAAACCGGCAAATTCGTTCGGATTGAGGCAACGAGAGCCCTCGCAGCGGTCTAAAGCGAGGAAGGAACGTGGTTGGACATCTCGAAAAAAATATCCGCCAATCAAAATCCCAGAGAGCGTAGCGCAGAAAATAATTCCGGCGAGAAATAAATTCTTTTTGAGTGATTCATTCATAGCTTGGTTTTATTTTAAAAGTCGGAAGGGGAGAAGTGAATAAGAGCGGTCCTGACGGATAGACTAGTGTCGCACAATATATGTTATGAGACACATGGGGGCTTTTAAAACCCTTAATAAGCCATTCGTTCATTTTACTGACTCTTCTGACGCTTCTCGGGCGCATAACCATGCGCCCCTACACTGACGCTTTTTTCGTCTTACTTCACATAAATCCTCCCTGGAATGCGTACGTCAACGTATTCCTCTACCTTCAGGTCCTTTGGCTTGCTTTGGATGAAGGCGAGGAAGGTCTTTATTTGGCCTGAGAGCGATTGGGAGGTATCCATGACCACAGGATACCCTTCCTGGCTCCGTAGGAGGCCTAGGGTGCTCGAACTGGTCGGCGGACTATACTCACGATACGCGATACCTGCCTCCAGGAGCTCTTCAGACGTCTGGATCCAGCTCCTGACCTCATCCATACGTCCAATCACATAGCCACTCATGACATCTTCGTCTAAATCCAAATGGATCAACGGAGGTTCGTCGATACGGGCAACGCGTTGACCAAGGATACGTGCTTGGACGTCACGACGTTCTTCAAGCGTCAGCTCTTCAGACAAGACGCCTTGCATGTCAGCCCAGAAATATTGGCGATGTGAGTAAAATACAAAGCGCTTCGACCTCTCCTCTATCTTGAGTCGTAAAACGTTAAAACCATGTTTATCCACATCTACGCTAAGAACAAATAAATGATCCTTTATCTTCTCTGCCAATTCTTCTGGCTTGATAAACCACATATGGCGTGGCGACCACGGACGCCAGCCCTCTCTCCTATCCAAAATGGCATACACTTCCCTCTCCAACTCCTGCTGGTCCAAAATTTTGAGGCCAGGAGCCTCTACCGCTTCTACCGTCAACGCATCGCTAACGAACAAGACGTAGAACCAACCAACCACAGCAAAGACGGACAGTAAGGCAAAGACGGTATGGCGTCGGTTCCATCTCCGATCGCGTAAGGATTGCGACAACTCCCCTGCATGGCGGCGGCCAGCGGCGTAGCGCATGTTCTCTCCCGTCCCAAAATCACGTCCGGTGACCATAGCGGTACGCGTCCAAGACTAAGTGCTCGATCAACTTTGCAAACGGGATTCCGGCGGTTACGGATGCTTTTGGAAAAAGCGAGCCAGCGGTCAGGCCTGGCAAAACGTTCGTCTCCAAAACACGCCACCCCGTTTTCCCTAGCATCATGTCCGTGCGTGAATATTGGCGGCAAACCAGGGCTTTATGCGCCGCAAGACCCAAAGCCTGCGCCTGTCGCGTCAGCTTTGGCGACAGAGGAGCGGGACAGATTTCTTCGCTGGCGCCAGCCGTATATTTTGCCCTGTAATCAAAAAAGGCTCGTTTCGTCCTGATCTCGATGACGGGGAGCGCCTCCGCTTTCCCCTCCCGCTCCAAAACAGCCACCGTAAACTCACGCCCCTCAACATAGGCTTCGACCAAACACTGCTGGTCGTAACGCAATGCTTGTTTGACTGCCGTCTTCCATTCGCTCCGTTTTGGAAGAACTCTCACACCGACACTCGAGCCAGAAGACAACGGCTTCACCACGATCTTTTTTCCCACGCGACCCAAAATCCTTTTCTCAAGCTGTTTCCACGGAAGGCCACGGAAGGCCTCTTCGGTCACCACACGCCAACGCGGCGTTGGGATTCCCTGTTGTTTGAAGACGCGCTTGCTCATGGCCTTGTCCATCGCCAAAGCACAGGCAGCCGTCGAGGAGCCTGTGTACGGCAGACCAGCCAGGTCTAACAAGCCTTGGATCTTCCCATCCTCCCCACCAGGACCATGGAGGGCGAGAAAAGCGACGTCAAAATCTCCGCGGACAGCAGCCTTCGTCAAACGTACCAGGTCTTTCTTTGGATCGAAGACGGTTAAACGCCTACAACGCCCAGCCAAAGCCTTTTTCACCTCGCGGCCTGACAATAAAGAAATCTCCCGCTCATCAGAATCACCGCCCATCAAAAGAGCGACTTTTAAATCAGCCAGACGCATTTTTGGCATGTCGTATAGGTTAGCATGAGCGACGAACCGTAGGCCATGAATTTCACTCTTTTCGTCATCCCGAGCGGAGCAGCAGCGAAGCCGAGGGATCTGGCTCCAAGGGTCGAGATTCCTCCGCTCGTCGCAAAGCCTCCTCGGTCGGAATGACGAAAAGGACAAAGACCGTTCAAAGAACAACTTTTTTAATCAATGGGTTCAACCGGGCTACGACTTCGTAATTGATCGAACCCATCCTCTCCGCCAAGTCCTCTGCCGTGACACACTCTCTCCCCTGCTGACCCAACAAAACGACTTCGTCCCCCGCTTTGACGTGAGCGACGCGTGTAACATCGACCATGCACATGTTCATGCAGATGCGACCAACAATCGGACAACGCTTTCCACGGACCAACACCACTCCCCTCCCCGACTGGCCGACTCGGTCGTATCCGTCCGCATATCCGATGGGTAAAACAGCGATCTTTCCCGCACGCTTGTACCTATGTGTCAGCCCGTAACCAACCTGTTGTCCACGTGATACGTCTTTCACTTGTGCAACAATAGTCTTCCAGGTTAGTACTGGTTTTAAACGTAACATCTTCTTCGCTCGCTTCTCCACTCCCTCTGACGGCCAGAGACCGTAGAGCGCGATCCCTGTCCGTACCAAATCCAGCCGCGTCGTCGGATGAAGGATAGCAGCCGCACTGCAAGCCGTATGACAAAAACGTGGCTTCACTCCTAGCTTTTTCAGCTCCGCAAGAGCTTCCCTAAACGCCGCCTCCTGTTGTTTTGCATACGATGAATTGGCCGTGTCCTCGATGTTCGCGAAGTGTGTCGACAACCCTTCGATGGCGACGTTCGAAGATGCTTTTGCTCGCTTCGCCAGACGCAACAGCTCATCCATTTTTGCCCCTTGGCGATACAATCCGGTCTCTACTTTTAAGTGGATGCGTGCTGGTCGGCTCTCCGTCCCCGCTCGTATCGCACCGGATAAACCACGTTCGTCGTAGACCGCGAAAGCGATTTCGTTTTTGACGAGCTCTGCCATGTTCTTTGCAGGCACGTATCCCAAAACGAGAATGTTTTTTTGTCCGGCAAGCGATCGGACATGCAACGCTTCCTCCGCGCTGTCCACTCCAAACCACGTAGCACCCTTTCGATTCAAGATACTGACGACTTCTGACAAGCCATGACCATAGGCATTCGCCTTCACGATGGCCATGACGTTGGAAGGTCGACTCACCTTTTTTAATGCATCAAAATTTGATTCAAGAGCGCGTCTTGATATCTCGATCCACGTCTTCGGTTCAAGTCTCGCTTGCCCGGCCATGTCAGCCAATCCGATCAAACCCGCAGAACGGCTTCAGGACCTCTGGGACCAAAATCGAACCATCCTCTTGCTGATAATTCTCTAACAGGGTGATCAGAGCGCGGGAAGTTGCGACAGCAGTCCCATTCAGCGTGTGAGCGTAGGCTAAGGAACTGTCCGAACGGCGGGTGCGGATGTTCAGGCGGCGGGCTTGGTAGTCCGTGCAGTTTGAGGTGCTGGTGACCTCTCCCCAATCCCCTTCGCCATTCTTGCGCCCCCACATCCAAGCTTCGAGATCGTACTTGCGATACGCCGGGGCGCCGAGGTCAGCCGTGCAGATATCAACCACGCGGAACGGGACGCCGAGCTTGGTGAAGATCCGCTCTTCGATGGCACGCAGTTCTTCATGCAAAGCATCAGATTGTTCCGGCGCGGACACGACGAACAGCTCAACTTTCGTGAATTGGTGCACGCGATACAGGCCATACGATTCGCGCCCATACGTCCCGGCTTCTGTGCGAAAACAATGGGATAAGGCAACGTACTTCAACGGCAATTTCGCATCTTCCAAAATCTCATCGCGATGGTAGCCCCCGACCGGGATTTCCGCCGTACCGATGAGCGACAGGTCCGTGCCTTCAAGGCTGTACACCTGCGTCTCTGGCCCACGTGGCGAAAAACCCACTCCCTGCAACACCTCATCCTTCGCGACATCAGGCGTGATCAACGGGATAAATCCCTCTGCCACCATCTCACGCAACACCCATTGGATGAGCGCCTGCTCGAGCAAGACGAGCTTGCCTTTCAAAAAATAAAACTTTGCTCCGGCGACTTTGGCGCCACGTTCAAAATCAATCAGGTCATGCTTCGCGGCCAAGTCCACATGGGACAAGGGCTTAAAGGAAAGTTTCGCCGGTTCGCCTATGCGCTTGATTTCGACGTTCTCCGCGTCAGATCCGCCGAGCGGCGCATCAGGATGGACACGGTTTGGGACTCGCAGCAACAACTTGTTCCAAGCCGCTCCCGCTTCCCCGAGCCTTGCTTCCTCGCCAGACAAGCGCTCTTTGAGCGCTTTCCCCTTTTCGATAAGCGGGGTGCGCGCGTCCCCTTTGGCCGTCTTCATCTCTTCCGCGACGGCGTTCCGCTCTTGGCGTAACGCTTCAACGGTCTGGAGCTGGTTCAGGCGTTTTTCGTCGGCTTTCAGCAAGGCATCCACATCCACCTCCATCCGGCGGTCCTGGACGTTCTTTTTGACTTCGGCCGCGTGTTCGCGGATATAGCTCATGTCCAACATAGGGTTCAGAGTGGCAAGGTATCATCCTCGTCGTCATTTTGCACGATTCCCTCTTGGCGCAACAGGCTGGTGTGGTAGCGATACGGTTCAAAAGGCTCTGCCCGTTCGATGCGGGCGGACAGGCCACGGCGGACTAATTCATCCGCGAGCGCATCCGTAAAAGCCTGCTGGTCGTACCCGAGGACGATGACGTCGGGGCGGTGTTCATCCAATACCAAGTACTTATCGTCATGCGAACCGAGGACCGCTCGCGTCACCAAAGGATGGGCTTCGACGCGTTTCCGCCTGTCTTCTTCATTTGTGGCAGGAAGTTGCCCTTTCACTTCGAGCACCGTCCGGTCACGGGCAATCACGACGATCAGTTCGTCACCAAAGACGCGGGCCTGGCGGAAATACTCCTCATGTCCGGGATGCAAGAGGTCAAACGTCCCGAAGCACATGACCCGCGCCATAGGTTAGAGCTCCTCCGGGCGAAGCGTCGGGAACAAGATGACTTCTTTCAGCGAATGCGCACCGGTCAGGATGGCCGTCAAACGGTCGATCCCCATCCCCATCCCACTGGTCGGCGGCATGCCGTGTTCGAGGGCGCGCAAAAAAGCTTCGTCCATGCGTTGCGCCTCTTCACTCCCCTGCTCTGCCAAGGCTTGCTGTTCGACAAAACGTTGACGTTGGTCAACAGGATCGTGCAGCTCGTGGTAATACGCATTGATGACTTCTGCGCCATGCACGACAAGTTGCGCGGTTGCGCTCTTCGTCGGATCGGACGGGAGGCGGTTGGCGAGCGGCTTCATCTCAATCGGATATTCAGAAATCCAGACCGGCCCCGTGAGTTTGGCACGCGCGGTCTTTTTGTAGAGCTCGTCGTAATGCTCACCCAAACCAACGCACTTGGAAAAATCCACGGGCAATTTCTTTTTCTTGGCTGCGGCCTGCAGCGCGGCGATGTCACGCACCCCATCAATATCAATGCCAGAATGTTCGAGGACCGCTTCGCGGAACGTCTGGCGTGACCACGGCCCGGTAAAGTCGAGGGCTCCGGATTCGTGTTCGACCCGCAACGTGCCAAGCGCCTCCTGCATCATGTGGCGGAACAGGTCTTCCATGAACGTGATGAACGCCTCTTTCTGGACAAACGCCCAATACAATTCGATCTGGGTGAATTCCGGGTTATGCGCGTAATCAATCCCTTCATTACGGAAACAGCGCGCCACTTCGTAGACGCGTTCAAAACCGCCGACGACCAAGCGCTTCAAGTACAGCTCTGGTGCGACACGCAGGAAAAAATCCACGTCCAATGCGTTATGGTGCGTGACAAACGGCCGGGCGTTGGCTCCCCCAGGGATCGGGTGGAGCATGGGCGTCTCGACTTCGAGGAACGTCTGCCCGTCCAAAAAGCCACGCATAGCAGACACGAGCTTTGAGCGGATGATGAAGCGTTCGCGGACTTCTGGGTTGGAAAGCAAGTCAAGCTCACGTTCACGGTACCGTGTTTCGATGTCCTGCAACCCGTGGAACTTTTCCGGCAACGGCAACAGCGCCTTTGACAGCATGCGCCAGGCCGTGACTTCAAGCGTCTTTTCACCGCGCTTGGTCGTAAACAACGTCCCCGTCGCTTCGATAATGTCTGCCGGATCAACCAGGTTTTGGAATTGGAGAAACGCTTCGTCCCCTACTACCTCTTGTTTCAGTAAAAGTTGGAGCTTGCCGCTCTCGTCATTCAGGTCAGCAAAAATCATGGCGCCGTGCAGGCGGGTCGTGGTCAGGCGGCCGGCGAGCGTCACTTCCTTTTTGGCTTCTGACCAGGCCTCAAACTGGCCCAGGACTTCGGCGACGGTCGCGTCACGTTGGACCTGGACCGCGTACGGTTCACGCCCTTCTGCCCGGAGCTTGCCTGCCTTGTCCAACCGTACGGCTCGTTCATCGTGCATAGGGTCAGCTGACAGAAAGGATATCGTACGTCATGGTGCCGGCGGGCGTTTTCACGTCAACGCTCGTCCCAGCTTTCGCGCCGAGGAGCGCACTTCCGATGGGTGACTCGTTCGAAATCCGGCCGACGGTCGGATCAGCCTCGTTCGACCCGACGATCGTAAACGTCTTGCGGCTCCCACGGACTTCGACTTCCACCGTCGAACCGACGCGCACCACGCCGGAGGCGCCCTTTTCCTCTTCGATGACCGCCACGTTCTTTAAAATCGTCTCGATCTCATGGATGCGCCCTTCGAGTAGCGCCATCTCGTCCTTTGCCTCATGGTACTCAGCGTTTTCAGAGAGGTCGCCCAACGCCTTCGCCGTCTCGATACGCGAAGCCACCTCACGGCGGCCGGTGGTCTTGAGGTCTTGCAGCTCCTGCTTGAGCTGCTCCAGTTTTTCCGCGCTAAGGTAGTGGACGGGAAACGTCATAAAAACGGTGGTCAACAAATCCAATGGTAGTGTAGCGCAGGTTGAGCGGAATGAGAATGAATGTCAAATCCCTCAAAACACTCCGCCCCGTTCTCCCCGCAACCGCCACCACGCTGCCAAGACCCGTTTCGCGACCGGTGCCGCAAAACTCGACCCCTCTCCCCCCTCTTCCAACAGGACCGTCACCACGACTTCTGGCGCCTCATAGGGAGCGAAGCTGGTGAACCAGGCGTGGAGCTTTTCCCCGGATGCCTGCGCGGTCCCTGTTTTTCCGGCTGCCATGAAAGGGAGGTCTGACAAGGACCGGCATGACCCATACTGGACGCACTCACGCATTCCCTGCCGCACGACCGAAACCAGCTCCTCCTCCGCCACGCGCGTCCCCACCACCTGCAGGCGGAGGCTGGAAGAGGCGACGCTGTCCTCAATCGCCTCCACAAAATGCGGCTGTACAGAGAGCCCTCCGCTGGCAATGGCGGCCGTATACGCCGCGACCTGCGTCGGTGTCACGAGCAGGTCCCCCTGACCGATCGACAGGTTGTACGTGTCCCCCACAAACCAACGCTCGCCTTTGGTACGCTCTTTCCACTCGCGGCTCGGGACAAAGCCATCTGATTCCCCGGGGACGTCGATCCCCGTGGCGCTGCCAAGGCCGAATTGGCGCATCCCCTTGGTCAGGGCATCGACCCCCAAGCCGACGAACGACTCATACCCCCCGCCGATCGTGTAGTAAAACGTGTTGACGGACCAGGCGATCGCGCCACGCACGTTGACGCTGCCATGGCCGCCCGGCTTCCAGTCGGGAAAAAACCACGGGCCGACGCGGATACCGCCGGAGGAAAAGATCGTGGTGGCTGGCGTAATGATTTTTTCTGCCAAGGCGATCACGGAAATAACGATCTTCGCCGTGGAGCCAGAAGGATAGGTTCCGGACCAGAGGCGTGAAAATAATGGCTGGTCCGGGTTATTGACTAAGGCTTGGTAGACGGTGGATGACACCGTGCCAGAAAACACGTTGTTGTCGTACGACGGCCACGAGACGGCAGCCAGGATGGAGCCGTCGCGCGGATCAAGGGCGATGGCGGCACCGCGCGTGACTTTGGCGACCGCTAGATTATCTCGCAATGCGCGCTCCATCTCCCCTTGCAGGGCGATGTCCAAGGACAGGGTGACGTCGCGCCCATCGACCGGCGGCCGGTCACCCACCAGGGCACGGATGCGGCCACGCGCATCCACTTCAGTGACACGCTCGCCCAACGTGCCGCGCAAGATGGGTTCATACGAACGCTCAAGCCCCGTTTTCCCGATCTCATCAGTACGCCGATAGCCGCGCAGCCTGCGTTCGGCGTATTCGCTCGGGGACAGCTTCCCGACATACCCCAAGACGTGGGACAGGCTTTGGAGCTGGGAAGAAGCGGGATAGCGCCTCCGGGAACCGACTTCCAGCGCAAACCCGGCCAGGTCTGGCTGCGCCACCGCAAAAGCCATGGCCTCCGGATAGGTCAGCTGTTCGGCGATCAAGACCGTCTCGTCCCTTGCCGTCCCGGTCACGCTGGCCAGTTGGGCGACGTCCGCCAGGGGCAGACCGAGCAGCCGCGACGCACGGGAAAGGACCCCTTCGCGCCGCTCGGCCTCGATCGGCACGTCGCGCGGCAACAGGGTGACTTGGAAGCGGGAGATGTTGTCCGCGATGATCACCCCTTGGCGGTCACGGATGATCCCGCGCCTCGGCAAGAGATGCGTGCGCCGCAACCGGTTGGCTTCAGCGAGGGACCGGTAGAGGTCCGCCTGCCGGAGCTGCATCCATCCAGCTCGTCCCAAGAGGAGGCAGAGGACGGCTGCGACACACCCAAATGCCCACCCAAAACGGCGGAAGGGGTATGCCCGACCGATGAACAGCTGGTTCCCGCCGCCACGATGGCCGACCCGATCTTCAAAAAGCACCTCGTGCTGAATGTCCGAGGCCGGTTTCATATCAGGTAAGGCGCGGGCCACGCCCGCCAAGCAGGAACCGCCGCGTCAGGAAGGCGACGATGAGAAAGCCGACGCCGGCGAGCGCCACGTCCCAGAACAGGATGGCCAACCACGCCGGATCAACCTCCGCCCCTGAAGGCGACCAGCCGACGAAGACATCAACCAACCCGACGATCCATGCGCCCACCCAGTCCAGCAGCCGGCCAAACACCACCAAACCGACCACGGCGTACAGCGAACGGTTCGTGAGGAAGTGGCGTGCCGCAAGGTCCAACAACAGCGCCAACACCACCCATCGGAGGGTCGCGGCCGTCGGGGCACCCAGCCAGAATGCATCGACGACGAGGCCGCCGCCTAACGCGACAGCGATCGCCCGCGACTGCGCACTGGAGGCGATCACCACCGCCAGGATGGGCAGGAGCGGCCGGGCCGCGAGGCTGGACGGCAAGAACGGCCGGACGACGGCTTCCCACAGCCCGACGGACATACCCAGCACAAAGGCAAGCAGTTGCCGCATCATAATGATGGACGTAATGCCGATGGACGAAGGATCGACACGAACACCACCCGGTCCAAGGCAACGAGCGGCTCGATGGCCGCGCTCAAAAAGGGGTCCGTCGGCTTCCCTTCGACGACATTTACGATCCCGACCGGGACGTTTGCGGGGATCTTTTCTTCGGTCCCGGCCGTGACCACGATCTCATCACGCAGGATGCCTTCGTTCGGCGGGATGTACGTCAACACGGCGGCGCCGCTCCCCCGCCCCTCCAGCACGCCGAGGAGGCGCAGGTCCTTGCCAAACGCGGCGGCGACGCGGCTATGCGGGTCTGTCAACAACTCGACGGTCGAGACCCGCTCTGACAGGGCAATGATCTTCCCGACATACACCCCTTCATCCGTGACGACGGCCTGTCCGACTTCGACGTTGTCCACCTGGCCACGGTCGATCAGGAGAAGCGCGCGCTCGTTCCGGACGTCGCGGCTGATGACGCGCGCACCGACGCTGTCGTATCCGGACGTCGCCAAGAACTTCGCTTGCGCGCGCAAGGAGCGGTTTTCCTCTTCCAGGGCACGCAGGCGGACGTAATCCACGGACAAGCTGGACAGCCGGAGTTCAAGCTCGGTCACCCGCTCCGCATCCACACCTGAACCCGACGGCCCTCCCACGAAGGAGGCGATCCCGCTGAACAGGCGCGCCGCCGGCAAGAGAACACGCCGGAGGCCGTTGCCCAATGGGCGGTGCATGCCGGTCAAGACAAAGACCAGGGCGCCGAGGGCGACGATGGCAACCAAAGCCCAACGGTTCAGTCGCATGGCTCAACGTTAGATCCCCCCTTTGACGAGATCCGTCGCCGGCAGGGCGACATCATCCAAGAGCGCACGGTTTTCCAACAGCAACCCCGTCCCACGCGCTACGGCCGTGAGCGGATCCTCTGCCACCCGGACGGGCAGTCCCGTCCCCCGGGACAACGCCTCATCCATCCCGCGCAACAAGGCGCCTCCACCCGTCAGAACGATCCCCCGCTCATAGATATCGGCTACCAATTCTGGGGGCGTGGTCTCCAGGATCGTCTTTACGTGGTCAACGATGGCTTTCATGGACCGTCCAAGCGCCTCCCGGATCTGGGCATCGTTCACGGTGATCTGGCGCGGCAAACCGCTCAACAGGTCACGGCCACGCATGCTCGCCTCAATCTTTTGCGGCTGTTCCGTGACCGAACCGATTGATATCTTAATCTCTTCCGCATTCCGGTCGCCGAGGAGCAGGTTAAAGACGTCACGCGCATATTGAGCAATGTTCTTGTTCAATTCATCTCCCCCGATTGGAATGCGTCGGGCATTCACCAAACCGTTCAACGAAATGACCGCGATCTCCGTCGAACCGGCGCCCACGTTGATGATCATGTTGCCGACGGCTTCGGAAATCGGGAGGCCGGCGCCGATTGCGGCGGCGATCGGCTCTTCAACGACCAGGACCTCGCGTGCCCCGGCATTGGTGGCTGCATCGCCCACCGCTTTCCGCTCCACTTCCGTGACGTCCAACGGGACGCACATCACGACAAACGGCCGCGGGATGGCGAGGGTCTTGTCCTCGTGGATCTTTTCAAAAAAATATCGCAACATCTTTTCCGTCACCTCAAAATCCGCGATGATGCCGCGTGACAAGGGGCGCGTGACCTGGATGTGCGGCGGCGTCTTACCGATCATGTTGCGCGCCTCTTCCCCAACGGCGATGACCTGCCCGTTACGCCGGTTGATGGCGACGACCGATGATTCGTTCAATACGATCCCTTTTCCGCGCACAAAAACACGGGTATTAGCCGTCCCCAGATCGATCCCGATCTGTTTCGTCAAACGGTCGAGGAAACCCCAGCGCATACGGCCACTATCCTAGTGTGCCAACACGTGCCTGGCGAGGGCTGTCAAGGGTTTTACCCCCTCTTTCCTGCCTGGAGGGCGAGAGTTGCCCCCTCAAGCCCCAAAGCAGCCACGCCGACCAACAAAAAACTGATCCAACCGAGCCGGTCAGCCGCGGCCAGCAGGAGGAGCGCGATGGAAGCACCCGTCAAAATGGCGGCATGACGAAAAGCGATCTTCACCTCGCGCGCCACCACCAGCGCTTGGCGATGCGTCTTGATACGGATCAGGGTCCCGAGGAGGGTCAGCGTCCCAAACAGCGCCACCGCGAGCGTGATATAAAACATGGCGAGCCCTGGGAGTCCCGCTTCTTCCGGGTTCACGCGGTACAAGACCGCTGCCCAACCTGCCCACGCGGCGATGGTTGAGATGAGAAGTGTCGTGAGATATCCGCCGATGCCCATGCGGCAGAGGATATCACACCTCACCCGATCCTCCGAGGATGGCCAAAATGGATTTGACCCGAGCCGAACCGATTTGCCGATTCATCTCATTGCGGATGCGCACATCCCACAGTCGAAGTTCTTGGAGCGCAGCGGGAGCCCGGGCGGAGACTTTTAGTACACCGTCTGCAAAGGATACAAAATGGAGCCATTGGGCTTTTTCCTCTCCCCAAAAAGCGGTGACGACTTTTTGTGCCAGTTCCAAAATCCGAACCGCATCCACCTGGCGGTCGATCCCCGCCCCACGGACGGCTTGGGGCAGGATCCTCCGGATTGGCTCAAAACCCATAGCTAGAGCTTACGGAACTCACAGATCATGCGGAAGTCACAAAAACGGCAGACGAACGGTTCGGGGGTGGGTGCGAAGTCTGATCGCACGATCGCGTCCATCCGTGTCGTCAGTTTTTCGATAAAAGCGTCCCGGTCATCCCCTGCAAGGGGCTCCACTTCCATCGCCGTCCAATTGCTGACGTACAGATAGGTCAGCTTGCCGACTTTCAACCCTTTTTCTTCAAGCGCGACTTGATACAAATGGAGCTGCTCTTTCGCATCCGCATCGAGCTTTTCTTTAGACTCCCCCGTCTTATAGTCAATCACTTCGACCGATCCGTCCGGCATACGGTCAATGCGGTCAATCTTCCCTTTGATCGAGTGTTGGCCCAACACCAACGTAAAGTCCTTTTCAACATCAATGACGTCCGGCGCTTTTTCTGCATACCCGGCATGAAAGGCTTTGACCGCGGCTTTGCCCTTCGCTTTATATTCGTCATGGCGTTTACGGTTTTCGTACCACTCGTCGAGCCACGAGGCTTCGTAAAGCTCTAGGGCTTCTTCGAGCGTCACCCGAAGCGCGAAACCCGGAGCGCCGCCGTCATCCCGAGCGGAGTCCGACGAAGCCGAGGGATCTCGCCCCTCGGTCGAGATTCCTCCACTCCTTGCGGACTCGTCGGTCGGAATGACGGAAGGGGCAGCTAAATCAAACAGCGATCCCTGGCTCGCAGACATACGCAAGCGATGCAAGTCCAAAATCTTTTGGAACGTCAGGTGGATGGTTTGGCCAAAGGTCTTTTGCTCATTACCGAACTTTGGGATGCGGTAGATGTGCTCAAACTTGTATTGGAGCGGGCATTTTTTGAACGCGGCGAGCTGGGTAAAGCTGAAGCGCTTTTTCAATTCGTAATGCACGACGTCTGATGGGCGGATCACGTCTACGTCTTCGGTGGAAGCCAAACGCTTCGCCCGATCCTCTTCGCTCGAAGAAACGTGGACCGGATCGAGGCCGGCTTCTTGAAAAAAGACAGACGGCTTTTTCTCGCGGGAGCCCCCGTACATGGCAGCGCCGGTCAGGGTCAGACTGTCTTTGGCGCGGGTCAGGGCGACGTAAAAGAGGCGACGTTCTTCCGCAATATGCGCGTCGCCCGTGGGCAAGCGCTCTTTCACCAAACCGTCCGGGAGCGGGATGGAGTCGGCGCGGCCAATGGTCGGAAAGCGTCGGTCGACCAGCGAGACAAGAAAGACGTGGCGGAACTCGAGGCCTTTTGCCGCGTGGATCGTCATGATCTTGATGAGCTCCGGCCCGGCTTCAGGATCGGAGTTGAGGCCGCCTTCTTCCCCGCTATCGATCTCAAGGCGCAGCTCCTGCAAAAAGCCACGCAACGACGGGCCATGGGTCATGGCTTCGTAACGACGTACGCGCTCGGCAAACCCGTTTAAATGCTGGAGGCGGTCGCGTTTGTCGCGCTCTGGCAAACGCATCACCCAGTTCAAGTATCCCGTCTTGTTCAAGAGTTGCTGCAGGACACGTAGCGGTGGGTCACGTCGCGCTGATTCTGACGCGGACTGGA
>CAZFRH010000014.1:0-25035 GCA_964521235.1 uncultured Gammaproteobacteria bacterium | reverse complement strand
AAGTGGAGAAAGTTCATCTGCTTGGGCAGTTTCATCGCTTCGATCACTTCGTCTGTCATGGACAACGGATGGGCCGCCGTCCAATGCAAACGCTCCAAACCTTCGAGCTGGTTCAGTTCCCAGAGCAAAGCAGCGAAGGAGTCTTTAAACGGGTTGCCGACGGAAAACGTTTCTGGATCAGACGCCTTAAAGGAATTGACGGTCTGGCCAAGCAACGTGATCTCGACGACACCGTGCGCGATGGCTTCTTTACATTCGTTCAAGATGTCAGCCGCTGGCCGGTTCCGTTCGAGCCCACGCGCATACGGCACGACGCAATAGGTACAAAACTTGTTGCAGCCAGTCTGGATCGTGACATAGGCCTGCGAACCGCCGGCGCGTTTGGGACGGATTTTGAGATAGTCCGCCTCGAGCGCTTCAGAATTGACGAGGTCTGGGCGGAGTTCCGCGATCCAACGCGGCAAATGCACGAGCTCTGGCGTTGGAAAATAGAGGTCTGCGGCAGGCAGGCGCTTTTTGAAGGCGCGCGCCGCATCACGCCCAGGCATGCACCCGGTGATCGCGACGATCTGGTCCGGTTTGTCTTTTTTGTACGCCAAATATTTTTCTTGCGAACCATAGACGCGATCTTCCGCGCTTTGCCGCACGCTGCACGTGTTGACCAAAATCACGTCAGCGGTCGCCTCCTCCTCCGTCGCCACAAACCCAAGCGAGGACAGGAGCGACGCAATGCGCTCGCTATCGCTCTTGTTCATCTGGCAGCCGTAGGTGGTGATGTGGTAGGTGGGCTGGCTCATCGGGGCGGAACGTAACATGGCATAAACCGAGGGGCAAGTATGCTACACTTTCCCCATGCCAACTCCCGCCTCCCCCGAGGGACCCGAACAGCGCTTGCGCCGTTCGTTCACCAGCAAATGCCGCGCCATCATGCACACCTACCGCGAACGCGTCGGGACGATCTTGAAGAATGCGGATGAACGAAAGAAAACGGAATTGTTACGAAAACTGAAAACATAAAGCGCTGTCGTCCTGAGTCAGACGAAGGACCTCACTCAACAGCCGTCATCCCGAGCGGAGCAGCAGCGGAGTCGAGGGATCTCGACCCTTGGAGCCAGATTCCTCCACTCGTCGCCAAGCCTCCTCGGTCGGAATGACGAATAAAAACGAGATACGGGTGGCGCGGAGGGAGGGCTCCCTCGCGCGCGGGAACGGGCACGACGGGATACCCGCCGCGACGGGACCCGTATCACTTCCCTATTTCGGTTTCGATCGCCATCAAGCGGTTGTATTTTTCTACACGTTCAGACCGTGAGAGCGATCCCGTCTTTATGTAGTCCGAGCCGCACGCAACCGCGAGGTCAGCGATGGTCGTATCCGCCGTTTCGCCCGAGCGGTGCGAGATGGACGTTTTCCATCCCGCTTCTTGCGCGAGGGTGATCGCTTTAACGGTTTCGGACAAGGTGCCGATCTGGTTTGGTTTGATCAAGATGGCGTTCGCCGCCTTCTCCCTGATCCCACGCTCGAGCCGCGTGACATTGGTCACGAAAAAATCATCGCCAACGACCACGGACTTTTTCTTGAGGATCGGGAGTGCGTGCGACCAACTTGCCCAATCATCTTCGGCAAACGGGTCTTCAATGGATTCGAGGGGAAAAGCGTCTTGCCACGCTTGGTAGCGCTCCATCATCTTTTCGGACGTATATTCTTTCCCTTCTGCGCGCCAGACATACTCCCTGCTCTTCTTGTCGTAAAACTCGGAACTGGCGACATCAACGGCAAGCGTCACATCGCGTCCTGGCTTGTAGCCGGCTTTCTTGATCGCGCGGACGAGCAGTTCCAGCGACGTTTCTGCGCGGTCGAGCTTGGGCGCGTACCCGCCTTCGTCCCCGACGGTCGTCGCCATGCCCGCCTCCTTCAACATGCTGCCAAGGACGTGGAAGATTTCGGAGCCGATGCGCACGCGGTCAGCCATGCGCCGCGCTTTTGGCACGACCATCATCTCCTGCACGTCCGCGACCCAGCCCGCATGCGCCCCGCCGTTCAACAGGTTCATGGTGGCGTACGGCATGCGCGGCGGGCGGGAAAAACCGAACGTCTGGCGGAGCGATTTCCACAAAGGCATCCGACGATGGAGCGCTGTCGCCTGCGCACACGCGAGCGACACCGACAGGATCGCGTTCGCTCCCAGCCGCGACTTGTTCGCCGTCCCATCCAACTCACACATGATGCGGTCTATTTCTGTTTGCTTGGAGGCATCCAGGCCGTTGAGGACCTTGGCGATTTTTTTGTTGACGTTCTCCACGGCTTTCAAAACCCCTTGGCCACGGTAGCGCTTGCCCCCGTCGCGCAATTCGCGCGCTTCGTGGCTGCCGGTCGATGCGCCGGACGGGACCTTCACTTCTGCCGTCGCCCCAGACGCGAGCACAACCCGACAGGCTACGGTCGGGTTGCCCCGCGAATCCAGGACTTCCCTGGCGTGGATGGTTTTGATTTTAGTATTGGAGAACATTTTGGAGGAAAGGGCTGGATTCCCATTTTCATGGGAATGACGGAACGACTAACGAATTTCAAACGTCACGCTGATGCGGGAGGTCACGTCGAGCTGGCCGGGCTGCACGTCCGGAGGGGCGACTTGGCTTGCGAGCATCTCCTTGTCGAAGGCGCGGTAAGCCAGCGGGATCGGGCCTGGGGTGCCGGAGGATTCCGAGAACGTGACGACCTTGACCAAACGCACGCCCATCGCGTCTGCCAATGCTTTGGCCTTCATGCGGGCATCTTCCAACGCTTCTTTGCGCGCTTCTTGCTGGATCTGCGTCGGGTCATCAATCGTAAAGTTCAACCCGTTGACCTGGTTCGCCCCCGCCTCACCTGCGCGGGCGAGGACCGTCCCGACCTTGGTCAGGTCGCGGACTTTGACCGTGACCGACTGGCTGACCGTATATCCGATGACGCGCTGTTGGCCGTCGGTATAGTCGTACTTCGGCGAGATGTTGTACTGGCTGGTCTGCAAATCCGCTTCTGTGATGCCGAGCGCCTTCATGGCAGCGATGATGGCGTTTACCTTTTTGTTGTTGTCGTCCTGCACAACTGGCACGTCCATCCCTTCGGAGTAGAGTCCGAGGCTGACTTCCGCCAAGGTCGGGGTACCGGACACCTTGCCTTCGCCGTCGATCGTGATCGTGTCACGGCCATGTGGCTCACGGCCGATCGTGTCATGCGTCGCGACGGCGTTCCAAGACAGGACGCCGAGGTAGAGCACGAGCATGAGGGACACGGCGGTGAGCAGGCCAAACGCCTGCGGGTTGTCTTTTGGTTGTGGGATCATAGGAAATGGTGGTGGATAAGGGTTCTATGGTACCGCCTGCGATGTCCTACGACAACTCACTTGCGCTGCGCCAACGTTTTGTTGCGGATGGCTTGGGTCAACCTTGTCACGCGCATGCTGATGAACACGATCAACGCCGTGATGAAGACCGCGTACCCGAATTTCGCGTAGAGCGATCCCGCCTCACCAAAAATCTGCTTGAACAGTGATTGGATGGCGTCATTCCAGGCAAGGGCGGCGACAAGTGAAAGCGCTGCGGTCAAAAGCTCGGTCGTGCGTTCGAGCACAATCAGGCGCATGCTCTCTTGCTGTTGGACGGTTGGTTCAGGCATAGGATTTATGTGCGATGTAACGGCTCAAGCCCGGGCAGCTTGCCTTCACTTGCGACAAAGGCGAGCATCGCGCCGCCGCCGGTTGAAACGTGATCAAACCATTCAGAGGTACGCGTCTGCGAGATGACCGGCAAGGTCTCTCCCCCGCCAGCCACGCCAAACGCAGGGCCCTTGGCTCGAGCGGCGACGGCACGAGCCAAAAAGCGCGTCCCTGCCCCAGTCGCCCTCTCTTCTGAAATGCCGACCGGCCCGTTCCACATGATGGTCTTGGCCTTTTTGATGCGCGCTGCCCAAGCCGCGAGCGTTGCCGGGCCCACATCAACGATCATGTCGCCTTTTTCGATCTGGCCGACGAGACGGCGATATAACGTCCGTTCACGGCCACGCCGCACCTTCACGTCCACGGGCAGGATGAGTTTGGATGAGTTGACCGTTGTCTTGATCTGCGTGACCAAGGGACGCTCGATGAGCGAAGCACCGACCGCAAACCCTTTCGCTGCGAGACAGGTCGCGGCCATCGCCCCACCAACCATCACCTGGTCGCACGAACGGAGGAGCTTACTTAACAACGGCAGTTTGGTAGAAAGCTTGAAGCCGCCCAGGACAGCGACGAACGGACGGGACGGACGGTTCAAAAGACGGGAGAGCGCTTCAACTTCTCCTACGAGCGCCGGTCCAGCATACGCCGGCAAGGCTTTCGCGAGGGCGACGATCGAAGCGTGGGCACGATGACACGCCCCGAACGCATCATTGATATAGATGTCCCCGAGGCCAGCATAGGCTTTCGCTAGTTTGCGGTCGTTCTTGTCCTCGCCTGGTTCAAACCGGACGTTTTCTAACAGGTGGATGGACCCTGCCGGCGCTTCGGACAGACGCTCCAACAGACGTTGACGCGCACGCGCATCAGACACAGGCTCCGGATGGAACGTGACGGGAAGGTCATGCTGGCGCTTCAAGAGCGTGGACAACGGACGTGTCGAAAAACGTAAATCGCGACGTGTCGGCCGTCCAAGATGCGTCAAAAGGATGACGGTCGCGCCTCGCTCGCTTAAGTCTTTGATCAGAGGAAGGGACCGCGTGATGCGCAACGAATCTTCCATGCCCGCATGGAGCTTGGGGACATTCCAATCAACGCGGACGAGGACTCGCTTGCCGGTCAGCTTCAAAGAGGCAGGAAGCGCGCGCAGCTTCATAGCAAGAGTATACCACGTAAAAACTCGCTTCGCTCGTTCACGTGGCACGTCACACCCTGCCACGTAAAGACACCGTGTCTTTATACGTGGACCCCGACCTCCACGATGACGATTTGCGGCGGGCAGAACAGGCGGAGGCGGAGCAGGGCTTCACCTAAGCCCTGTGAAATGATGAGGGGTGTGCCGTGCCAGTCACGGAGGCCACGGTCGTAGTGGCGTGGCGCTCGCATCGGTAGCGGTGCGACAGCGCCGATGAACGGCAACCGAACCTGGCCACCATGCGTGTGGCCGCACAGGATGAGGTCAATGTTTTTCGTATCAAGACCTTCGAGGTCATCCGGGCCGTGGACCAAGAGGATGGACGGATGGTGTTTTTGGTCGTCGAGCAAGCTTGGGTTGGAGGTCAGCACGCGCATGTCGTCAAACCCGACCAAAGAAAAGGTGTGGTTTTTTATGCTGACCGTGACGCGGCGATTGGTCACGTTTTCCCACCCCCATTTTTTGATACGTTCGCGCATGTCTTCTGGCGCGTCGTACAGGTCATGGTTGCCCAAAATGAATTTGATGCCACCTGGCGCACGCAATTTTTTTAACGGTTCAAGCTCCACCAAGGCCCGTTCGTGCTGCTCGACAAAATCTCCACCAAACACGATCACGTCAGGACGCTCTGCCATGACGCGCTTCGCCACACGCGCATAAAACGCCTTTCCCTTTCCGCCGCCCGCGTGAAGGTCGGACAGGAAAGCGATGCGGAGCCACGCCTTTGGCCGCTCGACCAGCGGGACACGAAAAGGTTTGACGGTGATCAGAAATGGCTCGACGAGGTTGGCCCACAAAAAGACGACGAGGACGAAAAACATGAACGCCAGCACCCAAACAGACTGAAACAAGATCGCCGTCGCACACAGGACGGCTAAAAAACCCCAGGTCAAACGGGAAAGCCAAGCAAAAGCCCAGCCATGGACGGTCTCACGATCAACCTGCATCACACGCGCTTGCCCGCCACGAGCGCCATCTCGACCAAGCGATGCGCGTATCCCCACTCGTTGTCATACCAGGCCACGACTTTGAGCATGTCCCCGTCCACGACTTTGGTCAGCCCGAGGTCAACGATCGCGGACGCGGTGCTGCCGACAAAGTCTGACGAGACGAGCGGCTCGTTGGTCACTTCGACGATCCCCTTCCAACGTTTGAGTTTAGCGGCGTTCGTGAGCACGCGGTTCACTTCTTCGACCGTCACGCGCTTTTTGAGCAGGAACGTGAAGTCGGACAGGGAGACGACCGGGACCGGGACGCGGATCGCAAGGCCGTCAAAAATCCCCGCCAGCTCTGGCAACGCTTCCGTCGTCGCGAGCGCGGCACCCGTGGTGGTTGGGATGATATTTTCTGCGGCAGCGCGGGCGCGACGCAAATCCTTGTGCGGGCCGTCCTGCAAATTTTGGTCAGCGGTGTACCCGTGGACGGTCGTCATCATCGCTTTCTTGATGCCAAACGCCTCTTGGATGATCGCTGCCACTGGCGTGATGCAGTTCGTGGTACAGCTCGCGTTATTGATGACCGGTGACGTGTGCGCGCTCTTCTCGTTGACGCCCATGACATGCGTCGGCACCCCTCCGCCTTTGGCAGGTGCAGAAATGATGACGCGCTTGGCTCCGGCCATGAGGTGCTGGCGCGCGCCATCTAAATCCGTAAAGCGGCCGGTGCATTCGAGCACGACGTCGACCTTAAGCGCCTTCCACGGCAAGTCACGCGGGTCTTTTTTATCGTAGACGCGGATCTTTTTGCCGTCGACGATCAAATGCTGGGCATCCGATGAAACTTTGCGCGCGTAGTCATGGTAAGCGGTATCGTGTTTCAAAAGATGGGCAAGCGTCTTTGTGTCCGTCAGGTCGTTGACCGCGACGACCGTAAAACCAGGACGGCCGAACCCAGCTTTGAACGCAGACCGCCCGATCCGCCCAAACCCGTTGATGGCAATGTTCATAATCCAGGACAGTATAGCTCGCGACACAAAAACGAAACAGCGGCCAGCTCACCCGTGAGGGTAAACTGGCCGCCGTGCAGAGATGTGTGAAGAAAGGTCAGGTCGCGATCGAGCCCATGAGCCGCCCGACGGCCGCGACCGTGAACAGGTCGCCGAGCTGGACAGCCTCGGTCCACGGGATGAACCGCGAACCGAGGATCTGCTCGGCGAGCTTGTTCTTCGGATCAGCCGCGGTGTACAGGCCCGGTCGGACACGCCACCCGTTCAGCTCCGCCGCATACTCCAGGTCCTTGTACCCGAAGCGTGAGGCGAACAGCCGGACACCGGCCGGACGGCCCTGGTGCTCGAAGCACGTCTCGAAGAAGGTCGAGTTGGGGTTTGTGGGCTCACCCCGAAGCTCGATGACCTGGCCACGCTCGGCGCCGTCGAACTCCTCGCCAGCCTCCCTCTTCGCCGCCTCGAAGTGCGACTCCTCCGGTGCCAGGAACCCGCGAGGCACGTTCCAGACCTTCCCGCCCTGTCCGGGACGGTTCTGGAGCACGACGCCGACGAGGACCTGGTTGCCGGCAGCGACGGCGTACGGGACGATGACCGACCCTCCGCCGCCAATCTCCCGGAACCCCCAACGGTCGTACCCGGCCGGGTCGAGCCCGTAGGTGAACGTCCCGAAGCGCCCGTTCACGAGCTGGACGCTCGTGATCGGCGACTGCACGAGATGGCCGTTGACGAACAGCCCCCAGCCGCGCTTCGGTTGTTTCTCCTCGGGGATGGCGAGGAGCAACGTGTTTTCGAGATCCGTCTTTTCGGACATGAAACCTCCTTCTGATCAAAAGGGCCAACGAGCCGGTCTATCCGGCCCGAAACAGCCATACCTAAGCAGGTTCTTCACGGTACGTCAACGCCCTTGACCCCTCCCTCGTTTGCTGGTACACAAGGCCAGCACTCGCACCATTAGAAAAGGAGGTAGTCATGAGCGCGATAGCTAGAGGCGACCTGACGGAGCTGCTGTTCCGGATCATGGAGATCATGCGTGGAGCCAAGAACAGGCTCGAGGGCATGACGGACGACGGAGACATCGTCCACCAGGGTACCGGCTTCGGTGACCTGGCCAACGACACCGAGATCCGCGCGGACCGTGAGCTGGGCAAGTTCTTCATGAGCGAGCTGAAGCAGCTCAGACTGATCGGGCAGATCCAGGTCGAGGGGATGGGAGACGTGGTCGTCACCAATCCCAGCGCTCCGTGCCGAGCTACCGTGGATCCGCTCGACGGTTCACTGAACCGGCGCATGCGATGCGGCTCGCTTGGCCTGCCCCACACCGCTTGCCTCACCGTCCTCGACGCCCAGGACCACGCCACCTTCCAAGACGTGCTCATCGGTTGCGTCGTGGACCTGCGAGCTGGCGTGGACGACACCTGGTATGTCGAGCGCCACGAGGGCAGGTACTGGACGACGCTGCGCGGCCGACCTGCCAAGACGCACCCGGACACCAAGCTCGATCTGGGCAAGCACATCGTCATCGGGGAGATGTACTACCCGACGAACCGTGAGCGCCTCGATCGCGCCTTCTCCGGTGAGAAAGGGAATCTGCGCAACCCCGGTTCCGCCGCCTACGAGATGGCGCTTGTCGCGAGCGGCACGGCCATCGCTTTCATCTGCGACCGCCAAAAGCAGCACGAGCTCGGTGCTGCCTACGCGCTGGTCAAAGGCGCGGGTGGTGTCGCGGTCGATTGGCAGGGCAAAGACCTCGCTGAACGTCCGTACGCATTCAACCTGCAGACCCCGGTCATCCTGGCTGCGAACCAAGCGATCGCAGACCAGATACTCGAACGCCTCCGCCGCTGATCATCTTCTGCAACACAAACGCCCCGACGGGTTCTCCGTCGGGGCGTCAACGTATCTCTTGGATTTTACGCCTGTGACCCGGCTGCCACCAACTGCATGCGGTGAAAGCGCGTCGGGACGATCTTTTCGCCGATCTTGGCGATGAGCTCGTTCACCAGCTGCTCCACGAGCTTGTCTTCGTCTTTGATGAAGGACTGCTTCATCAGGCAGACGTCGGAGTACCACTTGTTCATCTTCCCTTCGATGATCTTGGCTTTGATCTCTTCCGGTTTGCTGTCGTTGGCCATCTCTGCCAGGAACTCCTGCTTCTTCTTTTCGACTTCTTCAGCAGGGATGGTCTCCGGGCTCACGTACTGCGGGTCCATGGCCGCGACTTGGAGCGCGAGGTCAGCCGCCAGCTGTTTGAACTCGTCGCCGCGCGCCACAAAGTCCGTTTCGCAAGCGAGCTCGAGCAATGCTGCAAGCTTTCCGTTGTGGTGGACGTACGAGACGATGATCCCTTCGGACGCTGTGCGTTCCGCACTCTTTTTGGCTGCCTTGATGGCGCCCTTCTTTTTCAGGACTTCCACCGCCTTTTCCATGTCACCGCCCGCTTCTTCCAAGGCGCTCTTACAGTCCCCCATGCCGGCACCGGTCCGGTTGCGAAGCTCCATCACCATTTTTGCGTCGATCATATTCGTTTTAGGTTGTCATTCTGAGTCTGACGAAGAATCTCATTCCGTCTGAGTGAGATCCTTCGCTGCTGCTCAGGATGACACAAATAAGTTTTTTTTATTTTGACGAAGGCGTGACCAAGGCACCCCCCAAACGGGCGCGCGCGCCTTCCCATTCTTCGCGTCCTTCTTTGATGGCTTGGGCCATCAGGTTCACGATGAGCTCAATGGATTTGACCGCGTCGTCGTTGGCCGGGATCGGATAGTCGACGTCTGATGGGTCTACGTTTGAGTCACACACTGCGATGACTTTGACGCCGCGGCGCACGGCTTCGATGAGCGCGGTCTTGTCCTTGCGAATGTCGAGGATAAAGAGGACGTCTGGGATGCGGGTCAGCTCTTGGATGCCACCGATCTTGTCTTCCAGGACTTCCAACTGCTCGGCCATCTTGAGCTGTTCAAATTTGGTGTACTTGGCGAGCTCCCCTTTTTCTTGCTTGCGCTTCATGTCTTTCAGCTTGCGGATCTGGGTCGCCAAGCTCGCAAAGTTGGTGAGCGTGCCGCCCAACCAGCGCTTGCTCACGTGCGGCATGTTGCAGGATGCGGCCGCTTGCTCGACCAAGGTCGAAGCCTGCTTTTTGGTGCCGACGAACAAGATGGTGCCTCCACGCGCTGCCGTCTTTTTGGCAAAGGTGAGGGCGGTGTCGAGCGCCTTTTGCGTCTCTTCCAAGTTAATGATGTGGATCCCCCGGCGGTCGCCAAAGAGGAACTTTTTCATGCGTGGGTGCCACTTGGACGTCTGGTGGCCGAAGTGGACGCCGGCCTGCAGGAGGTCGGCTAATTCTGGCATCTTAGGCATATCTCTGCTCCTTTTATCATCCGGCTCCCAAGCCTTGGCCCCGTTTCTAAGGGGGAAGGAGCGGCTTGGGATTCGCCTGGGGCGAAAAAGCCGGAAGAACGAATAAATAGCTGCGTGGCAAGAACGTACCCGAATGCAGGGAAAAATGCAAGACCCCACCGTTCAGAGAACGATGGGGCCAAGGCAGAACTATGGGGAAGGGACGGTGATGCGGAAGGCCGCGATCGGGAGCGAACCCACAGGCGGCGTGCTCTCGATCACCGACGTGACCGCACCCATGGGAAGCGCCTCGTCATAGACGAAGACGCTCTCCGGGGAAGCGAGGCACGCTGCCGTGTTGCAGGCGGGCGTATCCGCGTCGTACCCGGGGACAAACGTGACTTCCGTCCCGGGGACGGGCGTCCAAGCATAGACGCACTCGCTCGTGGTCGCGTCGATGAGACGGAGGCCCCCGTTGCACGGGTGCCAAGCCTGGGTCATCCCAGGACCGCCATCTACCCCACGCACATACCGCTGGAGCCAGTAGTACTGGATCCGCGGCGTGTTCACGAAGCGGATGCGGATGAGGCAACGCTCTTGCGTCGGATCTTCCGAACAAGCGGCGGGGCCGGCGTCGGTCGGACCGGTGTCGGGCGGTCCCATGTCTGGCGGACCGGCGTCTGGCACGGACGTGTCCGGGCCTGCGTCCATCGGGCCCGTATCCGTCGGTCCCAAATCTTCGGGACCGGTGTCCGGCACGAAGGCGTCCTCCTCCGGACCAGCATCCATGACTTCCGCGTCGGTTCCGGCATCCGGAACCTCTGCGTCGGGCACGAAAGCGTCCGTCGGCATCGAGTCGCCGTCCGTTGGGCCAGCGTCGTCTGGGGCGGTGTCTGGAACGAAGGCGTCAGGATCAGATCCCGCGTCCCCGTCCGGTCCGGTGTCAGGATCGGGTTCGGCGTCAGGCATGGGGTCCGGACCCACGTCGGCTTCGACGGTCGAATCCGGTGGGAGTGACCCGTCGACAGCCCCTGCATCCCAGGGTCCGAACGACAGGTCGCCGAACCCCGAAATGAGTGAACATCCGGGGGTCGACAACGCGAACGCGAACAGGAAATAAAAACGTCGCATGGCGACCTCCGAGGTGTAGGTTGATGGGAAAAAGCAAAGGAGCGAGTTTCCTTTTCTATCATAAAACAAGCCAAAAGTCAAGCCTAGCACCGAGACGGCTAGACTTGAAAACCTGGCTTGTTTTGGCTGTTTTGTACGTTTTTTGGCTTAGGCAGCTGGATCTTGCTTTTCTTGATCCCAAGCTCTTCGCGCCACTTCTCCCGCAACTCGCGGATGGTCCCCGCGGGAGCCGTCGCAATCGAAGGACGTTGGGTGCCTCGTTCCGAGGCATTTGCACGGCCCTGCGCACCGCGCATCCGATCAAGCACGCCCGTAGGCTCTGCGCCCGCTTCTGGCTCCGCCTCCGCTGCCCCCCGCTCCCGCGCCACCATGTGCCGCATCTTGGATTTGAGCAGCTCGCTCCCCATGGCGGAGGCCGCCGCAGCCGTCTGCGCTTCCCGTGAAGCGGTGAGTACCATGGCACTCGCACTCCGCGCCGCGCGTGCGACTTTTAAGTCTTGGAACGCTTCGACCGTGTTGCGCAGCTTGGCCTGTGACCAACCGGACTGGTGCTTGCCGGTCAGGACGTCCGTCAATTCTTTGGTCGAGACGTTTTGCAGGCCACGCTTGGCTAAAGCCTCACGCAACTTCGAAGGGCCGACGGACTTGAGGCGCCGCATGATGGCGTGCTCATCCCGCCCTTGGAACAGCATCTTCCCGACCGCCGCTCCGATATCCTGCCTAGAAGCACGTTGGGGCATACCCCAACATGATATCACTCGGCAGCCTCGTCTTCATCCGTCCCCTTCTTCCCCATCTTTACAGCCTGGATTAATGGCTCCAAATCCCCGTCGAGGATCGTGGGCAGGTTATGCCAGGAATGCTTGATGCGGTGGTCGGTGATGCGGTCTTGCGGCCAGTTATAGGTACGGATTTTTTCCGAACGGTCACCGGACCCGATTTGCGAGCGGCGTTCGGCCTCGAGCGTCGAGCGCTTCTTCTCTTCTTCCGCCTCCCACAAACGGGCGCGCAAAATGGTCATGGCGCGTTCGCGGTTTTGGAGCTGCGAGCGTTCGTCTTGGCACGAGACCACGATATTGGTCGGGACGTGGGTGATGCGCACGGCGGACTTGGTCGTGTTCACGGACTGTCCGCCTTTACCTCCCGCGCAGAACGTATCAATGCGCAAATCTTTGGCTTCGATCTGGATTTCTGACTCTTCAATTTCCGGCATAACCGCGACGGTCGCCGTGGACGTATGGATACGCCCTTGTTTTTCCGTGGTCGGGACGCGCTGCACGCGGTGGACGCCTGATTCGAATTTGAGCGCACCGTACGCCCCGGCCCCTTGGACGGTCACGATCGCTTCTTTATATCCCCCAACTTCGTTGACGGACTCGGATTGCAGGGTCGTCTTCCAGCCGCGGCGTTCGGCGTAGCGCAAGTACATGCGGATCAGGTCACCGGCAAACAGCGAGGCTTCGTCACCTCCCGTCCCAGCACGGATTTCCATGATCGCGTCGCTCCCATCGTGCGGGTCTGGCGGGACCATCAAGACTTCAAAGGTTTCGCGCGCTTGGACCAGTTCCGGCTCAAGACGTGCCAACTCCGCATCCCCCATGGCTTTCATGTCAGCATCCCCGCTCGCCGCAGCTTCCCGCGCATCTTTGACCGCTTGTTCGAGACCGATCAGCGCTTCTGCCGCTTCGGCCAACGTCTTGGCGCGGCTGTACGCCTGGTTCACCTCCCGCATCTTTTTTGGGTCCGCCAAAACCTCCGGCGCGGACAGCGCCGCTTCGGCTTTGGCTAACTCTTTGACCGCTGTCGCGGCCTGTTCAAGAAGGGATGGCATAGAGACATGATCTTCATACTAACAAAAAACCATTTGGGTGGCGCGGAGGGAGGGCTCCCGTCGCCCGCACGAAGGAGGACGACGGGATACCCGCAGCGTCAGGACCCAAATGGTTTCCCTGCTAAACTTCGTTCAAATGCGTTGGCTTCTTGGCCGCCTTCTTCGCTGCCTTTTGCGCGGCGCGCTTGACCGTCTTCACCTTTTTGCCGCTGGCAATGCCCGCTTTCGAAGCGGCTGCCTTGGTCTTTTCGGCAAAGCGCTCGATACGTCCGCCCGTGTCCACCAGGTTTTGCTTGCCGGTGTAGAACGGATGGCACTTTGAACACAGTTCCACGTGGATCTCTTCGACCGTGGAACCGACGGTGATCTCATTCCCGCAGGCACAGACGATTTTGGCCTTGGGGTAATAGGTTGGGTGGGTTTCGACCTTCATATTTGGATGACGAGAGGTTAGCAAAGAACCGGAAAAGAATCAAGCCCCACCGCGGGTTGCGGCAGGGCTGAAGAAAGGGAGGAGCGCCGGAACGGTCAAACGGTCTGGCCGGCGCCGAATTCCCGTGCCGCCTCCACGAGGGCCCGGAACTCGGCGAACCCTGGCAGGGCATCGAAGATCTTCATCGCGGACACGAAGTCGTCCAGATGGTTCTCGAAGGCGTCCTTCAGGAAGGGTCCCGCCTGGTCGATCGCCGCGACCAGGATCGCCGGGTCGTTCTTCACGGCCGCCTCGATGATCCCCGCCGCGAGCAAAAAAAGGCTCACCAACTGTTCTTTCATCCGTATCACCTCCGACCTCGAGGGAACCTCGTTTCACACTTCCTGTCAAGCGTTGTGCGACGACATGCGAGACTGCTACCCTCCTACATGGAGGCGTCCATGCTGACGAAAGACATCCTCATAGACGTGATCCGGATGCAACAAGCGCTAGGGCAGCCGATGGTTCCCACGCCGCGTTGTCCCCGCGACGATGAACGGCCGCCGTCTTCTTGGGCCAAGTCCGTGCCGACGGACGTCCAACCTTCGGACGAGGACCCGGCTGGCGGTGCGCCGATCACGACCACACAGGATCCGGTGACCGGAGAAACCCTCTCCCACATCGGCAAGCCCCCGGATCAACCGTGATCCACCCTACCCCTCCTTTGCCCCGCTGCCTCAAAGCAGCGGGGCGTCTCTTTCTTAAATGATCTTTCTTGCAACCCACCAATATGCTCGGAGCAATGGGTTTCCGACATAATCCAAAAGCGGATTCTTGACCGCATCTTCTTGGAACTCGATGGTCGAGACGGCGTGGCGGAGCAGCTCGCAGTCGCTGATCTTCCGTCCTGCCTGGATGAACTTGCGGCGCTCCCCGATCCACTTCCAAAAACTGGGCGAGGCAAAGTCTTTGTAGACTTTCCCCTTCATCTCAAACCACCCATTCTTGATGGAAAAAAGCGTAATCCCAAGATCCATCACGACCATCATCGGCGCGAGAACGAAAAGCGTCCATGGGCGGTAATAGCTGAACAGGAGGACATAACGGTTGCGCTCCATCCAATAGTAGTTGATTTTGCTTTTTGCGAATTCATAATAATGCCAGATGATGGAGCGTGGTTCGACCACCGTCTTCCAACCCCGCATGCGCAGACGGAGACAGAGGTCCGTATCCTCGTGATACGAGTAGAACTTCTCATCAAAAAGAGGACGTCCTTCCAGTGCCGCCACACGAACCAACGACCCCGCCCCAGACGCGTAACCAATCTCAGAGGCTTGTAGCTTGTAGGCTGGAAGCTTGTAACCGTTCGAATAACCGAACCCAAGATAATGGAATGCGTTGCCTGTGGAATTCACCTTGTCACGCTCTTCGCCCAAGAGCAGGAGCGACTGCACGACGCCGATCGTCGGATCAGATTCAGCTCGTTCAACGGCGCGAATGAGATAGTCCGGATCTACATCCGTATCTTCATTCGTAAGGTGGACGTAGTCGCAGCCTAGTTCCTTTGCCTTTTCCAAACCGAGATTGTTGTTACCGGAAAACCCGATCCACTCGTCACGAAAAATGTAAGAGATGCGGGGCAACGTCACCCCGGACTTAGGCATCCACGTTTTTTCAAACCACTGCTTCAGCGGCGCGATCTTCCCTTTGGACTCGACGCAGATGAGCTCCAAGCGGTCTTTGGGATAATTCACCTTTTCCATCGAGGCGAGGCAACGGTTGATGTCCCTTTCCCAGTTGGGCGTCGGATAGGTCAGGTAGATGACGCCGATTTTTGGGAGCGGCCTGTCGTCCCGAGCGAAGTCCGACGAAGCCGAGGGACCCCTTCGAAGGGATTCCTCCACTCGTCGTCCAACTCCTCGGTCGGAATGACGAATCTGGGACCACGCACCAAAAAAAACTTTTGGCGAAGCAATGAACACCATCATGCTCCTTAGCAATTCAACCCGGATCGTCTTCAGGCGATCCGACCAACCGACGTTTTTCCAGTGGCGTTTGTAGATGCGCCATTGGTTGACATAGGAATGTTGTCGCAATTTTGGATTTCGCGTGCGTTCGTTTTTCAGTCGCGGGAGGATTCCCGTTGTTTCTTCCTTCAATCCACGCTTGTGCCAAGCGATCGCCGCTGGTTCGAACCACGCCGTGAAGCCCGCGTCCCGCAAACGCAACGCGAGGTCCGCGTCCTCTTTGTACATGAACCACTTCGGGTCAAAGAGTCCACCTGCTTTTTCAACCGCGCTGCGACGGTACAGGCCAACGGCACCGGAGACGCCGAAGACTAGGGAGGGTTGTAGCTTGTAACTTGAAGCTTGTAGCTCCGATTCGGACAGACCGGCGAAGCGGTCCATGATCTGTCCAAGACAACGATACTCAAGACCGGCCGTGTCGATGACGCGCTCCGACCCCTCGTGCCAGCGGTAGACGAGACCTGTCACGCTTCCGATCTTTGGGTCAGATTCCATCCGGCGCATGGCCTGCTCCAGATAGGTCGGTTCGAGCTTAGCGTCGTCGTTCAGCAACAGAACAAACGGCGCTTCATGTAGCTCAAACATCGCTTGATGGGCTCCGGCAAAGCCATTGTTCTGTGGGGCGACAATAAACCGCCCTGGCAGACCAAAAGATTCGACCAATAAGCGGCAAGCAGACGCTTCCGCCTCGTCTTCTGAATTGTCGTAAAACCACACTTCAAAATCACGGAACGTCTGTTGCTTTAGCGACTCCAAAAGTGGAGCGATGTGCTTTGAGCTATGGAACGAAATGACCTGGATGACGAGCTTCATACGCGGTCCAGCACCCAAGCAGCACACAAGATCGGAAGACGGAGAAGTGAAAGCACCATCCCCTGCCACCACGGATGCCATTTTCTGAAATATGTCACCATGGAACGCGTTAAGTTTTTTTGTTTCCAGTACAAATCACGTTGCGCGAAGCTGCGACCGATGAGGTCATGCGCGACGATGGACGGGACGTAAGCAACTTCAAGACCAGCCGCGTGCACTTGCTTGCAGTAATCCACCTCTTCGTACCAAATAAAGTACCGTTCATCCAACCCGCCGAGACGCTCGAGCGCCGTCCGGTTGATGGCAAAATACGAACCACGGACTGAATCAACAAACTGTTCTTTGTCTAAGTCCAGATCTTTTCCAAGATAGCGATCGAGAAGCTGCGGAAAAAAATGTGGCAATTTGAGCAATGTTGCGAGCTGGTCCCAAAACGTCGGAAAGCGGCGGACGTGAGGGATCGTTTTTCCGTCCGCGCCGATAAGCTTTGCTCCCATGACCCCGACCTCAGGATGCGTGTCGAGATAAGCAATAGTCATCCTGACGGCGTCCGCCTCGACCTGCATGTCAGGATTCAAAAGGAGGGCATGGCGCGAAGGGCTGGCTCCGATCCCCTGGTTGCAGGCTTTGGCAAAACCGACGTTCTCCGTATTCGCGATCACCGTCACTTCTGGAAAGGAGGCACGAACGGCTTCGACTGTCCCATCGGCAGAGGCGTTATCAACCACCACGACCTGGACGGACAACCCGACCACCGCCTGACGGAGCGCCTCCAGGTTCTTCAAAACCAACGCTTTGACGTTCCACGAAACAATGATGATCGCCAGGTCTTTTTGGGCGTTTTCCTCCATAGGATTGGGCTACCGTAGCACGCCAAGGCGCCCCGTCAACGGTTTGACGTTTCATGCTTCAGGCTTCAGGATACGGGAGATATGAAACTCCTCGTGACCGGCGGCGCCGGGTTCATCGGTTCCAACTTTATCCGCTACTGGCTCAACGCCCATCCGAGTGACCAGATCGTGAACTTGGATGCGCTGACCTACGCGGGGAACCCGGAGAACTTGCGCGGGATTGATGAGGCTCGCCACACGTTCATCCATGGCAACATCTGTGACGCTGAAGCTGTCAAAACAGCAATGGAAGGTGCCGAGATGGTCGTCCACTTCGCCGCCGAATCACACGTTGACCGCTCCATTACCGAACCACGTGCTTTTCTTGAGACGAATGTCATGGGAACGTATACGCTGCTGGAAGAAGTGAAGCGCCGTGGCGACCACATCAAGCGCTTCCACCATGTTTCGACGGACGAAGTCTTCGGCGCACTCTCGCTTGAAGACACGAACCGGTTTAATGAACATACGCCGTATGCACCGCGCAGCCCCTACTCCGCCTCCAAAGCCGGCAGCGACCACCTGGTCCGCGCCTACCACCAAACCTACGGACTGCCCGTGACCATCAGTAACTGTTCCAACAACTACGGCCCGTACCATTTTCCGGAAAAATTCATCCCGCTCATGATCGTGAACGCATTACGCGATCTCCCCCTGCCGATCTACGGCGACGGAAAATACGTTCGCGACTGGATCTACGTCGAAGACCACTGCCGTGGGATCGAAGCAATCCTCCTCAAAGGCCGTGTCGGTGAAACGTATTGCTTAGGCGGCAACGCGGAACCGGCAAACATCGACGTCGCCAAGATGATCTTGGACCTACTGGGCAAGCCCCACTCCCTCCTCCAGTTCGTAGAAGACCGCAAAGGCCACGACCGCCGCTACTCCATCGACGACACAAAAGCGCGGACCGAGCTTGGATGGGAACCGCTGCACGACTTCCCGACCTGGCTCGTGCAAACTGTTGAGTGGTTCCAAAAAAATGAGTCCTGGTGGCGACCGCTTGTAAAAAACGACTGAGCCCGCGTGGAGTGACCACGCGGGCTTAAATCAGAATCCTTTCAGGTCTGTTGAACGAGAAGGAACCTTGTGAGTGGCCGCCACACCTTGTCTCGTGAAAAGACATGGAGCGCGTGTCCGACTAGCAAACTGCCATCGAGATAGGTGCCCGGCGTTTCTTTGCTCGCACCTGACATCGAAAACCGTTTCAGCACCGTAACGTCAGGGTGGCCCTTATCGCTGAGAGCGTATGAACCCAGAGCGACGAGGCCGCACCCCCAGTGGAATCTTGCATCAGGGGAGACACCGACCGACCGAGCTTCCCGTTCGATGGCGGGACGATAACCATTCTCGAGGGCCCAGGCGATGACCGCCTCCGTCGTCATCCCTTGACCGAAGACCTTAACGAACATGTGGCGTTCGCCGGGGGTTTCGTCAATGCTGACGCAGGAAGCATTCCTCTCCCAGGGACGTCCATCGAAAAGCCCTGAGACCCCGGCGGCAAACTCCATCCTGAGCTGCGATAGCCGAGGCATGGAATAATCGGCCTGAACCGTAAAGCTTTCTTCGAACTGTCGCCAGTACGAGGGAGTGCCCATCTGCTCTCGACAGAAGTGCATCAACTCCTGCGCGTTCTGAGGCTTGCGTGCCCATAGCACGAACCCCTCATCCGCGCCCTCTTTTTCGAGAGCTTTAAGCATCGGAAAAAGGGCACTCAGACTCACCTGACTCAAAGGCACCGCCATGATGGCATCGCCTCCCCTATTGTCGCTGGTTGAGGCGCCGACAAATCATTCGCCATAGCCCCTTCCTTTTAATACGACAACGCATCGATCTTGAGTAAAAAAGAGCATATTGTCAATACCTCAGCACATGGTTGACAAATGAGTTAGATTCGTACCCAAAAACCTGCTACAAAAGAGGATCACAGGCTATGAAAATCCTTGTTTTTGGCGCAAAAGGCTGGCTGGGTGGACGGCTGCTTGAGGCGTGGCCGGACGCGGTTGGTTCTGATGCCCGCATTGATGACATGGTGGCGGTGCGTCAAGCGTTGGATGAGCACCGTCCAGATGCGGTCGTAAACGCCGCGGGAAGGACCGGGCGGCCAAACGTAGACTGGTGTGAGACGCACCAGGTCGAGACGGCGCGTGACAACGTCATCGGGACGCTCGTCTTGGCGGAAGCGTGCCAAGAACGCAACCTCTACCTGTTGCATATCGGCTCCGGCTGCATCTTTTACGGACCCTCCCCTGACCCACGGGGCTGGAAGGAAGACGACCACGCCAACCCGAGCGCGTTTTACTCGCGCTCCAAATATGCGGCTGACCTTATTTTGACCAAGCTACCAAACGTGGCGATCGCGCGCTTGCGCATGCCGATCGACAGCCGCCCAGGGCCGCGCAACCTGATCGACAAGCTCGCGAGCTACCGTTCGGTGATTGATGTCGAAAACAGCGTGACCGTGATTGATGACTTGGTCGCCGCGCTCCGCGGGATCATCGAAAAGCGCGGCACCGGCGTGTTCCATACCGTGAACCCTGGCGTGATGCGCCACCGCGAGCTCCTCGGCCTCTACCGAGAGCTCGTTGATCCCAACCACACCTGCGAATGGATCACGGATGCGGACTTGGTCGCGCGCGGCCTCGCGACCAAGCAACGTTCCAACAACATCCTCCAGTCCGACCGCTTGCGCGAGCTTGGCATCTACATGCGCCCGATCCAAGAAGCGCTGCGGGATACGATGGTGAAGTACGCGGAAGCAAAACGTCGCGAAGCGGTTCCGTCTTTTTTGAAACAACCGGCTACAAGCTACACCCTACAAGCGACAACCTCCCATGCTCGTGAGATGAAAGGCGTCCTCCTCGCTGGCGGCAAGGGTACGCGCCTCGCCCCGCTCACGGACCTGACGAACAAGCACCTGCTCCCTGTCGCGAACAAGCAGATGATCCTGTACCCACTTCAGACGCTGATCGAGGCCGGCATCCGCGACATCATCCTGATCACCGGGCCAGACCACGCTGGCGGGTTCATGAACCTCTTGGGCTCCGGGATCAAGTTCGGCTGCAAGATCACCTACCGCATCCAAGATGAGGCTGGTGGCATTGCCCAGGCCCTGGGTATGGCGCGCGACTTTGTGGAAGGGAACCCCTGCACGGTCATCCTCGGCGACAACCTCTTTGAAGACAATTTCCTCCCCCACGTGAGCTCATTCCGCGAAGGGGCGATGGCCTTTTACAAGCCCGTACAAGATGCGCGCCGCTTTGGTGTGGTCGAGATGGACGGCGCGGGCAACGTCTTGAGCATCGAAGAGAAGCCGGCGCAACCCAGGTCCAACAACGCCCAGGTCGGCCTCTACGTGTATGAACCCAGCGTTTTTGATATCATACAAACGCTCAAGCCCTCCAGGCGCGGCGAGCTTGAGATCACGGACGTGAACAACGTCTACCTCCGGCAAGGGCGGCTCATCGCCAAGCCGGTCCGCGGCTTCTGGTCAGATGCCGGGACGTTCCAAAGCTTGAAGCGCGCCACAGAATTTTTTGCCAGCAAAGAAGGCATCGCATGAACCTTGATCCCATCCTCATCATCGGCGGCGGCTTCGTAGGGCTTCCGGCCGCGCGCCGGCTGGCCAAAGCCGGCCACAAAGTGACGTTGGTCAACCCAACGGACTATTTTTTGTTTACGCCACGCCTGATTGATGCGCTCGCAGGCGTCGGGAACCCGGAAACCTGGACCGAAGCGCTCTCCACGTGCGCTGCCCGCGACGGCTTTACTTACGTCCAAGGCACGGTGACGCAACTCGACCGGCGGTCACGGCATGCGACCTATAAAGACAGCCTGGGCGCATCGCACACCATCCCCTACGGCTCCGCGCTCATCTGCCCCGGGACACGGACCAACTACTACAACATTCCCGGCGCAGAAGAACACACGCAACGCCTCAAATCCATGGATGACGTGCGCGCCATCCACGACAAGCTGCAGGAAATGCTCCAAGCGGCGATCAATGACGGCAAGCCGTCCGCAAAAGAACGGATGTTGAGCGTGGCCGTGGTCGGGGCCGGAGCTGCCGGCGTCGAAGCGGCGCTCGCCATCAAGGAAAAACTGAACGCGCTCTGCGCGGCAGAAGACGCCTCGCTCTGCAAACTTGTCCGTGTCACCGTCATCCAAGCCGCACCGCATGCCCTCCCCGGGTTCCCGCTCGCGTTGGTACGCGGCACGGAAGAGACGATGCGGCGCTCCGGCGTCCGCCTGTCGACGCATGACCCGGTGCTTGAGGTGCGGCCGGATGGCGTCATGACGACAAAGCTCGGCTTTATCCCCGCGTCGCTCATCCTCTGGTGCGCCGGAGTCACCCCAAACACCGTCCCGATTTCCCCTGACGTGTTCCGTGATCCGCAAGGGAATATTCCCGTCGACCGCTCTCTCCGCGTGGACGAACACCTCTTTGCTGCTGGCGACGCCGTCCTCTACAAGGAAAATGATGTCATCATCCCAAAAAATGCCCAGACGGCCATGATGATGGCAACCCATGTCGCGGACACCATCATCCGGACCGCACGAGGCAAGCGCGCACGCGCCTTCCACTACGTCTCCCATGGCAGCCTGATCTGGCTTGGGCGCACCGGATACTTCAACATCAAGGGCCTTGTCTTCAAATCCCGCTTCGTCCCGTTCATCCGCGACATCTTTTACCTCCTCCGGTTTTGGCAATGCGTGGGGAAGATCAGGTAAGCCGATACTTTTTTAACGCCCGCCGCCGTTCCTTGTAGTCAGGGATGGTTTTTGCGACGAGCGCCCAAAAATCTTTTGAATGGTTGAAGTGTTCGCGATGGCACAGCTCATGCACGATGACGTAATCCGCAAGTTCGGGCGCGAGCAAGGAAAGGCGCAGGTTAAAGTTCAAATTCCCAACCTTGGAGCAGCTCCCCCACGAGCGGCGCTGGTTACGCACGAAGATACGCTTCCAGGTGAGCTGATACGTTTGGTTGAAATGCGCGAGCCTCTGGGCGACGAGGATGCGCGTGTCACGTCGCGCCTGCTCACGGACGGCAGGAGTCATGCGGGGCAGCGTACTCGCCGGATCAGCCGGTCGCGTACGCAACGCCTTTTCGATCCACGCGGCCGAGTCAGCGACAAAACCCGCGATCAGACGTTCAGACGCTCGGAGGGGCGCCGTCACAAGCACGCTCCCATCGTGCCGTACGCGGAGGCGCAGGCGTTTAGAAGCGCGGTAGCGACGGACGAGGTACTCGATACAAGCAACAGTCTAGAGCTTGAGCTTTTTCTTGACCACGATTTGCATGGCGCCAAACAGGAACAGGCACAGGCCCGCCACGACGGTGAATGACAAGAGCGGCGAGATGTCGCTGACGCCGAGCGCGCCCCAACGCAACAGGTTGATGTTGTGGTGGAGCGGGTTCATCATGCTGATCACATTCCACGGCGCCGGAAGGTCAGACAAGGGGTAGAAGACACCGGCCAAAAAGATCATGGGTTGCATGACAAACGTTGTGACAAACGTCAGCGCCTCAAAGTTCTTCGCCCACATCCCAAAGACCACACCAAGCATCCCAAACTGGAGCCCGGTCAGGACAAGTCCAAGCAAAAGGACGAGTGGGTCATGCAGAGCCAGCCCCGGGACAAACCAGGCGGTGAGCAGGACCGTGACAGCCAGTGTCCCCAAGGCACGTGTGACGGCGGCAAAAGCGTAGGCCAAGCCGACACCCCACGGCGGGATCGGGACGACTTGCAGGTCCAGGATCGTCCCTACATTCTTTGCGATGACAAGCGCGAACGTTGGGTTGTTGAAACTGGCATTGACCACCTGCATCGCCAAAAGGCCGGTGTAGATGAACGCCAGGTAGTTGGTCCCAAGCACCGCTCGGTCGCCGACCACAATGCCGAAGATCGCAAGATAGAGCGCCAGCGAAACAATCGGGCTAAAGATCGTGTCCAGCCACAGCTTTTGGAACCGTTTGACTTCACGCGCGTACAGCGCCCAGAGGTAGGTCATAGTCAGTCTATTTCGTCATTTCCAAAAAGATCTGCTCGAGCGACGCGGCACCGGACGTCACGTGCTTCAGGTTATCGCGGTAGTGCTCGGTCACGGACTGCATGTCGCGCACTAAATCGTGCACCGGCAGGACAAACTCGCTCCCCTTGCGTTCCACACCCGCCAAAGGCGCGGCATTCGGGTCGTACAGCTCAAACCGGATCTCGCGTTGCGTAAACCCTTCTTGCAAGTCCTTCAGCGGACCGGAGGTGAGGATCTTCCCATTGTTCACGAGCGTGATGCTTTCACATAACTGCTCCGCCTCCTCTAAGTAGTGCGTGGTGAACAGGATGGTCGAGCCTTCACGGTTGAGCCGCCGCACCAGCTCCCACATCTTTTGGCGGAGCGCCACGTCAACGCCCGCGGTCGGCTCATCCAAGACGACGAGTTTTGGTCGGTGCAAGATCGCTTTCGCGACCATGAGACGGCGCTTCATCCCGCCGGACAGGTTTTTCGCCTTCTCCTTGGCCTTGTCCGTCAGATCCAAGTCAGCCAACGCCTGCGCGATGCGCTCCTTCCGCTCGGACGCCGGGACACCATACATCCCGCTGAAGTAGTACAAGACCTCTTCGACGGTAAACGCGAACTCAACCACCATCTCTTGCGGCACGATGCCGAGCAACTGCTTGGCATCGTTCGTGTTTTTTTCAACGTCCACGCCAAAGATCTCGATCGAACCTTCCGTGATCCGCGAGATGCCGGACAGCAAGCTGATCAGCGTCGATTTGCCCGCGCCGTTTGGCCCAAGCAACCCATGGATCGAGCCTTCGCGCACCTCAAGCGAGACGTTGTCCAAGGCCTTGATCGGCTGGCCGCCGGGACGCGGAGGGTAGACTTTCGAGACGTTTTTGACAGAGAGGGCGGACATAGTCGATGCTGCAGGGTAACAAAAAAAAGCAAAAAACTCAACCGCCCACTCCATGCATTGTTGAGCTGGTGGACTGTGGAAATTGACAGTCAAAAACTTTTTTAACATTTAACGCTGTATCTTTCAGTGGGATTCTGATGTTCTCACTAATATAGGGCTTGGTGCCTGTATCGATGCCACGGACTAAATCAACAGTCCGTACATTATCAAGTATTGTATTCGCCCCATCCATCTCAATCATCACTAGGTGAGAACTTGCTGCGTGCAAAGGATCAATTTGATACAAGGTGTTCAGATGATTTTTGTAGGAATCGGTCGAATAGTATTGCACTGGAATTTTTCCGACATCTTTTTCACCATTGCTTCCCTCGTATGAAAGAGCAGCTTCTAAATGGGACTCAGCGACTCCACAATTTGTAATATTTGTAGATTTAATTAGCTTTTCTACGTCCTGCTGCTTTTGTGAATTTTCAAATAGAAAAAAAGCTATCGCCACAATTATTGAAGCAGTGGTGAGCCAATTCCCCAAAGATGCGCCTTTCGGTACAAGAATCAGACCAAACAAAATAAATCCCACTACGATCGGTATGAGCATTAATATAATTGGCTTATTAAAAATAATCATTCGATAATAATCCGGTAAAGCCAACATCAAACACAGGATGAAGGAGCCCGTCAAGAAAAACCATAATAGCTCTTTGTTGCGTGGACTCATAGCAGACATAATCAGATGACTAATCGTAAAAAATGACTTAAAAAAACAGACCCTCACCGGGGTCTGTTTTTCGTGGCTCCGGGACTTGGATTCGAACCAAGATACACTGCTTCAGAGGCAGTAGTC
>CAZFRH010000013.1:0-25088 GCA_964521235.1 uncultured Gammaproteobacteria bacterium | reverse complement strand
ACGCGCGACCGATATCATCCGCGAGCGAGCGGATGTAGGTGCCGGAGGAGCAGGCTACTTTCAGTTCAAGCCGGGGGTACGAATAGCGAGTAACGAGTAACGTCGAAATAGAGACGAGTTTCACTGGGCGCATTTCTTCCGTTGCTTGTCCCGCACGCGCGAGTTCGTAGAGTTTTTTGCCTTTGATCTTTTTTGCAGAATGCAATGGCGCTTTCTGTTCGTATCCGCCGCGGAATTGGTCGAGCGCGCGCTCAATATCGGCATCCGTCGGCTCTTTTCTGTCATCCCGAGCGAAGTCCGACGAAGCCGAGGGATCTGGACCCGGGAGCGAGATTCCTCCGCTCCTCGCAGACTCGTCGGTCGGAATGACAAAAGGGGTTATGCGTCCCTCGATATCAAACGTCTCGCTTGTCGCCCCCAGTTCCAGCGTTGCTTCATATTCTTTGTCCAACCCGACCAAGCCGGTCAGCGCTTTGGTTGCTTGGTTGATCCCGAGGATCAGGAGGCCGGTCGCAAATGGATCGAGCGTCCCGGCGTGGCCAACGCGCCGCGTTTTCGCCACGCGCCGCACAACGTCAACCACGTCATGCGAGGTCATGCCAGCGGGTTTGTCGATGAGGAGGAGGCCGTTCATGTGTGGTAGACTAGTAGAGATATGGCAAAAAGCCAACCTGACATCAACGCCTTGCTGCGTGAGGTCGAGCGCGCGACAGCCGTCTTGAAAAAAGCCACGGCAGCCGTCCGAAAAGACTTGGAATCAATGAAAGATGAAAAAACGAAGACGCGTTTAACGAGCGCGCTCCGTGCGAAATGACTATGCCAAAAGCAGAACGCGTGCTAAAGCCGGTAGCCCGAGGACGGGAAGCGGCTTTTGCTGACGATGAGGAGATGGAAGATCAGTCGGATTCAGCGTCGGAAGAAAAAAGGAAGCTCGAGGAGATGCTGAAGCGGATGAAGGAAGCGGAAGAGGATGCTGAAGATGCCTTACAAGAAGCAAGGCGAGCCGAGATGGAGTGGGAAGTGATGACGCAAGCGCGGCCGGACATGGTGTATGCGCGGCCCGTTCAATCAAAAAACTTTTCAACCTTGCGGGTGTTGCAATCCCGCCTCGCGAAGCGGCTGGGGCTCCTTGCCGCCGGGTTAGGTTTATTAGCTGGTGCACAATTGAACACGGTCGCAGCCAGCGAGGGGAAGTTTTCTAAGGATTTGGGGGCGGAAGTCAATCCAGAGACCAAGGCTTTATGGGAAGACGTGGAGCAAGTGGCGCGAAGGCTGGTAACGATCGAAGAGCGCTACGCCCCTTCTGTCGTCCAAGTCGCGCGTCGTATCGTCCGTGGCGAAAAGGCTGATTATCCGGAAGTTACGCCACGCGTTGCTTCCCACCCGGAGCGCTTGCCAGACGCGAGCCCGGAACAATATGCGCAGTTTAGCCAAGAAGCGAACCAGCTCCTCCAGAGGGCGATTGCAGCAAATAACGTCCCGCTGGGTGAGGATTACCGTGAATGGTATCAAGATGTCCTTGATCCGTTGGTGACACAATACGACACGCGTCACGGTGTCTCTATCAGTCTGCTCGAAGGGGCAGTAGAGACTGATGTTGAGAAGATGCTGGAAAACTATATTGATCAGACCATGGAAACAAATCCCGATCGGGCGAGCCGGGTGGCGGATGCGCTTGAAGCGGGTGAGGGATATTGGTTGGCAGTACGGAGGCATGACGGGAAGCTTGCGGCGGAACGGTTAAGGAATTATCTCGCGATGGATGATTGGACGTTATCTGAAGTGGTGAGCGAGGAGCCGGAGAATCTTCGTTGGATCCTCCCGAATATGACTCCGGTCGAACAGGCGGAGCTGTCAGATCGGTTGCATCGAGAAGGAAGCGAAAAGGAATTAGATTTAACCCCGGAGCTGGGCTGGAGATTGTCTAGCATCCGAGCCGCCGCTCAAGTGGTCGATTCGATACGGCGCTAATTTTGCCGTCAAAACACAAAGCGCCCCGGTCGTGGAGTCGACCAGGGCGCTGTCAGAAGAACTTACGGGTTGGGATGGAGGGACAGATTGCGGAACTCGCTCAAGGTGATGACCGGCTCCTCGCTCACCCGAAATGTCAGTCGGACGCGGTCGCCATCACGCGTGAGCGGAAGGTCCGGAAAGGTCAGGGCATCCCCGCTGAACATCCGGCGCGGGTCCTGGCCCTCGAGAATCAGGGTATAGGTGGACTCTCCATGGTGCACGGCGACACCGATGCGCCTGACCATCTCCTCGAGCGTCTCCTGGGCATCGCGCTCGTCAGTATTTGCCGTGAGCGAGGTTTCCCCGAGGAGCCGCTCGTACGCCCGAAGGGCGACCAACGGACGCTCGTCAATGGCGATGCGCTGGACGTTGGTCACGTCCACGAAGGCGACGCCTTGGAAGGTATGTGATTCCCCGAGGATCGGCACCAGCGCTGTCATGCGTCCGCGGACGTTGTAGAGGATGGGCTCGGTGGCGTGCTGCCGCTTGTACGCGACGCTGTTGTTCACCGCATACATGATCCCTTCCATGGTGGCGCCGGCCGTCCGGTACAAGATTCCCTTGCCGTTCCGGTCCGTGTAGACGACACCGATCATGGACTGGTCTGCGCCGTTGGTCGAGGTCATCGGGGAGACCCAGTAGAACCTCCCATCATGACCATATGCGATCGTTGGTGTTTCGGACTCCATCACGTCAGCCTTGGAGAAGACGGAGTTCCACCAACCGCTCCGCAACCGGCCATAGTAGTCCAGGTTGGCTTCGACGAGGCGAGCTGGGGCCATGCGGTCGATCCAGCTCGGCATCCGGCTCGTGGGGTAGGTCTGCATGTTTCCGTTCGTCGGGTCGACCAGCAGCACACCGACCCCGACGGCGCCCGAGTACATGACGCGATATTCGGTCAGGGTTGCGACCCACCAGGCGCGGTCATTGTCGTCGAGTTCGAAGGTCCAGTCGCTGACTGGACGCATCGGGTTGTCATTCCAGACGTATCGTTCCAGGTTGTCGCCGAAGTAGGCGCCAGGCATGTACCGGTAGCGCTGGTCGGTCACGACCTTCACGGGGCGTTCCACGTCTTCGGCATGGACCTGTGCATACCCCGGCGCGCCATTGCTGCCAGACCAGCTCCCGAAATCGCGGAAGTCGAGCGGGATGACGTACCACAGCTCGCCGGCCACCATCTGGATGGTCGTGTATCCGGCCGCGAGCTCGTATTGGCTGCCGATGGTCGTGGCACCCTGGATGTTGCCCAAAGCCTGCTGCGCTCGGTAGATCGCGAGCTCGGTCGGCACCAAGCGGATGTGTTGCGGATCCAACTGTTGAGTGTCCCGCGTCCAGTCCCGCGTCTTGATCTGGCCTGCGAGGGCTGCGTAGTCCGCCGCGCGGCAGGCCTGACAGCCGCCGAGGAGCGAGACCAGTGCAAGGACGCCGATCGCGCCAGGCACTGCCTCGCCACCGACCACGAATCCCCTTGAATAGTGATCATTGTTTAGTACGACGCCGCAGACGATGGTGCCGGCAATGAGCGGTAGGGCGACACCCAAGGTCACGAGCCCTCCACCGAATGGCGCGAGGATCCAGGGTAGGAGCATATAAGCCAGTGCCGCGTAGAAGAGGCCGGTGGAGAGGGCGACGATGAGCACCGCGCCCCAATGCTCCCGCGCCACCCTGCTGCAAAAGAGCGGGGCAAAACCGGCAGCGATGATGAGAACGGTGGAGAAGAACATCCTGTCCCTCCTTTGGTTAAAGGACTGCGCGTATTTATGCAGGTTACGTGCTTTTTGTCAATCACCCCTTCTTGAAGCGCTACGCTTGACTTTCCGCTCAATCAAGCCTAAACTCGCCCACATGAACGTCACCGAACTCGCCCGCCGCTTGCGCGTCACCCCACAGGAGCTCCTGGCTAAATTGCCGGCGCTCGGTTTTGACGTAGGCGCGCGCGCCATCAAAGTCGACGACCGCCAGGCGGACCAGATCTACAAGAAGTGGCTGGAAAACTCCCGCCGCGAGCGGTTGCGCGACATGCTGGTCAAGCAGACGACGACTCCGGGGGAAGTCGCGCCGCAAAAGCGTGATGTGGCCCTCCCGTCCGTCATCAGCGTGCGCGAGTTCGCTGGTCGCCTCGGTCTCCCGCTTACCCGTGTCATCCAGCAGCTCATGAAGGCCGGGATCCTGGCGTCGCAGAACGAACGTCTGGATTTTGCGACCGCGTCCATCATCGCCGAAGAGCTCGGCTTCCAAGCCGCCCCAGAATCTGCTGAACAAAAGGAGATCGCCTCCGTTGGTGAAGAAAACCGCGTTAAAGAAGTGTTGCAGCAAGAATCCGCAGAACAACTGACCTCGCGCCCACCGGTCGTCGTGGTGATGGGACACGTGGACCACGGGAAGACCAAGACGCTCGACGCGATCCGTAAGACGCACGTGATGGAAGGGGAATCCGGAGGCATCACGCAGCACATCGGCGCGTACCAAGTCGAAAAGAAAGACCATCAACTTACGTTTATTGATACGCCAGGCCACGAGGCGTTTACGGTCATGCGCTCTCGCGGCGCCAAAGTCGCGGACATCGCCGTCCTCGTCGTCGCCGCTGACGACGGCGTGCAGCCACAGACCAAAGAAGCGATCGACATCATCCACGCGGCCAAACTCCCGTTTATCGTCGCGTTGAACAAGATGGACAAGCCAGAAGCTGACCCGAACCGCGTGCTCGGACAGTTGGCTGAATTGAATGTCACGGTCGAAGAGTGGGGCGGCAAGATCCCGCTGGTCAAGATTTCAGCCAAGACCGGGCTTGGGATCGATGATTTGCTTGAGATGATCTTGCTCGTGGCAGAAGCGGAAAAAGAACGCATCGTTTCAAACCCGGCCGCGCGCGCCGTCGGCACGATCATCGAAGCGCACGTGGACAAAGGTGAAGGCCCGGTCGCGACGCTGATCATCCAAAACGGGACGCTGAAAAAGAACGATTGGCTCGGCATCGCTGGCACGGCCTATGGCCGCGTGCGCATCATGCGTGACTGGCGAGGCCAACCGGTCGAAGCCGCGCCGCCAGGCATGCCGGTCAAGGTGTTGGGCTTTAAGGTCGCACCGTCGGTCGGTGACATCGCTGAAGTGCCGGCAGATCCAAAATCCCTCGAACAGAAAAAGATGAAAGCTCCGGTACAAAAGGCGAGCGAAGGGTTTGTCGCGGCCAAGCAGCAGCCGACAGAAGGGGAGGAGGAGGCCAAGAAAGTCACGCTGAACGTCATCCTCAAAGCCGACGTGTTGGGTTCACTCGAAGCCTTGCTCGGTATGTTAGAAAAGGTGTCGCATGAGCTGGTCGCCGTCCAAGTCATCCAAAAAGGGTTGGGCAACATTTCTGATACGGATATCGAGCGCGCGGTCACGTCCACGCCATCGGTTGTCTATGGCTTTAACGTGCTCGCCCCGACAGCGATCGAAATTATGGCGCGTGAAAAGGGTGTGGAGATCAAGACCTTCAAGATCATTTACGATCTGTTTGATGATGTGGTCGCAAAGTTGAATGCGCTCCTGCCAAAGGAGACGATCGTGACCGAACTCGGTTCCGCCGAGGTTGCCGCCATCTTCCGCACGGAATCCGGCCAAATGATCGTTGGTGTGCGCGTCAAACAGGGGAAATTGCAGAACGGGTGCAAAGTGCGCGTGTGGCGCCGCACGTCCCCGGAAGCCGCCGAAGAGCCGGTGGGGTTGGGTGAACTGGCCTCGCTCCAGAGCGGTAAGTCACCGGTCAAGGAATTGGCCGCCGGACAAGAAGGTGGCGTGCAGTTCAAGGGCAAGATGAAGCTCTTGGTTGGCGACCGCTTGGACGCGTACACGGAAGAGACAAAAGCCCGCAAAATCGAGAGTTTTCGGTAGCTTGTCGTCCGAGCTTTTCCCGTCTACCATAGGGAACCTATGGAAATGACTTTGACCGACGCGAATTTCGCGCAAGATGTCCTGCAATCAACCCAGCCAGTGCTCGTCGACTTTTGGGCCGAATGGTGTGGCCCGTGCCGCGTCATGAGCCCGCTGGTCGAAGAGATCGCGAACGAAGTTGACGGTTCCCAGGCTAAGGTGGGCAAGATGAACGTGGACCAGAATCCTGCGACACCGGGTTCCTATAACGTCATGTCCATCCCGACCTTTCTCGTGTTCAAGAACGGGCAGGTGGTTGAGCAGGTGGTCGGCACGACGAGCAAAGAGGCGCTCAAGGAGAAATTGTTGAAGCATGCATAACGTCATCATCATCGGGTCAGGTCCGGCCGGATACACGGCAGCGATCTATGCGGCGCGGGCCAACCTCGAGCCCATGCTTTTTGCGGGCGTCGAACCCGGCGGCCAGCTCATGACCACGACGGACGTCGAAAATTACCCCGGCTTCCCCAAGGGCATCCAAGGCCCAGAGCTCATGGTGCTCATGAAGGACCAAGCCGCCCGCTTTGGCACGGACATCAAACAAGAAAATGTCGACTCACTCCGCCAGATCGAAGGGGGATTTGAAGTAGTGGCGGCTGGACAGACGTATCAAGCAAAGACCGTTATCTTATCCACCGGCGCAACCGCGCGCCGTCTTGGTCTTGAATCCGAAAAGGCGCTGTACGGTAAAGGCGTTTCCGCTTGCGCGACGTGCGACGGGTTTTTCTTCAAAGGCAAAAAAGTGATGATCGTCGGCGGGGGCGACAGCGCCATGGAAGAGGCGAATTTTTTGACCCGTTTTGCAGACAAGGTCACGATCGTCCACCGCCGTGATGCCTTTCGCGCTTCCAAGATCATGCAAGACCGCACGTTTGCTAACCCAAAGATTGAAGTCCTGTGGAACGCAGAGATCACAGAGATTTTGGGCGTGGACGTCGGCAAGGTTACGGGCGTGAAACTTCGCGACACGGTCACCGGCGCAGAAAGCGAACAGCCCATCGAAGGCGTTTTTGCGGCGATTGGCCATGAGCCGAATGTGAAGCTGGTCGAAGGGTTGGTCGAGTTGGACGAGAAAAAGTACGTCAAAACCGTCCCAGGCACGTCCAAGACAAATGTCCCAGGGCTTTTTGCCTGTGGTGACGTCCAAGATGCGCGTTACCGCCAAGCGGTGACGGCCGCTGGTTCCGGATGCATGGCCGCGTTGGATGCAGAAAAATATTTGGCTGGCCACTGACCTATGAACGTCTTCACTTCCGCGATGGCGCAGCTTGATCATGCAGCTGCCCAAGCCGGTGTTTCTGCGCAGGTCGTCGAACGTCTACGTCAACCGATGAACATCATCGAAGGAGACATCACGATCACCTTGGATCATGGGCAGACCAAAACGTATCCGGCTTACCGCGTCCAGTGGAATGATTGGCGGGGTCCGTTCAAAGGCGGCATCCGCTTCCATCCGCAGGCGGACATGGATGAGGTGAAGGCCTTAGCTTTTTGGATGACGATCAAGTGCGCGGTCGTCGGCATCCCGTTCGGTGGAGGGAAGGGAGGCGTGCGTGTTGATCCAAAAGAATTGTCACAGGCAGAACTCGACCGGCTGATGCGCGCCTATGTCCAGCTTTTGGCTCCGTCGATCGGGTCTGACCGGGACGTTCCTGCCCCAGACGTGAATACCAACCCACATTTGATGGACGTCTTCGTTGACGAGTACGCAAAACTCACAGGACATCCTGATCCCGCCGTCGTGACTGGAAAGAGTCTGGAACACGGTGGATCAGAGGGTCGTGGGACGGCGACCGGATGGGGAGGGTATGAAGTGTTTGATGAATATCGTGGGCATATCGGGCTTGACCTGGAGTCGTCCAGTGTCGCGGTGCAGGGGTTTGGGAACGTTGGGCAGTCCGTTGCGGAGCGGTTTTTCCATCACGGGACGCCGGTTATTGCCGTTTCAGATTCAAAAGCATGCGTCTTTCATCGGGAGGGATTGGATATTCCTGCGCTAGTCGCTCACAAAGCGGCGACGGGGTCTGTCGCAAACTTTTCCGGCGCGGAGACATTGCCAGCAGAACGCGTCCTGACTGTTGAATGTGGCGTCCTTGTCCCGTCGGCTTTGGAAGCGCAAATGACTAAAGACAATGCGGAAGAGATCAAAGCGCAGGTTATTTTGGAACTTGCAAACGGGCCGACGACACCGGAAGCAGAAGCGATCCTGATCAAAAACGGCGTTCGCGTGATCCCGGATGTGTTGGCAAACGCCGGCGGTGTGGCAGGATCGTTCCTCGAATGGCAACAGAACAAAGTCGGTGAGCACTGGACGGAGGAGGAGATGCACGCGCGTCTTAAGCCCCTTGTTCGCGAGGCGGCAAAAGAGGTGATACGGATCGTGGAGGAAAAAGGGGTTTCTGATCGCGATGCCGCGTTTATCCTCGCCTTGCAGCGATTAGAACAAGCGATGAAAGCAAAAGGATGATGGAACAGCTCGGCTCTCTTCGTTCGCTCGGGATGACAATAGGAGCGAAAGGATGATGAAAAGCAGAAGACCCCGGTCCGACGTACGTCGGATCGGGGTCTTGAGAGCGCGCACACGTCAGATACGCGGACGGTTCGCGAGGTAGTGGAGGTACATGCGCTCCACGAGGCGGAGCGCCGTCTTCTCCGTGATCTCCGCTTGCTCGACGTCCGTGTCCTCCACGATGTCGAGGCTGCGTGCGAGCGCGCGGATCGGGGCGGGATCCATGGTCTCGAGGTCGTCGATCGTCAACTCGGCTCGCCAGCCTTTCCGTGGGTCGAACGACACCTCGATGCGGTTGCCGTTCTCGCCGAAGCGGATGGCAAGGCCGACGATCGGGGCGCCCACGTCCTCGTCTCCGTCCCAGCAGGCGATGCCGAGGTCGAGGACGAAGCCATCACCGTTCAGCTCATGGCTGAAGTCGGTGAGCTCAAACTCCTCGGGAAAATCATAGCCCTCCAGGTTCGGGAGTTTGGGTTCCGGGAACTGGATCCCGAAGGCCGTGCTCATGTTCAGGAGCCGATCGTACTCCTTGAACACTCGCTGTTGGTCGATGGTTAGCTGCTCCCCGGGTCGTGGGAAAAGTCGGTCCATATCGCCTCCTGTAGTTGGAAAAAGGAAAGAGCGAATAGTGGAAGATACACAAAAATGGGGGTTTTGTCAATCGGGTCGTTTTGGAAAAAGTTGAGGCCCCGACCTGGAGTTGGTCGGGGCCTGGCGAGCTGCTGACGCGGCAGCTATGAGCGGGGACGGTTCGCGAGGTAGTGGCGGAACATCCGTTCCGCGTACACCTCGGCTTCCTGCTGGATGAGCTGTTGGTATCGCCCAGTGATCGCCTTGATGTTGAAGGCCTGGGCGAGGGCCAGGACTTGGGACGAGGTCGTCGACTCGCCCGTGGTCCTGACGTGGGCCTGCCACCCACCTTCGGCCGACCAGGCGACCTGGAGGGTGTCTTCCCCGAAGGTCAGGGAGACGCCCACGACGACCCCCTCGCGTTCGTCGTCCCAGTTGTCCATCCCCCAGTCGAGGATGAAGTCCTTTCCATGGAGGACGACGTTGATGTCCAGGGAACCCTCCTCGTTCCCGGACAGGTCCGCCTTGCTCGGCGGGACGATCCCTTCTTGGCGTGCGAGCTGGGTGAGACGCCGAAACTTCTTACGGGCGAGCTCTTGCTCGACGGTCGCGGGCGCCGTTTGGAGGGGGAACAGGCTCTGGGGCTGGATCATGTGGCCTCCTTTTTGCTTTGGCCACTCTTTCCTTAGCAGAAAATGGCCCATTGGTCAACACCTTGGATACAAAACACCCCCGAACATCGGGGGGTTTGCGGTACCAGCATTCAAGCAATCCGCATCCAAGAAATTTTTCTAGAGGGAAGAGCTAGTCCGAAAACCAACTACACCCTGTGGAAAAATTCCATGCTTGTCGTGGACGCGGATTGCTGGAAGGTTCGTACCGGTCCTGTCAACCTATCAAGGCCTAAAAAGCCTGTCAAGGCCGCCAGAGAGCAAAAAACGCACCCCATTCTTGATTGGGGGGCTGAAGGGACTAGTGGTATTTATAGCAGACTTAGCCCCAAACGTCAAGGGCTAGTTGGGGTTGTTGATGCCGGTCTGGTCTACCCCTGGGTCCGCTGGCTGTGAAAGCTGGGCTACCCCAACCAGGCAGACCGCGCCCCAGGGGCGATAGTAGCTGTTAAACGTCTCTTTGCTGACCTCACCACTCGCGTAGGTCACGGTGTAGTCAAAGCTGGCCGAGGCACCGGCGTGGGCGGATTCGGTGCATTTGACCGTGCCTGGGGGCAGGTCAAGCGTCTCAATCTCCTTCTTTGGCGGGGGAGCTACGATGTTGTAGATCCGGGGCTTGGTCTGTTCTACAACGCGACCGTCTTTGGTGCCCCATACCGTAAATACCAGTTCATCGCCCTTGATCTGGGTCGTGAACAGGATCCAGTGTGCCGTATCATTCTTGAACCGAAAATCTGGGGAGGGATCGTAGATGGTGGCATCTGTCCCAGCCGGTTCGTAGTAGCGGACGCGATAGCTGTGGTTGCGGCGCTCGGTGATGTCGAGGCCGGTCGAGAGGGCTGCGCGGAAGGTCGTCGTCCCGATTTGGCATAGGCCGCCGCCAAGTTCTGGCACGGTCTGCGTCCCTTTGATGACAAGTTCCGGGTACCAACCCGCTGCTGCCGTGATCGGTCCCAGGGTCTTCAGGAGGGAGAATTCCTCGCCCGGGGCGATGAGTGACCCATGGACCCGTTTTGCCCCGAGGGCGATGTTCCGGCGGCGGTTGGTCGGCGAACCGGCAAAGTTCGAAGTCCCCACGCCGATGATCTCGCGGATGCCCATTCGCTCGGCGTCCGGCCCTTTGATGGCCGGCGTCACGCGTCGAAAAATGATGGCCATGCTGCTGGAACCGGCCGCCCACCCCTTTTCGATCTCGTCCCGGGTCGCATCCGCATCAAGCAAGACGCCTTCAAGGGGAGCTTCAAACTTCACGGCGCGTCCGTCTACGATCTCCAAATACCCATCCTGGGCTTCTTGGACATACGGTTTGATCAGTGGTTCGAGGGTCGCCCCCAATCGGTCACCGTCCATGGTCAGCTCAAGACGCCCATCCTGTGTGGTGGTTGCGCTCAACCAGCCAGCGAGCGTACTGGTAGTGATCGTCCAGCGTTCCTTGCCCGTGGTGAGCTGGAATGGGGCGTGTGCCAAGACGGCAGGGACGTCGCCCAAGAGCGGCTGGAGCTGGTGGCTTTTGATTTTGGGCTGGACTTCGATGATACGGATGGGGATCGGTTTGAGGTCCAGTCGCTCAGCTTGGCGCGTGACGGTCGCGATCGCCGCCTCCAAGTCCGCCACCCGTCCGATGACTTCTGGTTCGACCTGGATGTCCGGTGGCGCGTCAGGGGCGGCGTAGGTGATCCGGAGGGTCGCATCCTGTGGCAAACGCAGCGTATCGCGCAACGATTCTCGTAACGCTTGGAGGAGCGTGTCTTCGGCGACGTCCACGGTCAAAGCCACGTCCCACGGTTTGAGGAGCGTCTGCCAGCGGGTGAGGGCGTTCTTGATCAGGGTGTTGCCGCGCCCGAGCGCATAGGCTTGCCAGATCGCCGGCCCAATGTCGTATCGGATCCGGTCCCGTGAAGCGTCCGGATCATCCAAGGCGACGACTTGGGCGGGTAAAGTGATTTCCCGTCCTTCAACAGTGAAGCGGATGTCAGAAGCGAGTTCAGCGTCAATCCTGGCTTGGAGCTTGGCTTCGGCCGCCGAAACGCCGAGCCCCCCGACGGGGACGCCGGCGATCGAGACGCCTGGGAACATGCGGTCACGATAGGCGACCTCGTAATACGCCATGACGCCGGCGACGGCAATGGAAGCCACGGCGCTGACCGAAAGGAGGACGGCGAGACCGATGAGGAGGCCACGCAACAGGTTGCGGGAGGGGAGTTCCGTAAAGGTCATGGGTGAGGGGACAGGAGCTCGTTCAGGATCGCCCGCGACACGACATCGCCCGCTTCAGCACTGGAACCTGGGATAAAGGCGACGATGCGTACGGTCTGACCCACCTCTGCCTGTCCGTGGATGGATTCCTGGGGGATCTCCAGGGTCTGGCCAGGCCCAACATCTACACGCACCCGTCCATCAGAGACGGAGCGCACGGTCCCTGTCAGCCCGCGAAAAACCGCTTCTTCCATATGTCGCCGACGCTATCACGCCCCTGTTTTTATTTCAATCCGCCTCCCCCCGGGTGAGATGGGGATGCGGACTTCCAGGAGCCCGTGGTTGAGAGTCGCGCTTGCCCTGTTCCCGTCCACGTCGCTGGGCAACACGACGGAGCGGCTGAAGCTACCCCAGTAACACTCCTGCATGAACCAATCATCTTCGTTGACTTCACGGTCTTGCCGGCGTTCGCCGCGGATCGTGAGCAGGTCGCCATCAACAGAAAGGTGGAGGTCTTCGTCTTTGACGCCAGCCATCGGTGCGCGGATGATGAGCGTTTCCCCTTCACGAAAGACATCGAGCGATAGCTGGCCCTCATCAACCCGTGGCCACCATTCCGAGGCCTGCTGGTCAGCCTCCGATGGAGATGGTTCCCGGCGTTTAAATAAGGACATACGTGGATAGGGATAAGTATAGCAGATAGATGGCACGGCCAGGGGAACGCGTGTGCTATACTGTGCGCAACCTGGGGTATGGATAACGGTTCCCCGCAGGAACGTCTTGCGTCTTGGTGGCGCGAGCTTGATCCCGAGAAGCATGCCGCTCTGGGGATCCTTTGCGTGTGTGGTATCCTGAGCCTTGGGTTGTCCGTTGCCTACATCCGGTTCCATGTCCGTTCGCCGTTTTTTGTTTCGCGTGCGCTGTTGCGTTCACCGACCGTCCCCACCTCGCCCGACCCATCCCAAGCGGATTCCACAGACACGGACCGCGACGGATTATCTGACGCTGTTGAGATGTCCACCCATCGCACATCGCCCTATTTGCCCGACACGGATTCAGACGGCTTGACCGACGGCCAAGAGGTGGCGCTCAAGACGGACCCGAACTGCCCGCAGGGGCAAACCTGCATTGACGCGGCGAGCGCTCCAGTATCAGCCGCGACCAGTACCGATGGGGCCGGTTCGCCGTTAAGTCCTTCGTTCCTTTCTCCGACACCGCCCGTTGTTCCCACGACCACGACGTCCATCGTCCCACCTGATCCCCAAACGTTAACCGCTATCCAGATGAGAGCGTACTTCCAACAAACCGGCCTCGTTGACCTCGACATCCTGCAAAGCTTGTCCGATGAAGCTGTCGTGCAAGTGTATCGCGCCGCGTACGACGAAGCGGAGCGTATCCAAGCCGCCGGGCAGCCATAACCTATGTCGCGCATGCCCTTTCGTCTCCGAACGTTGATCTTGAGCGCGATAGCCGCTGTCGTGGTTTTGGCTCCGGTTGCGGCCTACGCCCAGCCAGCCAGGGCTCCGGGGAATGGCCTTGGTGCCGGTTTTCCAGTCGCCATTACGGGCAGCCTGCCAGAAGCGGTTAACAGCGCCTATGACAACATCATTTCTAGTTTGACACGGGCTGGGGTGTTGGCGTTCTTTAATGCGGCCACCGTCTTTTTTGGCCAGATCGCCTATGACACGGCAACGGCCATCGCTTCCGGCGGGAAGGGACAAGAGGCGCTGATCTTCAAAAAAAACTTCGGTGATTATCTGCAAGACGTCGCATCCGACGCGGCGGGGGAGTTCATCGGGTCGTTATCAGATGATTTTTTTGAGACGCGCGGGTTTGACCTGTGCCAACCGACCGATCCACGTACCTTGTTGCGCCTACAGCTATCCCTTGGTGGGCTGCTGGGGGTCGAGAGCAAATTCCAGCGCCCACGTCCGCGTTGTGATTTGCGGGAGATCATCAACAACTACGAGAACTTGGCAACCGCCGCCCCGGACGACGCACTGGACGCGTTGAACTTCAGCTTTACCCCGGGCGGGAGCGACCTGGGCGTCACGACGCAGATCTTTGGCCGCTCCATCGCCTATGTGATGGAAGAGAGTAAGGATGCCGAACGGGACCGCGTTGAGGGACGGGGTTTTCGGTCCGTGACTGGGCTTATTTCCGGCACCATTAAGACGCCGGCGAGTGTTGTGGGCTCCGCCACAGAAGAGTTTTTGGTCAAAGGGCCATATCAGCAAAAGATTTCCGCTACCGAAGCGATCTTGCAGACGGCCTTTGAGCAGGGGCCGGTCCAGCTCGCCGCCTATACCGCGTCCGTCTTTTTGAACACATTAACCTCTAAGTTGTTGCAGCGCATTTTTGAAAAAGGGTTGTTCGGTGCGTTTGATTTTTCAAGCCCATCCCGCGTCCTCACATCCCCGGACGCGATCGAGACCGCCGGCAAGACCGATGCGCGTAAGGCGAACATTGACTTGCGCACGCCAAGCCTCCTCCGGGCGAGCGACGTTGAGATCGTGTCAGAATTGGTCGCCTGTCCCGCAGATGCGCGCGGGGTGTGGAACTGTTCCATGGATCAGGATTTGGCGCAGGCTATCCAAGGCAAGGGGGAAGCAGGGGGGATTACCATCCGGCAGGCGTTGGAAGAGGGGAAGCTACATCGCGACTGGCGCCTGCTTCCGGCCACGTTCGTGAAGGAAAATCGCGACCGCCTGTGCTACACGTATGCGTACTGTGTCGGGAACATCAAGAAATTGCGTGCGGCACGCATCCTTCCGGTCGGCGTCGAGTTTGCGGCGGACGCAAAGGAAAACCGCGACCGTTGCGCGACATCGCGCGGTTGTGCGACGTTGGGCGAGGTTGTCGATGGGTTTACGAACTGTAATGCGAATGGTGATCGGGACGGCGCGCACCCTTGGTGTAAGCTCATCGACCCGAATTGGGTGCTCACCTCGGTTCCACAGCAGTGCCGCTTGGGCGGATTCGGCGATACGTTGCTGACCGACCGCCTTCCGCAGCGCCGCGAAGAATGCCAAGACATCCAGACATGCTTGAAGCGCAACGACCGCGGCGAATGTGTCGGCGGATACGGTTATTGCTTGGCGGAAAAGACCGTGTACCGGTTCTCTGGTGATGAATGCCCGGCGAGATACGCGAGCTGCCGTTCGTACACGACGCGGGCGGGGCAAAACGTTTCCTATCTGCGCAACACGTTGGATTACGGCGTGTGTTCCGCAGAGAATGCGGGTTGTTATTGGTACTCCACGCGGCGCGCCGCAGATGGGACATGGGTTGGGACGGGCGGCGTCGGGACAGCCGGGACGTCTGACAAGTTCTACGCGGACAAGACGTTGGCAGGATGTTCCGCGGACCAGGACGGCTGTACGAAGCTCCTCGGGTTCCGTCCTGGACAGTCCGCGTTGAACCTCGTGTTGAACCCCTCGTTTGAAGAAGTGTCTGGGGCGGTTTCTGCTTTGGCTACATGGATGCCGGATGACCGACCTTTTACGGCGCCCGTCGTCACAGAAGGCGCTGCTTCCATCACCGGCGGCGCGAGTTACCAGGCGACGGCCGATCCGTTGCGCCAGGAGGTGGCGATTGAACCTGGACGGACCCACACGCTCTCGGTCTTTGCACGTACGGTAACGGCCGCAGCCGGCTCCCTCGACATCACGTTGGTCCAGGCGCAGAAAGGCGGCATCTCGTTTGACTTGACGAGGATCCCAGAAACGGGCGGCATCTTCCGGAGTGACGGTTGCCGCGCCGGAGGGGTCGGTTTTGATGACAGCGACCTCACGACCGCCTGGCAGAGGCTCGAGTGTACGTTCTTGTCTGATGATGCCGCCGGCGCGGCCAGGATTGAGGTCCGTGGGGCAAACGCCATGGTGGATTCGATCCAGCTCGAGGAAGGCGAGTTTGCGACGGCCTTTATTGACGGTGTCGCTTCGGAACTTGATGTGGTGTCCTTGAAGGTCCCGCAAGATGACCTGAACTGCACCGGGGAAGACACGGACGGCCCAGCCTGTGCCCGTTTTGCCCGCATCTGCCGCCAGACGGAAGCCGGATGCCAAGGGTACACGGATGCCTTGTCCGGCGGGGCGGAGATCCCGGCCATCGTCTCGACGAACGACCTGTGCCCCACGAGCTGTGTCGGGTATGCCGAATACCGCAAGCAGCCGAGCGCCTTTGACTTTACCCGAGACGTGGATACGCGTTTTGATGACCCGACAGACCCTGTTTCCGCCTACTTCATCCCCTCCACCGCAAGCCAGTGCCGCCGCGAGGATGTCGGGTGTGAAGAGTTCACGAACGTCGGGGCCGTTGCCGAGGGCGGTGAGGATAAGTCTTACTTCTCCTACCTACGCGCCTGCGAAACGCCGGATGCCAACACACGTACCTACTTTACGTGGGAAGGTTCGGAATCAACCGGGTTCCAGTTGCGGACGTGGAGCCTCAAGCGTGAAGCGCCGGCAGCCGGCGGCGGCACGACGGGTCCCCGTGTCGTCGTGAAGCGAGCTCCCGGCCAATCGTTCTACAAGGAGCCGGCCCAGTGTAACGAATCGAGCTGGCAGAGCGGGGCAGACCCGGATTGCCGCCAGTTCTACGATGCCGACGGCACGGTTTTCTACCGCTACTATTCGCAGACGGTCCTCTCAAGCGACCAGTGCCGCACCTTGCGCATTTCGCGCACGAGCCAGGTGGATTGTGAAAAGACAGGCGGCGCTTTCAATCCGGCGACCGGCGCGTGCGTCTACCAGGCGTACGCCCCAGAAAGTTTGAGCTGCCGCGCTGAAGCCGCCGGGTGCCGTGCCTATAACGGCCCAAGTTCCGGAAATGTGCAGAACGTGCTGGTCGAGACGTTCCGTGAAGGGTTTGGGGCGTTTACGGCCGGTGAGGTGTCGAGCGAAGCGCTGCTTGTTGGAGACCAGTCGCTCCGGATCGGCGGCGGCGCAACCGTGGCGACCGCGGTCCTTGTCCCGACAGACCCTGCCGCCCTCTACACCATGACCTTTTGGGCGAAAGTCCCGGCACGTACTGACGTGAGCGTCACCATCGGCGTCCAGTCGCCCGGCGATCCTGCGAGCCGGATCGTCGCTGGGCAAGTGGCGTTGACCGCGGATTGGCAACGGCTGTCCGTGGGGCCGTTCACCGGCGTCCCTGACGAGACCACGAGCGAGCTGCACTGGGCATTCAACGGCACGGCCGGCGTCCCTGCCGCGGTCTTCATCGATGAGGTCACGGTACAGCGCGTGGACGATGTGGCCTATGTCAGGATCGGCACGTGGAACACGCCAGCAGAATGTGACTCGTCACCAGCGGGCGCGCCGCAACCGCAAGCGATGTTGGGGTGCCGTGCGTACAACGACCGCTTTGGCCAAAAGGTGAACGCCCGCCAGTTCAGCCGCCTGTGCCGCCAAGCCGCGGTCGGGTGCCGTGCCTTCGTGGACACGCGTAACTCCGAATCCATCGGAAGCGAAAGCTTCACGTTGACGGATGCGTCACCGGTCCCGGTCACGAACCTCCCGGGTTCTGCAGCATACGGGCCGACGACCGCCGTCCGTGCCGCTGACCGCTACGCCTATTACATTGACACGCCGGAGATGCGTTGCAAGCCGGAGAACCAGTCCTGCCGCGCCTTTGGGAAGCCTAAGTTTTCCGCGGACCATTCCACCATCGAATCATTTGACACGGTGTACCTGAAAGATGACATCACCAAGTACAGCCAGGCCCTGTGCCGCCCGTCAGAGATGTTCTGCGAGGAGTTCAAGACCGGGACGGACACGGCGGAATACTTCCGCGACCCGCAAAACCACGCGTGCGAATACCGTGACAACGTCCAATTGACGGCAGAGAGCGCAGGCGTCCCTGGGTTGCCGTCCGGCGCGTACTCCGGCTGGTTCATCAAGGAGACGGACCGCCCGTGCTATCCGGATGCGCGTGATACTGGCCTCACCTTCTCCATCGTCCGCCGCGGGGACCTGTCCTACGACGGGTACGCCGGGATCTGCAGCGCGAGCTTTGGTGAGTGTACGGAGTTCCGTGACCCGCGCGACCACTCGGACCCACGTTACCGGAGTGGCAAGCCGTACTACTTCATCTCCAACGAACGCCTCGATACCACGAGCTGCGGCGGCAATGTTGACCTTGCGCGCGGCTGCGTCCTCGTCCGCGACATGAGCAAGCCGGGCGTGACCTACAGCTCACTCGCTACTTACTCCAAATACGACGCAAACAACGCGCAACCGACGCCGCCATTGAACTGCGATGTCGCCTCGCCTGACCCGGCGTGTACCAAAGTGAAGGCTTGTCGCGGGACGCGAGGAACACTGACTTACTCGTCCCAGCGGTTGGTCGGTGGTTCCGCGGGTGCAGGCGGTGGGGCGGCCGGTCTCGGGCCGTTGGCCGGGGCCACGATCCCCACGACGGGCTTGAGGACTCCCATCCGTATTACGGCTGGTTTTGCGAGCCCAGAGTACGTCACGCAAGAATGGATCGGTGAAAAGGAGTGTACGATTGACGCTGACTGTAACTACACAGAATGTTTTGATGCGTCCGGCCGGCCGGCGACGGAAAATTGCGCGACCCAGTACGTCTACCAAGGGACTTGTACCGCCCCGGGCGTACGCAATGACACAAACACCGTCATGAAGGTCAAGCTCGACCGCGACTGCACGCAGTGGCTGGGATGCCGGAGCGCGGAAACGGTCCTCGACCCAGGGACGGGGAACTACCGCGATGTCTGTACCAACTTGGCCTTGTGTGACGCTTCAAGTGAACGCGCCGGTGACATCTTCTGCTCGAATTACGTCAACCGGACGACCACGGGTACGGAGCCGATCCTGAACGAAGGAGCGTTCTTTGACGCCGACCGTTACGCCTCGCGCCGGACCGGGTTGGGGGAGAAGGACTACTCCGGGTATTCCATCCCCAACTCCTTCTTGCCCATGGATGTCGCAAGCGTCCGCGTGGCCTTTGACGGGGCGAACAACGTCCCTGACGCCAAGCGCCGCTTTTCGACGGAGTACCGTTTGGCGGGAGCCGTGAAGATCAAGATGGACCCGGTCGGCACGGCGGGGAGATGTGTCCAGGCAACGACGGCAGGCGGTGACCAGGCCCTCGTCATCCCGGCGACCGAAGAGCCGCAGCGCGCCTACCCGACCCTCAACCTCTGCCGCCACGTGGGGACGGGCGCCATCGGGTACTACAGCGCCACCGAAATGACGGATGCGGAGGCGAGGTGTGCGCCGGTCTACTGCTACCTCCCGCTGAACTGGCAAGGGGACGCGTCAAACTTCCATAACCTCTCGTCAGCATTCAGCCAGCTTGACCCGACCGTCGACACGAGGCTGTCCGCCGCCTATCCGCCGGCAGAGTGCCGCGCCAACCCAGAACCAGACTCGCCCTTCTCCTCCCGCTTTGTTTCGGGTTGGGACCTGACGAAGAACCCCCCAGCAACGACCGGGAAACTGGCCGGATACCAGAACGTGAACACCTGCGAATATGGGGAGGACTGCGTGTGCGGGTACAAGCGCGCCGAGTATTCCGTGACCACGAAGTTCTACGGCATTTTCAGCGACGCCGTCCCACCAGGGGTGTGCCAAGGTGGGCCTCGGAACGGTCAGGCGTGTTTACCATCGACGATTTATAGCCTGCCCTCCCAGCGGGACGATTCCGGCGGACCCGAGGAACCAGCGGGGACGGTGATCAAGGCGATCGAAGGCGCGAATGCCGCCCAGACGTGTGGGCCACCAGAAGCGGGTGGGCAGTGCGTCGCGTGGAGCAAGCTCGAGATCGTGCGTGGAGTCTTTGGGCAATGCTTGGAACGTGATACGACCCGCATCATGGGAGGAGATGAATCGCTGCAGCCGTGCTTGACCTGGAATCCGACCCCGATCCTCTTCGGAGAAAAAGATCCATACCACTTCCAGCCATCTTCAGGGTATCTCCCGCCGCAAAACTCAGGACAATACTACTGTACGTCTTACGCCCGTGAACCGCGTTCGTTGAAGCTCGGAGGAAAGCATTTCCGGACATTCGATTGCGGGAGCGAACGATGTTATGCGGGGAAGATGTATCGCATGGGCTTTAACGATGATCTCGTTTCGGAAGAGGCGGATATCGGCGACGATGGGGATCCTGGGGCACGGCTTGACGGCGGATACCCTGGAGGTTCGGATACGGCAAGCCAGTGTGAATATGCTGACGATGACCAGGATGACGGTGGGAACGACCGAGACACCAGCGCGCTCCGCCTCGTCAGTTCTGGACGTGGGTTGGACCAGACGTATACCGAGACTTTCTTCCCGATTGATTCACAGTCTTTTGCCCAATGGGTGAGCGGGAACGAATCATTAACCGACGGGACGACCGCGGCAACGGCGGCTGCCGTAAACCAGGCACTGAACGACTTCAGCATCGCGTTTTTCTCCGTCCAGCCCATTACAAACAGCAACGGCCGCGGCCGTTTGGCGTGCGGGTACCAAGCGGATTGGGTGGATGGGTTGGGAGCCGTTGACTATGACGATGGCGATAAGAGCGCGGCGCGCGATGCAGAATGGCGCCTCAAGTTTTTCCAAAACTACAATCCGACCATGACGCGCGGGACGGAAAGTTTCCTCGAAGACAAAAACGGCCACCCGCTGCGTGCGCCGTGCGTCCGTGGCCAACACGCGGGTGAGGATGAGGGTGACCAGCTGTGCTACTTCAAGTTCTGGGAGACGGGGTATCGTCACCAGAGCCAAATGAAGTTTGTCGGATTGCAGACGCTGGGCGCAAACAACGAGCCGCTGGACGAAATCCGGGCGAGCCTAGGAGGTGATTCCATACCAGGCCTACAACACGAGCCATACTATCGAGCTTGTTCGAGTGATAAGCCATACTTCGCCATCCGCACCGTCTTTGAGGTGCCGGTGAACGACGTGAGGAATAATTCAGGGGCGGTGTTCGAACGGGAAAGCCTTCGTCCGGACGATATCTTTGATGGGTGGCACTTTGTTGGGTTCTGGACTACGACATGTGCTGGCAAGTCCGAGGACGAACGGTATATCTATTTGACAGTCGAGGCGCATAGCGCTGACATCTGCCGACAGGTGGCGGAAGTCAGGAGCCGTGACTCACGGCAAGATGCGGCATTTACGGACCGTATCTGGAAAGATGGCCGCTTTACCGTTCCAGGGACGGGGACGCTCTACAATGCCCGCTCGTCACCGTTCTCCAGTGCATTGAATACGGGTCCTGCCGGGGCGGATCCGCTCTTCCAGACAGGCGGTTCCATCGCAGGGTTTTCGCCACTGAACCCACCAAGCTTCCTCCAGTCAGGTACGGATACGTATTTCCGTTCCAGTCTCTCACCGCGGGATAAGTACGCTTACTTGAGCAACCTGTTTGCCCGCGTCTACCGCCTTTATTCCTACCATTATAAGGCGGTAACAAAGTTTGACTACGCATGTATTACCGGCCCGTTTAAAGGGAGGAGTTGTCTTGGGGTGTTAGGGGATGGGATCAATCGTCGGTCGGATTGTGGATATGATGGCGTGTGCGTGACATCCCTGATGACGCCAGCTGAACGTGCGACGTTGCGGACCTGTAACATCGATTCTGGGTTGAACGTGGCAACACGCTGCTCGCGTAATGAGGACTGTAAGGCGCCGATCCGTTCTGCGGCAGACGGCTCACAGGAAAAATTGTTAACGACGTGTGAAGTGCGCCCTGGATGGGCGGAGGACATTTCTGATGACCCAACGGTGCCATCCAACCCTGGCTTGTGGAGGTTCAACGACGGTCCGGCGATGACGCTAGCCCAGGCGCGGGACGCGGAGGCCTTTGGGTGCGCTGATAACAGTGCCAGGGCAGGTGAGGCGTGTAATAACCCAAGGGAAGTGTCTAGTGACTGCCCGCTACTTGTCACGGGAGAGTGTGTCCGCGATGTGTGTATTAACCTCCGCGATGCGGACAATAATCTGGTGGACCTTGGAGATCGTAAAACGTGTCGGGACAGCAGTGATTGCCGCTTCACGAGCGAGGCGAACTACAATAACGCGGAGTGTGTCAGCATGCAGGCGGATCTTACGCCCTCGGGCGTCATAGGCTTCACGACGAATGACGAGGGCTCCCCATTCCTTGCCGTCGGACGGTGTTCGGGTGGGATCCGCGAAGGGTCGGTTTGTGGGCTCCACTTTAAGCCGGACGGTTCTGCCGGTGGCCCCGATTCCCCGAATGACAACCTTCCAACTGCAGGGACCACCTATAGCTGCGCTGTGGATACGAGCCCACTGCGCGGGGTGAGTCCTGAAGCCGCTACCTTGTACGCCCAAGCGTTCAACGCCTGCCAAGCCGTCTCAAACCGGTTGCCGACTCCAGGTTTTGGGGGCATCCAGTTCTCCCCGGTTGACGCTTGCCGGTTTCCGGACGACCGCGCCACCGTAGCCGCCATCACAACCGGCAACGATCCTGATAACGACAATAATATCTGCACGCATAGCGCCGGTTACTATCCAGACCTGAACCTTTGCCCCGACCCGAAAGATGAGTTCTGTGGGCTGCTTTCCTACAAGATCACGAACCAGCCCGCACAAGGCGGATCGCTCGACCCAAGGAGCCTCTACCCGTTGCCGACGGATGTGACCATGGGGCTGTATACCCCGCTCTACCTTGGGTATGTGGGCGGCGTGAACGGTCCGGAGCGCCCTTCGTTCTTTAGCTACATCGCGTACTACACCCCTCGCCCACCGCGGATCGCGGCTCCAGACACGCGAGAATGTTCCAGCGGCGGCGCATGCCCGATCCAGCGCATGGACGCCTTCTCGTTCGCCAACCAGACGGAAGGGATCGTCACGGCTGATGGAGGCCAGTTCAAGGCCAACCTCCGCTTTTATGGGTGGGCCGCACATGAGCAGATGCCGTTGCGTAAAGTGGTGCTGGATTGGGGCGATGACCAGTCGCAGGACTTGCCGGACACGCGGTTGAAGAACAAAAAGCCGTACTGCGGCGTCCAAAAAGAATGCAGCGACCCGATCCGCGGCGCGGGGCTCACCTGCCAGAGCGATTCCGACTGTCCGCCGGGCACCGGAGCCTGTTTGGCCGTGGGGACCTGCACGACGCGTCCGCATGTGAGCTGCCACACGGACAGTGACTGTTCGGTCGGCACATCGCGTGACACATGCAACATCCGCACGATGTTCGGGAACAGCACGGATGCGTGTGAGGCTGGCTTCTTTGACTTCACCCACCTCTATACCTGTAACGGCCCGTATGGGTTACCGTTCTGCGATGAGACGTCGGATCCTGACGTCCGGACAGAGGCCAGGTGTTCCCGTGACCCGGAACGGTCCTGTTCCACGAATGCCGACTGCGCGGCCGGTGATACGTGCATCGCGCGAGGTTTAGCACCAAAGGGCGGCTGCTGGGATCCAGCGACAAACTCCTGCCGCTTTACGCCGCGCTTGATGTTGCAAGACAACTGGGGTTGGTGTTCCGGCGAATGCCGCGCCATCCAAGTCGCCGGCTCCATGGATGACGCACCTTCTGCAACCGTGAAACATCCATTTGGAGGGTGCTACTCTGGAAGGGTACATAACGAACTGGATCCGACGGTGAGGTTTAATACGCCACCATCTGATCCGACGGATCGTTCAGGAATATATCTAATGCCAGCTGATGAATGTTCTGAATCTTTCCCAACAACGAGCGGGATTAATACGCAAAAACGTCCATGGATAGTTTTCCCGGGATCGCTCCAGCTACGTTCAAGTGGGGAATTGGTGTTACCTTGATCGGGATTTGGTGAGGGTCATGCATGAAACGTAGGGGTAATTCATGAATTACCCCTACGGTAAGCGTTCCACATCCGTCTCCCATTTGAGGGGATTGTTTCTGATGTACATACGGATCGCTTGCAGTTCACGTTCATTCCGAATGATGCGTTCGTAATAATTGCGTTGCCAGACGGGGCCGAAGAGAGGGTTAAGGGTATGGATGCGTTTCGTCGCATTCATTTTTAGATATCCTACAATCAAAGGTAATGTCATGCGTCTTCGTTCCATACGTCGTAGGGGTAATTCATGAATTACCCCTACGACGGTGGGATGGTGACGGTCTTCCGTAATCCATACAATGCCATGTATATGGTTCGGCATCACCACAAATTCGTCCAAAATTATTTGGGGAAATCTTTTTGGTAATACATCCCATACGTGGGAGATGATGTCGCCAATTTCATTCAATCCCATGATCCCGTTTTTAATCTCTCCAAAGAGGTATTCGCGTTGATACGCGCAAATCGTAAGGAAATACGCTCCGAGTTGGCTGTAGTCATATCCAGGCAAACGTATTGAACGGCGATGATGCATGTTTATACTCCGTTCCATATTAGACCGTGGTCGTCAATACATCGTAGGGGCAATTCATGAATTGCCCCTACGATGAACGTAGACACCCCCCGACGTTTCCGTCAGGGGGTGTTGGTATGGTGGTCCGTTTCCGCGCACGCGCGGTTCGAACACGGTTCTGGAAAGGAGGACTAGGGACAGTCGCCTGTACCGTCGCCGCAGTCTTCGACATGGGCGAGCAACAGCTCGCCGGGCGGGATCCCAGGCCCGAAGTACTGTGACGTTACGTTACGGCAGTCTTCGGAGAAAGCCATGCGGGCGCTTAGACCTGTATAACCGTCCATGCCACTGACCCCTTCAGCAGAGTAACACTCGTGACCGCTGCACAGATAGGATGGGACTCCTTCTGTTGCCCAGTCAAAATCTGCCAAGAACTGGCCATTCCCACCGGGGTAATTAGCTGACCCCTGCGTGATGAAGGGTGAACCATCCAGCAGCCACAGATCGTTGTTCACGAAGTCGGCGCAGGCGAAGGGTTGGAACGAGGTCATCTCCGGGGGGAGATTGATGCAGGCGAAGCCGCAGCGGTTCATGGAGCCCGGTTCGCACCGGGACATGCTCTCTACGGTCGAGGCGATTCCTGGGTTACTTGCCAGGAAGTCTGCGATCCCGCTGTTGTCGCACTGGCAGCTTGCGGCGCCGGTGCAGAGCGGGTTGTCTGCACTGGGCGTGCAGACGTCGCCGGTCCCACCATCCATCGGAGGTGGGGGGACGGGAGTCGGGACGGGTGTCGGTGGCGGAGTGGGCGGGGGAGTTGCTCCTCCGTCCGTCTCCGGCTCGACCATCATGCTGGAATCGTCTCCACATCCGGCCGCGAACGCGGCGGACGCGAAG
>CAZFRH010000012.1:0-28511 GCA_964521235.1 uncultured Gammaproteobacteria bacterium | reverse complement strand
CACCGCCCTCTTTGCCACCTCCTTCCAGGCCACGAGCGGGACGGTCACGACCCTCGCTGCAACAGAGCTCTTCTTTGGGAACGCGACAGGGACGGCTGTGACCAGCACATACGGGTACTTCTCGAATACGGTCTCAAGCACCCAGCTCTTCTCGAATAGTGGGGTGTTTGGTGGCTTGGTCGCCAGCGGGACCACCGTTTGTCTCTCTAATGGTACGGGTTGTCAGGCTGGTGTTGCTGGAGGCGCTGACCTGAATTGGGCGTACAATCCAGCCAGTGATTTTGTCCGCAATAACACGTCTACTACAGACTTGCTCTTGGGCATTGCTGCTACATCAGCCGGCTCGCCTGCTTACTTTGATCTTTCCGGCCCCGTCTTAGGTACATCGACGTTCTTCTTCGGCTATTCAACGAACGTGAATGTGGCCATCGGCCTTTCCAGCGTCACGTCAACAGGAATTTCTAACGCCCTCTTCGCCATGGATGGCCGTGACCTCGCTGTCGGCGGCTCCATCGGCTCTGTATCTTCTGTCTACACGAACGGCGCTTTCGTGGCCGGTTCAGGCTCCACCTACTACGGTGATGGGTTCATCCATCGGACGAATGGAATTTTGACGGTCAGTGCCATCGCCGGCATCTCTTTGAGCGGCTCTGTCACTTCGACCGCCCAGTTCTACGGAAACATGGTGACATCGACGAGCTTGTTCGCTGATACGGCGACCTTCGGTAATCTTGTGGTCAGCGGCACCACGGTGTGTCTCTCGAGTGGCGTCGGCTGTCAGGCGGTGGCCGCAGGAGGCGCTGACTTAAACTGGACCTTTACGGCCGGCAACGGTGGATTCGTCTACAACGCGACGGCCACTACCGATATCGTGCTCGGGAATACGGTCACGTCCACTGGAGCGGCCGCCGTCTTTGATCTTTCTGGAGGCGTGGTTGGCACTTCGACCGTCTACTTCGGATACGGAACCAATACGAACGTTGTCCTCGGCGGCACTTCCACCACCCAGACCGGCTTGAGTTCGCTCTTCGTCATGAACGGTGATGACCTGTTCGTGGAAGGAAGCATCGGGAGCGTCTCATCCGTCTTCACGAACGGGGTCTTTGCTGCCGGGGCGACTGTGTATGGGAGTTCTACCATCTCCAACAGCAACGCCACGCTCACGATCTCGAGCGTGACTGCGACGCAGGTGGTCGGCACCCTCTACAACAAGTTTACGTCCACGACCAGGGCGGTGGAGATCGCTTCTGTCGTGTACTCCGGAATGGATGTTCCGCAGATCAAGGTGGTCGGCAGGACGGCGTTCGTGTCCGACTCCTCCGGCTTCTTGCGCATCATTGATGTGACTGACCCCTACAACCCGAGCTCAACGGATTTCGCCGTTGCTACAGCCTTGGTTGATGTCGACGTTGTCGGTGAATACGCGTTCGTCGTCAACCAGACCAGCAACCGCCTCCAGGTCATCGACATCTCCGAAACCTTGTCCCCCAGGTTGCTGTCACAGATCGTGCTGCCGCAGACGCCGATCAGCCTGAAGGTCGTCGGGAAATACGCCTATGTCGGCACAGGGAACGGGGAAGTTTCCATCATTGATGTCAGTAACCCGGGCAAGCCTTTCCTGGCGGGCAGGGAGGCGACGGTGGTGAACGCCACACGCGACGTCACGGTTTACGGGGACTACATGTATGTCGTGGATACCAACACCCCTGCGCTCCACGTCTTCAACATCGAGGACCGAACGAACCCCACCTTTGTGAGCACGGTCTCGGGTTCGGGCAACGTCGGTACGGCCCCGACGCACGTCGTTGTCCAGGACCGTTACCTCTACCTGTTGAACGAAGGGACGCCGGGGCAGCCGAGCCACGTCTTCATTTACGACATCACGAACAAGACCGCACTACGGAAGATCAAACAGATCGTCCTCGGGACGTACTCGGCCGTGGCGACCGGATTGAGCATCCAAGGGAGCTACCTTTATGCCGTGGGCGGTGATGACTCCCTGCACGTCCTTGATATCTCGAGCGCCACCAATACCTATGAGGTGTATAAGACCTCCTGGTCCGGACAGGGGACCTTTGGGATCGAAGTCTCCGGCCGATATCTGTACGCGGCCAATGACGGGGACAACACCTTCAAGGTGCATGTCTTGCCGGGCATCGAGACGGCGGCTTTGAGCGCTGGATCCGTCGAAGTTGGATCGATCCAAGTCCTCTCGAACGGTCGCATCAATGACCGGCTTTCCGTCGGTAACACCCTTGATGTCGGTCCTGGCGGCATTGTGAGCTTTGGGCCGCTCGGGATCGGTGCGACGAACACCACCTCCACAATCCAAGGGAACCTCATCGTCGGCAGTTCGACATACATGGTCGGCGGAATGGGGGTGAACAGCCTGTTCAAGGTCAACGGGGACGACCTCTTTGTCCACGGCAACATCGCCTCCGTGTCCTCCGTCTACACCAATGGCGCGTTCATCACTGGTACGGGAACGACGATCTACGCTGACGGGTTTATCCGCACGACGAACGGCGTGCTCACCTTGAGCGCGAGCGGCGGCCTCTCCTTGTCCGGTTCCGTGACATCGACCGGCCAGTTCTTGGGGAACATGGTGACCTCGACCAGCCTCTTTGCCAACTCGGCCGTCTTTGGCTCACTCGTGGCTTCTGGGACGACCGTCTGTCTCTCAAACGGGACGGGCTGTCAGGCGTCCGTTGGCGGCACGGACCTGAACTGGACGTTCACGGCCGGGAACGGCGGGTACGTCTATAACGCTACGGCGACGACGGACATCGTCATTGGCAATACGGCCACGAGCACGGGTGCCTCCGCATACTTTGACCTGTCGGGGGGAACCATCGGCACATCCGCCGTCTACTTCGGCTATGCCACTAACACCAACGTCGTCATCGGAGGGACGAGCACCACCAATACCGGCTTGGGGGCGCTCTATACTATGGACGGCAATGACCTTTTTGTTGGCGGAAATATCGGTGCGGCATCCAGCGTGAGCGTCCTTGGGGATGTGAGTTCGACTGGGCTGATTATCGCAAGCGGCGGCAATCCCGTGCAATCGATTCTTGGGACGTTCCCCGGTGGTGAGGCGACGTACGGCGGCCTCTGGTTAGGTGTTGCCGCAGCGGCGAGGGGGCAGACGAACTACACCTTTTTAGCTGACGGATCAAATGCCTTTTTGAATGCGCAGAGCGGATCCATATTCTTCCGTATCGGTAACAATAGCTATCTATCGTTGAGCGGTTCTGCCCTTACACCAGCCGGAACCAACTCGCTCGACTTGGGTGGGGACATGACCCCCTTTAGGAATTTCTTTGTTTCGAGCACCGCCTTTTTCGGTGGGCCGCTCCTGCCAAGGGTTGGGGCCGTGCCGACGATCGGCAGCCCGACATCCGCTTGGGGCAACGTCTATTCATCCGGGACGTTTATCGGGGCTTTCGGTTCCTTTGGCTCTGCCACGGCGACCAATTTTGAGGTGACCTCGATGGCACGGTTCCCGTCGAACACGCAGATCAACAGCCAGCTCGTGTGTTTGGCCGACGGATCCAACTGTCCTGCCACTGGCGGCGGCGGTTCCGATTCTAACTGGACCTGGAACGCGACGACCAAGTACTTGCGCCTCGTGACCTCCACGAATGACATCGTGTACGGTGCAAACTCTACCCCAACAGGTGCTGGCGCCTATTTTGACCTTTCTGGCGAACAATACGGCACATCAAGTTTCTACTTCGGTTTTGCGACAAACGCGAACGTCGTCCTTGGCGGCACCTCGACTACCCAGACCGGACTACATTCCCTCTTTACCATGGATGGGAATGACCTGTTCGTGAAGGGGAACATCGGTGCGGCTTCCTCCGTCTATACCAATGGGGCTTTCGTGGCCGGGACCGCTTCCACCTATTTTGGGGATGGGTATATCTCAAATAACACGGCGACCTTCACCATCTCGAGCGTCTCCTCAACCCAGATTATCGGTGAGCTGAATAACCTGTACACCACGTCGAGCAAGCTCACCTTCCTGGCGACGACGACGATCGGAAACGTCGTGAAGCCGAAACTGTATGTTCAGGGTGACTATGCTTACACGGTGACATCCGGCACCATTCGGGTCATTGACCTCCACAATCCGGGATCACCCAGCACGAGCGAGGTGGTTATTGGTACGAGTACGACGGAATTGACGAGCATCGTGGTCTCCGGCCGCCATGCGTATGCCTTTGATTCACGCATTTCGTACATGTATGTCGTGAATCTTTCGAACCACAATAACGGGAATGCGGTTGTCGCGACCCACACCGCCATCTATGGATTCAGTCCAGTCTTGCATGGTTCCTACATTTACACGACGGACCAGAGTGCCGGATACATGGCTATCGATATTTCGAATCCAGAAGTCATCAGTAAGACAACGTTCAGCGGTGGGTACACCACGGGAAAGCTTGCGATGGGCAATAATCGGGTGTTTGGGTTTGGGCATGCTCCTTCCTATCTGCAAGCCATGACAAATACGGATCCCAGAACCCTTTCCAGCGCTAGCCTTTTCACGGGTTCTTCGGGTCTCTTTGGTGACGCCGTAACGGACGTTGATATCGAGGTTGATAATAACTACATCTTCCTTGCATCGCATGGGACGAGCACGATGCCGAGCCGGATGTATGTCTATCGCTATAATGCGGCCATTGCCCTCGTCAATACGACCGTCATCAGTGGGTTCACAGCCTCTTCTTCCGGCATGACGATCCAGGGACGGTATGCCTATGTCGTCGGTGGCGACGAGAACCTCCACGTCTACGACATCATGAATCCTGGGAATCCGGTGGAAGTCTTCATTGCAGACCTGGGCAGTAAGACCCCATACGACATCGAGATCATGGGCCGGTATCTCCTCGTGTTGAATGAAGAAGACGACACCATGAGCATCTATCGCTTGCCTGGTGTCGATACCTCAGCCCTTTCTGCGGGCAGCGCTGATTTTGGCGACCTGTATATCCGTGAAGATGCGCGGGTAAGTGGGAAGCTCGCGGTTGATGGTGCCGTCAACATTGGGAGCGGCCTCAAAGTCGGATGGGGCGGCATCTCGACGGAAGGCGGTTTGTACGCGAACGGCATCACGACAACGGCTCTCTATGCGAGCACGACCAAGATCTACGGTTCAAGCACGACGCCGCTCCTCTACATCGAAAACACGGCCGCCTCATCGCTTGAAGCAACCTGGGGCGCGTACATCAATAGTTTGCTCGTCGGTATCAGGCCGAACGCCACGGGTACTCGCGACTACGCCATGGTCATCACCTACGCCAGTAGTACCGCGGGTACCGCCGCTACGGGATACGGCGTTTGTATTGACATGACTGGCTCTGCCCAGACCTGTCCCCGCGGGAACCGTTACAACCAGTCCCTGATGGCTGACGGGACCGTTGCCAGCGCCAACTTCGACTTGGCTGAAATCTATGAATCGATTGGGGATGATGAGCCAGGTGACCTGCTTGTGTTCGCGACAGGGACGAAAATGGTGCGCAAGAGCACAGGTGTCCCGTATGATCCGCTTCTCGTTGGTATCAATTCAAGCGATCCTGGTTTCTTGCTTGGTTGGAGTGGGAATACGGCGGTTGCCCTGGCCGGGCGCGTACCGACAAAGGTCTCAATGATCAACGGCCCCATCCGTATCGGTGACGCACTGACGAGTTCCATTTACCCAGGGGTGGCCATGAAGGCGACCAAGCCTGGCATGATGGTTGCCTATGCTCTCGAGGACGCGGATACGACGTCAACCATCGAAGCGTTCGTGAAGGTCGGCTACAACGCCAATAATACGTTGGGGAATGATGGCCGCATCTCTACCTTCACGGATGATTTGGCCTTTGTGCCGACGAGCACTGCTTCCTCCACCAATCCCACCATCGACTCCTTCGGCCTCACCTTCCGCGGGAGCGCCTGGGACGCGTCCAGCTCACAACCGATCACGACTGGATTCACGCTCCTGAATGATGTCCTGTCTTCCGCATCGTCCGTCTTTGCAGTGCGCAACACTTCAGGCACGAACGTCATGACGATTTCACAGGCAGGAGACCTGTCGATCACGGGCAAGCTGTATCTCTCGGCGAAGGGGACGCCTCAAGAAGAGTTCTACCTCTACCTCGACAACACCTTGGCTCCGACAAGTACGTACATCGCCACCAATGCCAACGGCTTCCAGGCTAATTCGAGCTATGACCTGGCAGAGCGGTACTACTCGCCGGATGACTTGGAGCCTGGTGACTTGGTGCACATCAGCCCGAACGGCCAGATCCATGTCCAGCGCACGATGCAAGAGAGCCAGATCGTTGTCGGTATCGTTTCGACTCAACCGGGCTTTGTCCTTGGGAAACACTCCACGAGCACCTATCCGATCGCCTTGGCAGGACGTGTGCCTACCAAAGTCTCGACCATGAAGGGCGCCATCAAGTCAGGTGATCCGCTGGGCCCGTCTTCCATCCCTGGTGTCGCCGTAAAAGCCGTTGATGGGCCGATCGTGGGTTACGCATTGCAGGATTATGAGGGGGCAGACGTTGGTAAGATTGAGGTGTTCGTAAATCCAGAGTCTCGTTCTGGCATGGTGGCCGGCGTGGTCGAAGGGTCTTCCTCGGGAACAGTCAGTGGGATCTCGAGCACGGTCGTGAAAGGTTTTGCTCATGTGGTCGCCGGCGAAACCAAGGTGACCATCACGTTCCCGACCATGGGCGCGTTCCCGAACGTGCAGGCCTCGCCGTATGCCCAGGTCGATGGCGGTTGGTGGATGAATAACATCACAGATGTTGGCTTTGAGATCATCTTGTCCTCACCGCAGACGCATGATGTGACCTTCTCCTGGTCGGCGCAGGCGACCACGCAGGGGGATATCCGCTATAACTCGGACAATACCCAGAGCCAGATTGACCCCCTGACGGGCCAACCGATCCCGGGGGCAACACAGGAAGAGCCGGTAAACCCGCCAAGCGAGCCTCCAGCTGACCAGCCGGAGGGTGGTTCAGGTACGCCACCAGCAGGTGAGCCGCAGGGCGAACCTCCTACGGAACCTCCAGCCGAGGCTCCAGTGGAACCTCCAGCAGAGCCACCCGCCCCTCCCCCGGAGAGCCCTCCGCCTGAAGGAGGGGGGTAAGACGGTTCGTGGGGTTTTTCGCCACGTTCAGAATGACAAGCATGGGAGTCATTCTGAACGAGGCCAAGCACTTCACTTAGTCAGTCAGATTTCCCCCTTAACTTAAGGGGGACAAAGGGGGTTACAAACGAACCTGAACCTCTCCTTATTTGTTTTTAACTCCTCCCTGCCTCCTCTTAAGGTAAGAGGAGGAGGTATAAGGAGATATGGGGATAAGAATTTTCTCCACATTTTATACACAGCGATGAAACGTATTTAAGTCTTTAAATAATTCGCTGGGTTGAGCTGCGAAAAACGGTAATAGATTTTTAGCATAATATAGATAGTGCCGAGCAAAGAAGCGGGCTAGCCCTTTGGGGAAAGGGTTAGCGACTGGTCTCTTCTTCTTTTGCCTCGACAAGTTTTGGTGTGAATCACTCAACGTTCCTTGAGGGTTATTTTTCCGTATACCTGCCAACAGCCGTTCGCGGGGTGATTGTGTTTGTCTTTTCTCTTGCCTTAGCGTCTTTTTTCACTCTCCTTTCTTCACTACCCGTCCACGCAGCCAACGGAACCAATAACCAGATTAATTATCAGGGCAAACTGCTCGATTCGACAGGCGCCGTCGTTGCTAATGGCACCTATTCCATCAAGTTCAGCATCTATGACTCGGCCACGAGTGGAAACCGCCTTTGGACAGCCACAGGAACCACCGCAACCCCGATCGCCTTGTCAGTCACGGTCCAAAGCGGGCTCTTTACCATCCTCCTCGGTGACAACTCAACGGGAACAAGCCAGCAAAATGCTTTAGATAACACGATTAATTGGAATTCAGACACCTTGTATCTTGGGATAACGATCGGTTCAGACTCGGAAATGACCCCGCGAAAGCGTCTTTCAAGCGCTCCGTATGCCTTTAACGCAGAACGTTTGCAGGGGATGTATGCTTCAAGCTCCGTTTTTGCGACATCTAGCCTTTTTGTCATCAACCAGACCTCAAATACGGCTGCCACAGGGACACGCTCTGCTTTGGAGATCCGATCAAGCGGGACCAGCACCCCCTATGACTTCCTGCTCCGGGGGGTGAATGACCAGTCTGATGCGGTTTTCACCGTCAACCGCCTTGGATCTGTCACGACGACCGGCAACTTTGCCCTTGGAGACGGTACGAGTGACCTCATCACGGTGAACGGACGGTTCAACGCGGACCTCGTCCCTGCGACGGATCTCACCTACTCCTTTGGAACGGCATCCCTCCGGTGGAACGCCATCCTCGGCAACGTGACCTCTTCTGCCGTCACGACGACAAGTGCGTACGTCTCCGGTACCGCATCAACCACCCTCCTCTTTGCCAACAGCGCGACCTTTGGGACCTCGACCATTGCCGGCAAGGGTGTGTGTCTCTCTGACGGGAGCTTTTGTTCCAGTGGGGCAGGAAGCGACACCCTCGCGACGGTCACCAACCGCGGCTCGTCTGCGACAGCGACGCTCCTGCTCTACGGAGGGTATCTATCCTCGTCTTCTACTGTCACGAGCACCTTCACCGTCCTTGGCGGCACCTCACTGCAACATGCCACATTTACCAGCGCGACAGGAACAAGTTTTTCATTGACGGGGCGCGTCAATTCAAACCTATTGCCGCAGACAGACCTTGCATACTCTTTGGGTTCAACGTCGCTCCGATGGAACGGTGCCTTTGGCCATGTGACGGCCACAACCGTTACGACGACCAACTTGTACGCATCAAACTTGAGCGTGAACCATTTTTCTTCCCTCAACGTCACGACGACTAACCTCTCTGTTTCTGGAACCGTTTCCCTTGCTTACTCGTCAGGCACGGACCTTGGACTGACGGCATCCGTGACGCTCCCCGCTGATGAGACGGTCGTGGATTTGGTTGCGTCGGATCGCCATGTCTATGCATTGGAGCAAGGCGGGGTGATTCGAGTCTGGGACGTGACAAATCCCGGCGCTCCTACCACGACGGTAACGTCTTCGGCTTTTGGTGCTGAATCAATGGCGCTCGAAGGTCGATATCTTTATATCAACAGTGGTGCAAGCGGTTTTCAGATTTTTGACATCACTTCAGCCGACAGGCCCTTCGTTGTTGGGTCAAGTACAGAAAGTTTTGCTGGCGAAAGGACGTTTGTTCGTGGTGGGTACATGTTTATCGGGAATAACATCTACGATGTGCATGACCCACGTTCTATCGATTTGGTGGCAACGACCATCAACGCGGTCACCTTTTTTACGGACGGCTTCTTGCAGGGGAAGGTGTACTTTCAGGTTCGATCGAGCGGCTCGTCTGAACTGCAGATGTGGGACGTGAGCGATCCCTATCGCCCCGTTGTCATCGCTTCAGCGGCGCTTGCCTATACACCCGACCAGATTACGGTCCAAGGTGGGTACGCGTACATCGGGGTTTCTGGAAGTGATGAGATCCACGTGTATGACATCGGAAACCTTGAAAACGTCTATGAAGTCACAACGTTCACTGGTGATGGTGAGATGCAGGCGGCAGGTCGGTATCTCTATACGGATGGCCTACAGATTTTTGACATTAGCAACCCGTTAAGCCCAAGGCTTGTGAAGGTGAGTCCGGTCCCGGGAGACCCGTTTGTGGTTTCCGGCAGATATGCCTATTTAGCGGAGAACGGCGTCACAGACTATTTCCATGTCATTGACCTTGGCGGGGTTGAGACTCCGGCACTCTCGACTGCATTGGCGGAAATCGGGTATCTACAAGTACGCACCGATGGCCGCGTTGGAGGGAACCTGGTCATTACAGGCTCATTGAACGTCGGTGCAGGCGGCGTCCAGGTGGACGGTCCTTTCATGGTGAATGCTTCCAACACGACCTCAAGCGTCGCGGGCTCCATCGCCTTTGAGCGGAACGCGACGGTGGGTACCTCCACCTATACCGACCAGCTCCACAGCCTGTTTGCCATGAGTGGGGATGACCTCTTTGTGGCCGGGAACATCGGTTCCGTCTCCTCTGTCTATACGAATGGCGCATTCATTGCAGGGACGGGGACGACGATGTTTGGGGATGGGTTTATCCATAAGACGAATGGGAACATGAGCCTGTCCTCCTCCGGCGGCTACTACCTCCCGGCGAGCGATCTTGGGACGCGGCTCGGTTCAGCCTCGCTCCGCTTCCATGGGTACTTTGGCAACACGACCTCCACCAACGTGACCACGACCGCCCTCTGGGCGGACAGTTTCCGTGCAACCTCTGGAACGGTCACTACGTTAGCCGGGACCACCTTGTATGGAGGTACGAGTGTCTTTGATAACGCTACAGCGACAAGTCTGTTTGCCACTTCTTTCAGGGCGACAAGCGGGACTGTCACTTCTCTGGCCTCCGCAAATCACTTCTGGGGAAATGCAACAGGAACCGGGGTCACGACAACGTATGCGTATTTTGGTACGACGGCTTCCACGACCAACTTCTTTGCCAATGGCGCGACGTTGGGAGGTTTGGTCGTGAGCGGGACGACCGTGTGTCTCTCGAGCGGGGCCGGTTGTGGAGCAGGGGTCGAGGCGGACACCCTCGCCACGGTGACGGCCCGCGGTTCCTCCGCGACAGCGACCCTCCAATTGCTTGGCGGTTTTATCACCTCATCCTCAACCGTCACGAGCACGCTGACCACGGTACCAGGCGGTACTTTTACACCCGTCGGCATGGTTGATCTTTTGGGCTCATCGAAGGTCATTGTTTCTGACGGCTATGCGTATGTCGTCGAAGCATCAAATGCACGCATTAGCATCATCGATATCCATGATCCGAAACGTCCAAGCAGCACGGCGACGATCGCGACAGGGGGGTCGTCTGTGGGGGATGCCTTTGTCATCGGTCGGACGCTGTACGTCGTCATCTCATCCCCGAACCAGCTAAAAGTCTACGACATCACAAACCCGACAAGCCCAGCCCTGCAAAGCGTCACGACCATCCGCGCTAACGGTGACATCTTTGTTTCCGGCCGTTATGCCTATATTACTGGAAACGATCGGCTTGAAATCTTGGATATTGCGGACACCTTTAGGCCGACCAGCGTTGCTGCGGTCGTGACAAGCACGCTGTCACGCGTGTATGTCTCCGGAGACCTCGCCTTTGTTACCCAGACATTGAACGGTCTTCTCATTTTCGATGTTTCCGAACCGACGCGACCGACGTTGCTCTCGAAGTACGTAGAGACTGGCATCGGGATAGCAGATGTCAAAGTGAGCGGGGCATATGCCTACGTCACCACGCAACTCGGCCTGCTTGTGCTTGACATCTCAAACCCAAGCGGGCCAGTCCTCAAAACGAGCATTTCAGCAAGTAACTCGGCTGGGATTTCATTGGCCGGCAATTATGCCTTTGTCGCCCGCAACACAGGCGTTTCCATCTTTGACATATCTACCCCCGGAAATGTCACGCAGATTGCTTTCTCTTCTGCTACGACGAGTGTGACTGATATCCAGGCCGTTGGCCGCTATGCCTACTTGGCGGCACAGTCAGACTTTTCCGTCTTTGATATCGGCGGCATCCAGACGCATGCTGCCCACATCGGCAGCCTGTTCAGCAGCACCTTGCAGGTCACGGATGATGTACAGATCGGCAACCAACTGCATGTTGGAAGTGCGCTCCAGGTTGGTGAAGGTGGCATCCTGTCCCTCGGGTCTCTCGCCATCAGCGCCACGAAAACGACCTCTTCCTTCGCTGGGTCGCTCATGGTTGGAACTACGACCATAGGCGTTGCGATGAACAGCCTATTCGTCATGAACGGCAGCGATCTCTTCGTGGCAGACAACATTGGGGCGGCCTCCTCCGTCTATACCAATGGGGCGTTTGTGGCGGGCGCTGGGTCTACGTATTTTGGGAACGGATTTATCTCGAATAACAGCGCATCTTTTACCATTTCTACGGTCTCATCCACGCAATTCGTTGGTGATATTTATAACCTCTACACGACATCGAGCCACTTAACATTTGTTACATCAACCTCCATCGGATCCGTGGTCAGGCCAAGGCTGACGGTCCAGGGCGAGTTCGTTTATACAGTTAGTTCAAATACGCTCCGCATAATCAGTGTTTTGGATCCCGCTTCCCCTTCCAGTACTTCTGTGAATGTTGGGACGAGTACCACAGAATTGACAAGGGTGCTTGTTGCGGGCAGATATGCCTTTGCCTTTGATAGGGCCGCGCAAGCCATGTATGTCGTGGACATCATCGATTCGAGAGGGGCTTTCGTCGCGGCGACTTATACGGGGATGGTCGCTAATGACGCGGTCCTTGCCGGAAAAACAATTTATACTTCTGAGGGAGCGGGTTTCGGTGCAATCGATATTTCAAACCCCTTGCGTATCGCAATGAGTTCAGCTTCCGTTGGAGCGGCTACGGATAGACTAGCATTCCGTAATAATGTTGTGTTTACGTGGAGTATCAGCCCAAATAGCATACGAGGGTATGAGTATCTTGATCCGCTTACCATTGGCTCAACGCATAGCCTGTCTGTAAGTGACGCCTTAGTAGACACGAGCGTTGGTTCTGATGTTTCAATGGAGACAAACGATAACTATATATTCGTTTTTGCCCATGCTACATCGTCAAATAGCAGGAACACACTTAATGTTTTTAGTCTTGAAAATGCCTTGGCCTCTGTCACGTCCGTACAAGTCGGATCATTTACAGCCTCGACTTCTGGGATGACGATCCGAGGGAGGTATCTTTACATTGTCGGCGGTGATCAGAATCTCTATGTCTATGATGTCCTTGACCCAGCACGGCCGTCACCAGTCTTCCAAGCATCGCTTGGTGGTCAGGTTCCTTACGATATTGAAATATCAGGTCGTTATCTTTATGTTGTCAATGATGGCGACAATACCCTTAAAGTTTATAGACTTCCGGGCGTTGAAACACCGACCTTCTATTCAGGGAGTGCTGAGTTTGGGTCGGTATTCTTACGTGATGATTTACGGGTGGGCCATCGGGTGTTTGCGGACGGTGGGGTTGTTGTCGGTGGTTCGGGGATCATCTCGCAAGGTGGGGTTGGGGCCATGGTGAATTCCCAGCGTACGGGTTCATATTTTGTGAACACCTACGGGGGAACCGTAGACAGATCATGGGGCGCTTACATCAATACCTTATCAGTAGGTACAAGTACGAATGCTACTGGTACACAGCACTATTCGATGGTGCTCTCATACAGCAGTACATCTAGGTCCGGTCTCTGTATCGATGATATTGATACAGCCGCTAAGTGCCCCTCCCAAGTCGGTTACTCCCTCGTCGCCGACGGCCCCATCGGTGCTAGCGGTTTTGACCTTGCGGAACGCTATGCGTCGACGGGGACCGTTGCTTCAGGCGACTTGGTCAGTCTTGCTTCCAGCGCCACGGCTACGGTCATGCGCTCTTCGGGAATCCCATACGATCCCAAGCTCATCGGGATCATCTCCAGTTCCCCGGGCTTTACCCTTGGCATCTATGATGGGGAACAGGTTGCGTTGACCGGGCGCGTCCCCACTAAGGTCTCGACCGTGAACGGCCCGATCCGCATCGGTGACCCCCTCACTTCATCCCAATACCCTGGCGTTGCCATGAAAGCGACCAAGCCCGGCATGATCGTTGGATATGCGTTGGATGATGCGGATACGACCTCAACGATCGAAGTGTTTGTGGATGTCGGCTATAACGCCGGTGCCATCCTTGCAACCGACGGCACGATTTCAGAAGTGCGCGACAACCTCGTGTTTGCAGCGACCGCAATCGCAAGCTCAACCTCACCTGCGGTTGACTCCTTTGGCCTCACCTTCCGTGGGAGCGCGTACAACACCTCAACGTCCGAGCTAAGCACACCCAGCTTCACCCTCCTCACAGACGTTCAGTCCTCTGCCTCATCCGTCTTTGCCTTCCGCAATGCGTCAGGCACGAATGTCGCCAGTCTGACGGAACAGGGCGACCTGTCCATCGCAGGACGCCTGTTCCTTTCCGCCCGCGGAACGCCACAGGATCAGTTCTACATGTACTTGGACGACTCCCTCGCTCCGACATCTTCTTATATCGCGACGAACGCCAACGGCTTTCAGGCCAACAGCTCATACGACCTTGCTGAACGCTACTATTCTCCTGACAACCTTGAACCAGGAGACTTGGTGATGATCCGTCCAGAAGGCCAGATCCACGTCCAACGCACAAGTGAGGAAGAACATGTCGTGATCGGTATCGTTTCGACTCAACCAGGGTTCGTCCTCGGTGCGCATACGACGAGTTCTTATCCGATTGCCCTCGCAGGACGCGTCCCAACGAAGGTTTCGACCATGAACGGATCGATCAAAGCAGGGGATGCGGTTGGGCCATCTTCGATTCCTGGTGTGGCAGTCAAAGCCACGTCTGGAGGCCCGATCGTTGGGTATGCCTTGGAAGCGTATGACGCACCTGACGTCGGCAAAGTGGAGGTGTTCTTGAGTGCGCAGGCAGCACTTGCCTCGTCCGAACAGGAAACCCCGCAACCAGCCGTCCTTGGAGCGACGACGTCTAACGACTCTCCTGGTGGATTCGCCACGATCCAGAGCGGAGCGACACGCGTCCATGTGAGCTATGAATCCATTGGAGCCTATCCCAAGGTCTTTGTCACCCCAGCCACAGAAGCAGGGGATTGGTGGACGGAGGACTATTCGGATACTGGGTTCGACATCGTCATTTCCTCTGTCCTGCCACGGGATGTGCTGTTTGGGTGGGAGGTGCGGCCGCTCATGGCCGGGAGCCAGCTCTTCTCATCGGATAATACTTATCAGGCTCTTGATCCGCTGACGGGGCAGATCATCCCAACCATGCAGGAAGGTCCCGAAGTGGCGGTGGATGAAGAGGATGTACCAATCGAGGAGACGTCGGCGGAAGATATAGGGTCCGCGTCATCCACCGAACCAACGAGTTAAGAAAAGCAAAGCGCCGCCCCTGGGAAGAACCGGGGGCGGCGTTGCGGTAAGAAAGATCAGTCGCAGGGCGACGGCGTGACAAAGAGAGGGTGGGTCTCTTCGTTGCGCTCGACTGCCCGTTGGAAATCGAGATGGTCCAGCTCCGTGAGGAAGCTGATGCCACCGAAAACCGACGGGTTCATGAGGGCGAGGTCACCGCAGAGCAGTGTCCCGTCGGCCATGCGAGGGGAGTCCTCATCACAATCGAGTGGGATGTGGACCGCGCGGAAGACGTGGCCGATCTCGTGCGCGATGATGCTCCGGTAGTGCTGCGGACGGGCATCGAGGAGGTTCGCACCACATTCGGTGATGGCGATCCCACCCAATCGTCCACCCGCCATCGCGTTCGCAAAGCGGTTGGCGTCTTCGCACGAAAGTGCCTCATCCGCCTCGATAACGATGTCGGCGATCGTACGATCCTCGGTAAGTGAGAACCGTAGCCCCTCGATACTCCAATAGGCAGCTCCCCCAAGGATCGCCTCGCGGTCGAGCCACTCGTGCGGCTCTACCCAGATGGTCAGCGACCAGCAAGAGGTCGGATGTCCCTCGTACCGGTAGCGGAGCCACGGGCTCTGCCGGGGGGCGGGAGCGTCGATCGGTAGGTCAGCGAAGTCGTTGATCGGACAGACCTCATCCGACGCGAGCTCCGCCGGAGCTTCGTCCATCGCACACCCGGAGGCGGCGAGGAACGTGACAAACATGAAATAAACGACTCGTCCCATGGCCGCCTCCTTTCTTGTGTGTGGTGGCCTCTCTTTTATGTATCACAAAAGTACGGAATCGTCAATGATCACGAAACGGATCCAGTGAATTTTCCTGCTCAAAAAGACTCTTGCTACTTATGCACAACTTTTTTCTCCTGTGTGCTATACTTTCCGGCATACATTCTATGTCGAACTTTTTTGCACGCTTTGCGCCGTCACCGGCTGCAACCAACGCCGAACTGGCCAACATGCCACGGACAGCGAAGATCCTTGGGACCATCATTGATCTCTGCCTGCATGGCACCATCTTCCTTCTTCCGTTGTTTTTCACCTCGTTCACCTTGGACGTCCTTGAACTCAGCAAGCAGACGCTTCTCGTCATCTTGTCGTCCATCGCCCTCGTCGCCTGGCTCGGTATCGCCTTGGCGGAAAAACGTTTTACGCTCTCACGCCACTGGATCCACCTGGTCGTCGTCCTGTTCGGCTTGGGGTACCTCCTCGTGTCGCTCTTGTCCCAAGACCGCTACCTTTCGCTTGCCGGTTCACTCGGGCAGATGCCCTGGTCGTTTGCCACGGTGATCTCGCTCGTCTTCTTCTACCTCGTTTCGGTCCACCGCGTCCGTTCGACGACCCAGGTGTATAACCTCATCTTCACCTTCCTCGTGTCCTCGCTCCTGGTCGCGGCGTTCGGCATCCTGCAGATGTTTGGGGTGTTCCTCGTCCCTGCCGCCGTGGCTCAGTCAAACGGCTTTACGACGGTTGGCAGCGTCTTTGCCCTCGCCGTGTTCATGGTCGTCCCGCTCATCATGGCCGCTGCCTTGGCCTACCATGGGTGCCGGAATAATGTCTGCTGGCTTGGGAGCAAAGAACAGATCGGGATGTGGGCGCGCCTCTTGGTGTGGGCGACCGGCATCGCTTCCTTGGCTGTCTTGGTCCTGGTTGATTTTTGGGTGGCTTGGGCGGCGCTCTTGTTTGGGACGGTGGTCACGTTTGGCCTTGGGTATTGGCGGACGCAGAAGCTCGGCCGCCCGACCCAGCTCGCGATCCCAGCAGCGCTTGTCGTCATCTCCCTGTTGCTCCTGTTCTTCCGCACCCCGGTCCGGCTGAACCTGTCTGCCGAAGTCGCGCCTTCTGCGCTCGCTTCATGGAACATCGCACGCCAATCCTTGCAGGCAAGCCCGTTGTTCGGGTCCGGTCCAGGGACGTGGCTGTATGACTACGCGCAGTACCGCGTGCAGCTCGTGAACTTGTCACCGTTTTGGACCACGCGTTTTGACCGCGGATTCTCGTCCGTCCTGACCATGCTGGCCACTTCCGGCATCATCGGGATCGGGCTCTGGCTCATCCTCCTCATTTCGGTCGTCGCGAAAGCGGCTCGCCACCTGCTGTACGAAAAGAGCGACGATGTCTGGTATGCGTATTCGATCGTGTTCGTCGGTTGGCTGACCACGGCGTTCGTCGGGTTCTTCTACAACTATACGATGGTGCACCAGTTCCTGTTCTGGTTCCTCCTCGCGCTCCTGGGCGCCATGGTCGCGAAGAATGCCCTGACGTGGAACGCCGCCAAGAGCGTAGGCGTGTACGGGGCGATTTCCACGGTCTTCGTCATCGCCACGATTGGAGGTGTCTCGGTCGGTTGGCTGGCTGGGCAGCGCTTTGTTGCTGAAGCGAAGTTCACCCGTGCCGTTGAGATGTTCCGAGGCAACCAGCCCATGGATGATGTGATCGCCACCATCACCTCTGCCCGTTCACTGAATCCTTTTGCGGACCTGTATGTCCGGAACCTGTCGCAAGCCCACCTCATCAAGGCGGCTGGCATGATGCAGGGCGGGGCGAGCCAGGAACAGGCGGCGGAGATCCAGGCACAGATCAAACAGGCGGTTGATATCGGCATCGAGGCTACAGAGATGAACCCGGTCAACGTCGACAACTGGACGAACCTCGCATTGGTGTACCAGAACATCGCCGCCTTCACCCGTGGCGCTGACGAATTTGCCATCAAGAACTTCTTGGAAGCACATGCGCGCGAGCCGCAGAACCCGGTGTTCTTGAATGAGATCGGCAAGCTCTACCTCTTGCGTGCCGATGCATACCGCACGACCCTCGGCAGCTCGGATGCAGCCGCGAACGCCGAAGCCCAAAAGAATGTGGACGAGAACTTGAACATGGCGATCCAGTACCTGATGCAGTCCATCGCCGCGAAGCCGGACTACCTCCCGTCACGCTACCATCTCGGCCTCGTCTACGAGCGGCAGGGGAAGATCGGGGAATCCATCACGGAATTGGAAAACGTCTTGCGTATCAACAACCGAGATGTTGGCGTCGGATTTGAGCTGTCCATCCTTTACTACCGGAACGGACAAAAAGACCAGTCGCTGAATTTGCTCGAACAAATCGTCCAAATCGACCCGAACAACGCGAACGCCCGTTGGTACCTCTCATCCCTCTACGAAGAGCGTGGCCGCCTGCAGGACGCCCTGGGTCAGATCCAAACGCTTTCAGAGACCTTGAAGGGCAACGTCGCTGTTGAACAACGTTTGGGAGCCCTTCAGACGGCGGTCCGTAACCAGCAGGGTGCACGGGTCCAGCCGCTCCCGGAACCCCTGACGGAGCAGATCCAGAGCCCGCCGGAGAACAACCCCGTCCAATAAGCCCCCATCCGCCGGCTCCCAAGGCCGGCGGATCCGTACCCCTGCCGTATGAAGTCACCCTCCTTCCTCACCCGACTTGGCCAAGTGCTTGAGCGCTGGGCGCATGGGTCTGAACCTGCGCCTGAAGCTGTGGCGACTCTTGGACGACGCGACCCAAAGGCCCTGCGCGCCTTCATGATCCGTGAGCTTGCGGCGACGGCGGACGGATTGCAGGGATTGGAGAAAGACGCGTCCCGCCGGTTGGTCAGCTTGGCAAAACGACTCCGTTCTTTGGATGATGAGTCGCTCGTCCAAGCATCGCCGGAGTTGTTTTCTGAACTGGCCCAGGCAAGACGCCTGTTGCAGCGCCTCCAGCTCGCTTCACGGCCGTCACAAGAGTTGATGGAAGAATGGGCGGGTTGGCAGGAATTGAAACGATTGGATCCGGAAGACGCGGCCAAGCCTTATAAGGTGGAGCGTATGGAACTCGTCCGGTCAGAGCTGTCCGTGCGCGGATTGTGGAAGCAGGCGGTTGAACGGAAGGCGTTCACAGTCCGGCAAGAAGAGCCGACGCTCCTGGAGGACGTGCAAGACAAGGAAAGTCCAGCGCCACTGCTTCCTTCATTGCCCGATCTGTTTGATGAATGGCGTGAAGAGCGTGCGGCGTGCGGGGATGACCATGTGGACGTGTGGCAAGAAGCTTTCCGGTCTGTCCTTCGGGACGCGCGGCATGATCCGGTACTTACTGTTTCTGTCTTAAAGCATCAACGGATGCTCCATGGGGAGCAAAAGCGCCACGACCGCTCGTCTGGGATCCGGCGTTACCGTTTGAGGGCTTTTGAATAAGTGGCCCAGGCAAGGAGGAAGCCTGCGACAATCGCGATGTCTGCCGCGTTGATGGCAGAAAGCTCAAACCAGAGCAGCCAATCGCGGACAAACCCTAACAAGAGGCGGTCAAGGCCGTTCCCGGCCGCACCTCCGAGGATCAGGCCTAAACCAAGGATGGTAGAAAACGGGAGGCGCGGGTGGACGGCAGCAACAACCACCGTGCTGATGGCGATCACGGCCGCGAGACCGATCGGGATCCAGAGCGGGAGTGGGAGGTTGAAGCTGATCCCTTGATTTGCATGAGCGGTAAGTCTGACGAGTGCCCAGGCGCTCCGCCCGAGGTCATTTTCTGCACGGAACCACAGGGCCTTACTCACCCAATCCAGGCAAAAAACAACCGCCCCGGTGCCAAGCACCAGGGCCGTGGAGCGGGCACGCTCCAAAAGGGTTACATTTCTTGCGTCAGCGTTTTCTTGCATTCGATACAGGAGCTGGACGTCGGACGCGCGAGCAGGCGCTTCTCATCAATCTCTTTGCCGCAGTATTTGCAGATGCCGTAGGCGCCTTTTTCTATGGCGGACAGGGCCTTTTTTGTGTCGCGGAGCTCTGCCTCGAGCTTTTCGCCCAAGGACAGCTCGTCCGCAAAGGCGCTGACCTCCATGGCGTTGTCATCATCAGACGTGCCGCCGCTTTCGGGATAGGTCGGGGTAAAGTGTCCGTTCGTTGCCTTGTCTTTTTTGGCAAACTCGCCCAACTCCCGTTCTAAGCGGGCCTTTTCCTCTTCTAATGTCGCCTTGATTTGCGCCAAGAGCTCGGGCGTCATAGATAACGAAATAGTAGCCTGGGACGCCTTTCGGATCAAGGGGGAGGCATCTATCCACACTGGACGTCCTTCCAGGGATATGGAACGGAGTAGATATGGCCTCCCATGTCTTTACCGCCTCCCTCCTCGGGTTGGAAGCGCATCCCGTCACGATTGAAGCGGATATTTCCCCTGGTTTGAGCGCCTTTGTGATCGTCGGGTTACCGGACGCCTCTGTCCAAGAGGCAAAGGAACGCGTGAAGAGCGCCATGAAGCATGCAGACCTCCCGTTCCCACGCACGCGGGTGATCGTGAACCTGGCTCCGGCGGACTTAAAGAAGTGTGGGACACCGTTTGATCTGCCCATCGCGCTTAGCATCCTTTCTGCCCAAGGGGCTGTCCCCGAGATTGCGACGACGTGTCTTTTTGCCGGTGAGCTTGGGTTGGATGGGTCGCTCCGCCCGATCCATGGGGCACTGTCCCTCGTGCTCGCAGCGAAGCGGTTAGGCATCCAGGAGGTGGTCTTGCCGGAAGGAAATGGACTTGAGGCGGCCCTGGTCGAGGGGATTGCCGTCCGCACAGCACAGACGTTGCGCCAGGTGGTGGATGACCTCACGGGAGCCGCCCCGTTGCCACGCGTCCCCCAAACCCAGCTCGAGACCGAATCGTTCGGTCAGTACCCCGTTGATTTCCTTTCGGTCCGTGGCCAGCACCAAGCACGGCGTGCCCTTGAGATTGCGGCGGCTGGCGGCCATAACATCCTCTTGCAAGGGCCGCCGGGGTCAGGGAAGACGTTGCTTGCGCGTGCGTTTCCTTCGATCTTGCCGCAGCTCACTTCTCTTGAAGCGCTCGAAGTCACGTCGATCCATTCCGTAGCCGGGCAGCTCGCCGGACAAGGGATTGTCCGGGTGCGGCCATTCCGTTCACCTCACCACAGCGCAAGTATGGTGTCGCTTGTCGGCGGAGGGGCTATCCCAAAACCAGGGGAAATCACGCTCGCACACCGAGGCGTCCTTTTTCTTGACGAGTTTTTGGAGTTTCCCCGCTTTGTCCTCGAAGCGCTGCGACAACCGCTGGAAGATGGGACGGTGACGGTGAGCCGTGCGCAGGGTTCCGTGTCTTTTCCGGCGCGCTTTTGTTTGGTCGCGGCCATGAACCCCTGTCCGTGCGGGTACCTGACGGACCAGGACCAGGCATGCCTTTGCAGCCCATTGCAGGTCGCGAAGTACCGGAAGAAGTTAAGCGGGCCATTACTCGACCGGATCGACCTGTTTTTGGAAGTGCCGAAGGTGAAGACCGGGGAGCTGACGGACCTTGAGCCCGGTGAGGCGAGCGCGTCGGTTCGGCTCCGGGTACAGGCGGCGCGCGACCGGCAACGGGTGAGGCTAGAGCGGTTTGGGCTTTCTATGAATGCCGAGATGGGGAGTGATACGGTCCGTCGGATGATCCGGTTGGATGCCCAGGCCCAAGCGCTCCTTAAGCAGGCCATCGAACGCCATCGTTTGTCCGCGCGGGCATACTTTCGTTTGCTGAAAGTCAGCCAAACCATCGCTGATTTGGGCGGTTTTGATGGGGTTTTGAGTGAACATATCGCCGAGGCTCTGCAATATCGGTCTTGACGACCTATGATTGACCTGGTCTTTCTAAGGTGCTAACGTGATCCCACGTCGTGAGAAAGACTTTTTGGCTAATACTAGCCAAAATAATCACTTTTTTCCGTATTTCTACCCACTCCATCAAGCATTTCCTCATGAAGGCCGCCTTGAGCTTGCTCGGGCTGGTTGGCCGAGCGTATCGGCTCGTTTCGGTGGTCTTGCGCCCCGTGTTCCGCCTGATGGGTGTCGTTCTCGGGTTCGGCGTTGAATACTTCCTCCTCCCCCTTTATAAAGTCATTGTTTTGCTCCGGATGCGGATGTCCCGCATGTTGGTTTCTGCCCGTGGGTTTTTCTTCCTCTTGTTTACCAACCGGTATGTCCTCCATGCCGTTATTTTCGTGATTTCCATCGTGACGGTCGGTGGGCAACTGCAGACCAAGTACGCGACCGCGTCAGATGTCGGGCAGCGTAGCTTGCTGTATGCCATGGTGACGGACCAACGCACGGATGTCATTGAGGAAGTCGTGTATCCGGCCGGCATGACGCAAGGCGCACGGTACTTGGGTTCAGAAACGATTGAAGCCTTGCCAGGGATCGACTTTGATTATGTGGATGATGTTGACCAACCGATCGCCGACCTGACCGTCCCGGGATCGATCGCGATCCTTCCGGGCGCCGACGAGCCGGGGATCCCAGGAGAAGCTCCATTGCCAGTCCGGACAAAAACAGAAATCTACGTCATCCAACCGGGGGACACGGTCGCTTCCATTGCGCGCCGGCATGGCGTGACGGTCGGGACGGTGCTCTGGGCGAACAAGCTGACGGAGCGCAGCACGATCCAACCAGGGGATCCGCTCAAGATCCCACCTGTTTCCGGCGTCCTCCATACGGTTAAGAAAGGGGAGACGTTGGCAAAGATCGCCATCACCTACGGCGTCTCGCAAGACGTGATCAATGAAGCGAATGAGCTTTCCGGGTCGCTTTCCATTGGGGCAGAGCTCGTCGTCCCCGGTGGACGCCCACCGGCCGTCATCCCGGTCGCCAGCCGGACGTCTTCCGCGCGCCCCGATGTCCCGATTTCACGCATCGCTAACAAGGCCGTTGATATCTATCAAGAATTGACGGGGACAAAAGACGACACACGTAACAAGCCAGAGGATGTCGTAGAGGCGGAAACCAAGGAGCGTCCTAAATTGCTTTGGCCGACCGCGTTACGCGTCATCAACCAATATTATGGTTGGCGCCACACGGGGGTTGATATCGATGGTGACTATAAAGACCCGATCTACGCGTCTGAAGACGGTGTGGTTGAGACGGCAGGCTGGAACAGCGGCGGCTATGGCCTGCAGATCGTGATCAACCACCAGAACGGGATGAAAACGCGTTATGCCCACGCCTCCAAGCTGTTTGTGAAGGTTGGGCAGGCGGTCAAGCGGGGAGAGGTGATCGCCATGGTCGGCACGACCGGCCGTTCGACGGGTACGCACTTGCATTATGAAGTGTATGTCAGTGGAGCCCGGAAGAATCCGCTGGCGTATACAAAGTAGGTTCAATATCCATAAAGCAAAAACAACCTCCGATCAGGAGGTTGTTTTGGTGGTGGACCCTACCGGGATCGAACCGGTCACCTCTTCCATGCCATGGAAGCGCTCTACCAGATGAGCTAAGGGCCCTCTTTTGTTGCTTGAAGTATGCCAAGGATGCCAAATGGCTGGATTCACGTCAATCCTAAAACAAAAAAACGTCCCAGAGGACTTTTTTGGAAATTTTAAAGGGGCCCGAGTGAAGCCCGAAACAAGATGTTTTGGCTACGCGGGCCCCAGGCCTGGGTCCGCGGTTGTTCTCGTTGGAAGAGTCCCAACAAGGAAAAACACAAGGATGAACCCTGGTCTAGTCCACTGCTTCTCCAACCCTGCCCTGGCATGGCCCCGGAAGAGCGCTAGGCGTTCTTATAGGAGGGGGTGCCGGAAACTCAAGGAGCTTTAGGTTTTGTTTTTTACTGTCCTGACACCAAGTGAATGGCGTCGGGGCGGAGTAGGAGAATGGAATCGACTACCATCGCCGTGGAGGGGCTGCGCTTGCGCGCGTGATGGGAGTCAGTCCTGTTGCAGTTTAAAGGAGCGAGGAACGGTTGAAGAGGTTTTGGACACCTCTTGGACGAACAAAGGCACAGAATGCAGGTTATCAGAAAGCGTTTCGCTTTCTCCATAAAGAGGAAGGTACAGCATGGGTGGAAGGTGCGACTGACTTGAGAACTCTCTGGTTCTTAGGGGAAGAACCGTTATCTATAATACCGTGAAAATGACTTCCGATCAAACCTCCCTGTGTATAAGCGAAAAAACGAACCAAGATAAGCAAATTTCCTTGTGATTGTTTTGTTTTTAAAATGTGGAGAGAGTGTGGATATCAACGTTTATCGTTCTTGGCAGAGGACAAGGCGTCCACGATCTGAAACGAGTTGGAGTGGATGGAGCAACGTCTGGGGCAAAGCGGGCAACTCCATGCTTTTTATGATGCTCACGAGGGTCTGGGTGGAAAACCTGGCCCACGGTGTCCCTGGATGGCAGGGGGTCGGGCTGTTAGAAGTCTGCGGGGAGGTGTTTACCGGCCAACGTAAACTCGCCTCAGTCTCTTCCAAGTGGACCATTCCTCCGTCATATCTTGTGTAATTATTGGGAAATTGGATGTTTTCTGGGGCGAGCAGCACCCGTTCGAAGGCGAGTGTCCCATCAGGCAGGGTCACGCGCTTTTGTTCGGCTAACCCTAGGGCGCCTAAGACCGCAGAGGCTTGTTCTTGGTTTAACGGAGCTCCATATCTGATGGAAACGGCCGTTGGGACCCCTTCATTGAGCCAAAGATTGGCTTGATCGGGCCTTGGATTCAGCTCTTTAAGCGTTTGGTCCCCAATTGGGAGGCGTTCGAGGAAGGTCCGGACGGCCGCGTCTTGCCGGGACGTGTCTTTTGCCAGGTTCAGGCTGATGTCAGCTTGCTTCAGGTCCATGGTTTGGTCGGTGAGGGAAAAAGGGATGGTCGTCTTGAGCACCTTGCCGTCCCAGGCCAAGAGGAACGTCCCGTCTGGCGTCAGCTCGTCTGTAGGGACGGCACCGTTGAACAGGGAACGAAGGTTGATCCATGCAAGAAGGGTGGCTTTTCCGACCTTGTGCCGCCAACGCCATTGATCTGTGTAACGGACACTTGTCCCTTGGGATGGGATGTCACCGATCCAACGGACCAGGCCCTTTGTCTGTGTAGGTGAACCACCGTTGGAGATCCATCGGGGTACGAGTGCGTACGCTTCCCAGGACGAACCATCGCGGACAGCTCCAAGCAAAACAGGCCAGCGTCCGTTTTGGGCGATAGCCTGTTGCCATGTTTTTGGAAGACGTGCACGTTCTTCGGCGGAGAAGACGGTGTTCAGGGCGCGTGGTTGGACAGAGACGATCGCGACACTGCCGTCTGGAATGGGGAAGGCGGGGCCGAGCGCGAACATGAGGAGCGCCCCGAGGGCGGCAAGGACGGCAACGACGACCGCGAGGATGATCCAACCACGTCCAAGACGCGCCACCCGGCCTTGCGCAAGAATGATGCTAGAGGACCCTGGGTTCAGCTGGATATCCGTCATGTTTTGGCTTTCTTTAGCGACGTGGCGGGCCGCGACGTGGTCCGCGGGAACTGTCGCGTAACGGTTTTTCGTCGTGTGGGCCAGGGACGTAACTCGGGTCCAAGCGTTTGATGGACAGGTTCATGCGTCCCATTGAATCAATTTCGTAGACAACCACTTTGACGACATCGCCGACGTTGACGACGTCCGTCACTTTGCCGACGCGCTGTGGTGCGAGCTCACTGATGTGCACGAGGCCTTCGACCTTTGGCAGGATTTCGACAAACGCACCGAAGTCCATGATGCGAGTGACCGGTCCTTCAAACACTTCCCCGGCCTTCACTTCACGCGTGAGTTGTTTGATCCAGGCAACCGCCTTTTCCATAGACTCGCCGTTCACGGACGTCACCATGACAAGGCCGTTGTCCTCGATGTCGATCTCGACTTTGTGTGTCGCGATGATCTCGTTGATGACTTTGCCGCCTGGACCGATGACATCACGGATGCGGTCAGGGTTGATCATGAAGCTCACGATGCGCGGGGCGTACGGGGAGAGCTCGGCGCGGGGAGCGGGGATGGAGGCGGCCATGGTGTCCAGGATCTGGTGGCGCGCGGTCTTGGCCTGGTTCAAGGTTTGGACGATCACGTCCCAGGGGAGGCCACTCGTTTTGGTATCCATCTGGATGGCGGTGATGCCGTCGCGGGTGCCAGCGACCTTAAAGTCCATGCCGCCCTCGCCGTCTTCCAGGTCTTGCAGGTCCGTGATCACCTTATAACGGCCGGTGGCTTCGTCGCTCGCGACGCCCATCGCAATACCGGCAACTGGCGCTAAGATTGGCACACCAGCATCCATTAAAGCGAGGGTGGAGCCACACGTGGCGCCCATGGAACTGGAGCCGTTGGAGCCCAGGACTTCGGATACGACACGGATGGTGTAGGGGAAGTCTTCTTTGGTCGGGAGGACGGGCATGATGGCGCGTTCGGCCAAGGCGCCGTGGCCGATTTCGCGGCGGCCGGGGCCGCGGTTAGGTTTGGTTTCGCCGACCGAGTAGCTTGGGAAGTTGTAGTGGTGGAAGTAGCGCTTGGTCATTTGGAACTCCATGGTGTCGAGCGTCTGTTCCATGCCTGGGCTGCCAAGGGTCACCGAGGACAAGACTTGGGTCGAGCCGCGTTCAAACAAGCCGGAGCCGTGGGTGCGCGGCATGACGGCAACCGCAGCGCCGAGCTCGCGGATGTCGGTGAGCGAGCGGCCGTCGGCGCGCTTGTCTTGCTCGAGGATTTGTTTGGTGACTTCAGCGTCAACAAACTCATCAATCACGGTCATGACTTTTTTGCGCACGTCTTTTTCGAGTCCTTCATTCGTGAGGTACGTCTCAAGCCCAAGTTTGATCTTGCTGACGCTGGCTTTGCGGTCGGCTTTGGTCTTGAGCGGGGTCGCGAAGAGTTCACCGACCTGGGTTTTGAGGTAGTCTTTGGCCCGAGTACGCCACTGGTTCAGTAATTCCATTTTTTCAGCATCTTCAGGGGTTTTGGCCGTGTTCATTGCCCGTTTTTCTTTTCCAGCGGCTTGCTTGACCTGGTTGATCAGATCAATCACCGGGCCAAGATGCTTCAAACCAAACTGCATGGCTTCAAGCACGGTTTCTTCCGGGATCATTTTGATCCCAGCTTCGACCATGATGGTCTTGTCCGGCGTGCCAGCGACCACAATATCCAAATCACCTTCGACGGTTTCGGCGTAGGTGGGCATGAGGATGAGCTGTCCGTCTTTGCGTCCAACGCGCACAGCGGCGATCGGGCCGTTCCACGGGATGTCGGACATGGCGAGTGCGCACGAGGCACCGATCAATCCTGGGATGTCTGCGTCGTTCGCTTGGTCGTGGGAGAAAACTGTTGCGACAACGGCCACTTCGTTTTTGAAACCGTCAGGGAAGAGGGGACGGATGGCGCGATCGATCAAGCGGCCGCTCAAGATCGCTTCGTCGGTCGGGCGGCCTTCGCGTTTGATAAAGCGTGAGCCTTTGATGCGGCCGGCGGCATACATGCGCTCTTCAAAGTCCACGGCCAAGGGGAAGAAATCGACTTCTTCACGCAATTCACCCATGGTGGCGGTACACAAAACGACCGTATCGCCATAGCGGACGGTACAGGAGCCATTGGCCTGCTGGGCCAATTGCCCGATGCTGATCGAAAGGTCGCGTCCACCCCATTGGATGGAAAAGGTCTGCGGTTGTTTCATACAGATGAGCGCCTTTAGCGCTAAGGTAAGCTCATCCGAAGACGAAAGCTGCTTCAGCAGTCTCAACGTCTGCGGACGAGCGTGGATAGAAGAATGGCAGGATGGATGTCATCCTGAGGCAAACGAAGGATCTCACCCGGAAGGAGATTCTTCGCTCCGCTCAGAATGACACAAAACCTAGATTTTTTAAAAGGTCACGCGGATCGCGCGGGGGGCTGCTGGCTCTTCCTCTTGAGCGCTCGAACGGCGCCCGCGGGGGTTACGGGACGACTTAGCCTCTGTTTCGCTCCCGCCATTTGGCGCGCGCCCACGTCCGGCGCGGATGAGAAAGCGGGTCGGGTCAGCGGAGACGTCTAAAAAGGAGTCGGCGACTTCTTTTAAGCGTGCGTTGGTGGATTCAGCAAAGGCCACGACTTCACACCGGATGCCGTGCGCTTTGAGATATTCAACGAGCGGGACAAAGTCACCGTCACCCGTTACGAGGACAACGGCGTCGACGCGGCCCGAGAGGGCGATCGCGTCTACGGCCATGCCAACGTCCCAGTCGGCCTTTTTGGCGCCGCTGGCAAACTCTTGGACATCTTTTACTTTGAGCTCAATGCCCGCTTGGGTCAGTGCTTCAAAGAACGCGTGCTCTTCGCCGGTCTTGGATTTGGCGACGTAGGCGAGCGCGCGCACGATCTGGCGGCCGGCTGCGGCCGCTTCGACAATGGCTCCAAAGTGTACTCGCGCGGCATAAATATGCTTAGCGCTGTGGTACATATTTTGCGTATCGATAAAAATAGCGACACGCTGGTCAGGACGTTGCAACATACATTATAGGCTTTTCCTTAGCGAAATACGTAAACGCCGAATGGAAAATAAAAGCTTCGGCAAAAACGGGTTATCAAAGCGAACATCTATACTATACATTATTTTTTTGGAGTTGTCCAGTACCCCTGTAATGAAAAAAGCCCGTGAGGGCTTTTTTCATTACACCTTGAGTTTCGCCATCAGCTCGTCGTACGCTTTGGCGTCTTCGCGCTTC
>CAZFRH010000011.1:2265-29325 GCA_964521235.1 uncultured Gammaproteobacteria bacterium | reverse complement strand
CCATGACGGTGAAATTGATCTCAAAGCCCAAATCTTTTTCCATCTGCGTCACCAACTTCTTTAAACTGACCTGGTCTACTTCACCAACGACGAAGAGGTCGACGGGTGCTTTTGCCTGGCCGAGGAACATCCCCATGAAGGCGAGGTAGCGCACGTCCCCCATCTTGGCGATCTCCTGGTCGAGGCGGCGTTCGAGCATGACTTGCGCCCGCATGATGAGCGCGGTCACCTCCTGCAATAATTTAAAGTCGCGGTTGACCTTGTAGTACTTGCGCTTGAGGCCGGGACGTTTGCCCGCATCCGGGTCGCGTTCGTTCGCCGTGGCTTCACTGATCAAACCGAGTTTGGTCAGGTTGCTCAATTCGCGGCGCACCGCGTTGATCTGGGTGCCGACCAAGCGCGTGATCTCACGCACAAAGAGCGGCTCCTCTGGGTGGTGCAGGAACAAAGAGAGCAATTTTACGCGGGTTCTAGAACCAAAAAGGTGTTCAAGCATACAGACCTCCGTATCCTGCCCAAAGATGGACGGCTTGACAAGGGTGGCCCGAGGGGTGAAAAACAACCTCGACAGGGGCTTCCGCCTGACCGTATACTCGGATCACTTCCTCCTCACTTCCTTACCCCATGCCTCCGGTCCACTACCGTCTCGCAGATATCGAGATCAGCCGCTCCCCGATGGATGAAAAAATCATCGGTCTGTTCCGTTTTGATGCAGAAGGGCGCGGGAAAAAGGCTCCGACCCTGGTCCTGCTGGCGGAAATCGCCTCCACCCTCTACGTCTACGAGCAACTCCTGGATACGGTCTGCTCGAGCGTCGAACAGGCGCGCATGTTGGTCTCTGGGGTGGATGGGGACCCGATGGCGCGGTTTGAGAAGCTGGTCGAACGGGTCAACCAAGCCATTGCAGAATTCGTGTCCCAAGAACCGACCTCCATCGCCTGGAGCCGGGTCAATCTTTTCTTGTTTGAGCTCGCAGATGGGCATGTGTGTTTTGCTGGTCTCGGCTCGATGTGCAATGTTTTTGTGCAAAAGCAGGCGGACGGTTCGTACCGCTCGTTTGACCTCCTCGGCTCGCTCGAACAGGCGACAGAAACGAATCCAAACAAAGTGTTCGCCTCACTCATCTGTGGTGACTTTGCCTTGGGTGACTTGCTGTTTTGCGGGACGACGAACTTTGAACGGTTGCGAAGCGAGCTCAAATTGAGCGAACGATTGACGACCCTGCCACCGGTCACGGCCGCACTCGAAATCCGAAATGATGTCGAAGGCCGCGGCATCCCCGATGACTTTGTCGGCCTTGTCATCGCCGCCGTCCCCCCACCGACCGCGCCTCCTGCGGCCAAGGGGTTCTCATCAGAGAAAGAGGTGGACGACCAAAGCACGCGCTCCATCAAAAAGCTGCGCGAAGACGAACGGCAGACCGAGGCCTACCTTTCCCCGACCATCTCCCCCATCCAACCAGCCACGAACGAACGCCAGACACGCGGTGCGCGGACCTTGGTTGCTCTTTTGGCCAACGCCAAGGCGGCCTGGAGCCGGCTCCGACAACAGACGGACCGCATGTCGCTGACCAGCTTCCGTGGTATGAGCGCGGGCCACGGATCGACGCTCACCCCAACCCGTAAACGGCAGCTCCTGATCGCGGGTGGCGCTGTCCTCATCCTAGCGATTGGCGGGATCTGGTTTTGGCGCTCCCGCGTCTTTGCAGCGGAACAAAAAACCTGGAACGAGACGTTGGACCGTGCCGCTGACGCCGTCCACCGCGCCGAAGCTGACCTCCTCTACCAAAACGATGACCGCGCCCGTACGCTGCTGAAAGAAGCGCGCAGCATTTTGGATGGCTTGGATGAAAAGACGGCTGACCGTAAAAAAGCGCGTGGCGATTTGTACGGCCAACTAGGGACGCTGGAATCAAAAGCGCGCCGCGAAGTGAGGGTTGACCAGCCGACGGAGTTCTTTGCGCTCGCCCTGGGCGCGCCAGACCGCTCACTCAAATCCCTGGCCATCATGGGTGACCGCGTGCTTAGCGTCGACACGTCCGGCAGCAACCTGGTTGAGATCAAGACAGACAACAAAGAGGTCCGCCGCTTTGCCCTGCCGACCTCTCTCGTCGGGACGCCGAGCGTCATTGCCGGAGGATCAGCCCAATCCTTTGTGCTCACGGACCAAAAGGGTCTTGCCGTCTACGAACCGAGCGGGCCGCGCTTTGCCGTTGGTACTCTTGATGGAGCGGCGACCTCTGGCACCCGCGCCGCCGTGGTCTACGCGAACCGCCTCTACACGCTCGACCCTGGCACGAACATGATCTGGCGCATGAACGCCGGTTCAACGGGAGCTGGCAGCGCCACCAAATACCTCAAGCAAACCTCCACTACCTTTGGGAACGCGGTCGACATCGCGATTGACTCAAGCGTCTACGTCGCGTTTGAAGACGGCCAGGTCAAACGGTTCTTGAGCGGCGCCGAAGAATCCTGGAGCTTGCCGGCCGTGGAACCGGCCCTCACCAAGATCGCCGGCCTCTGGACCAACGCCGACACCGACCGCGTTGTCGTGACGGACCCCGCCAACAAGCGCATCGTCGTCTACCGCAAAGACGGCCAGCTCATCGCCCAAATCATCTCCCCCGCCTTTGGCGAGATCACGAACGTGACTGGGGATGCCACGAACAAGAAGTTGTACGTGTTGGATGGGAACAAGGTGTGGCAGTTGGAGATGCCTTAAGAGGCTCTTGACCTTTTCGGTTTTTGTGCTATCCTGGCTTTACATCACCACGAAGAGCGCCCTTCAAGGTTCCGTCCTTGCGGGGTTCTTTTCTTTTTAGGAGCGCTTCGAGATCACTGATAAATGCCAAAAATTGGGATGGAAAACGCTTTAATAAGGCTGAATACTTTTTCTGGTTTGGAACCAATATTTTCTCTAACTTTCCCTTCCCTTCAAGGTACTGAATCAGGCAATGGAAATCCCCGTCACCAGTGACGATCACAGCTTTCTCATAGTTAGAAAACTCGATCATTGCGTGGAGTACTAACTCCGCGTCACAGTTCCCCTTCGTTGACCCGTCCTTGTAGGTCAGCGTCGGCTTAAAGACGCATACATAACCCATCTGTTGAAGCGCCGTGTACAGCGCATGTCGGTCCGGGACATAACCAATAAACAAAAAAGCCTGTTTTACCCCGTACTTTTCCAAAAGGTATTTTCTAAAACGTCGATAATCCAACGACCACCCAAGTTCCTTGATACTTAGGTGGACATTCTGGCTGTCGATAAAAGCGTAATTAGTCTGTGGCTTCAACATGGCCTTTTTATTATACCTTTTGCTTCCTCCCCCTCCCCTTCTTCCCCTCCACATGCTCCAACATCAACTGTTTCTCCGCGTATTCTTTGTACAGCGCAAACAAAAACCCTACCCTCTCTGCCTCGGTCTTGAAGGTTCGTTTGCCGTAACAACGGTCTACGGTGCGGTCGAGGGTGTGGTGGGCGTCGAGCAGCGCTTTGGGCATGGTTTCGGGGTTATACAGCTGGGCGAGCGTTGCGTCGGGGAAGGTCTTGCGAACATCCAAAACGTATTGCGCCGTTTTTTCGACTTCCATCTTCAAGTTTTCCGTCACCTCCTCCGGCCAGGGGAAGTTGTTGTAAACGATGTCTTTTGAGTAACGGTAACGCGACTCAAGTCGGCCGCAGACCGTACGCACCCAGGCCATGTGCATTTCGCTTTCCAGGATACCGAAATGATAGAGGGTGGCGTTAGGCACGATTTTGAGCAAATTACTGGCCAGCGTTTCCGGTCCCATGAACCCGATTGGGATGTAATGACGTCGTTCCGAAGAAACTTCTGGAATAATGAGGTAATTGCTTTTCGGCATGTTCTCCACCTGGAACCTGGTTGGCGTATCTGCGAGCCTGCTCGTCGCTGCACGCTTGCTCAAAAGACGATACTCGCGAACGGCTTCTACCCGCCTTAATGCTTCTGGCATTTTCTGTAATTGTTCCGGCGGACAGTCTCCAAGCCAGAGGCACCAGCGCTCCCAACCATTCAAGAACTCATCTGAACCGAGCCAGCGACGAAAGTACGGAGCGGCTGCTGGTGCTTTTTGCAGAAAAACTTCTTTCTCTTCTGTTGTAAAAAGGTAAAATCCTCCATCAATCGGCTGGTTACCAATTCCGATCTCTGGAACACCACAGAGCGGCTTCTGACGGCTTCGGATAATGATGTCCGAAGGAGCCACCACTAGATACGGGTTTAATTCTGGCACGGTTAAAGCATGCGGTTCATCACGGACATCCTCATAATCAAACAACCGGATATCTTTTACATTACCAGCTGTAAATCCCAAAATGACACAGAAGACGGCGGCCTTACCAGGCGCCTCATTCGTCCACTTAAATGTACGGTGTGCAAACGTGAGATGGATGCCCAACGGTAAGAGCGAGCTCCACAAGACCCCCACCTGTTCACCCTGGGTGATCGAGTTTGTGGAGACGAAAGCGCAATGGATGTTTGTGCCCTGGACGTAGTACGCCGCCTTGATATACCAACCGCAAACGTAATCCAGCGTGCCAGAACCGCTCGCCTCACCAAACAGTCCCGTTATCTGTGCACGCTGTGCATCGGACATGACCTTTGACCCGATAAACGGCGGGTTGCCCAGGATGTATGACAGCTTTTCCTTAGGTACTACTGATTCCCAATCTAACGTCAGGGCGTCATCCTGTACGATATGCGGCGATTCGGTGATGGGGAGCTTGGCGAAGGGCGTCCCGAAGTAATCACCGAGCTCGATGTTGGAGAGGTGGTCCATGAGCCAGAGCGAGAGCCGGGCGATCTCGGCAGGGAAAGGGAGTATCTCAATGCCAAACATCCGTTCCACAGAAAGTTTTGAGACATGCGAGACGTCAAAGGGCAGGGCGGACTGCCCCGCTTCCACCTCTTTACGATAAATCCGTTTCAAAATCTCAAACTCAATGCGCCGTAATTCACGATAAGCCACCACCAAGAAGTTGCCGCAGCCGCAGGCCGGATCAAGGAGCGTAATTTTGGCGATCTTGGTCCACAGCGCGTTTAGCTTGGCGTGGTTAGTGCCTGCATCAGCCAATTCGCGTTCCAAGTCATCCAAGAACAACCCACCAATGAGCTTCAGGATGTTTTTCTCTGACGTGTAGTGCGCGCCAACGTCATGGCGAGCATCATCATCCATCACGGACTGGAACATGGACCCGAAAATGACCGGAGACACAGCCGACCAATCAAAGGCCATGCAAGAAAGCAGTGTCTTGCGGATGTCCGTCGTCCCAAAAACGGATGGAAGAAAGCCAGCAAACAATCCCCCGTTCACATAAGGCAACCCGGCCAGGTCTTCATCCGTGGTGTTTTGGCGCTTGTCACTTGGCGTATCCAAAATCTGGAACACGGTCGAAAGCTGTGCACCGACGTCAGAGCCGTCCTCCCTCGTCGCACGTTCCATGTACGCCGCGAACGTCCCTTTGTTAAAGATACCCGTGTCGTCCGCAAAGAAACAAAAGACCAGGCGCGTCAAAAGCTTGTCCACGGCGTCTTTGGGATAATTTGCGGAAATGAGCGCTTCGTAGAGCTTGGCCACCGCCTTGACGGCCTTAGCGTTCACCGGAGCTTCGTCGCGGTAGGCACGCGCCTCATAGCCAGCCATGAAAGCAAACAGGCGGACATGTTTGGAAAAGTCGCCGATCGGGAACTCGTGCTCCTCGATCCCCTTTTCGCCCTCCAGATCATAGAGGCGCACCGCCCGATAATCCGTGACAATGATGTAGCGTGGCTTTTCCTCTTCGGAGAGAGCTTGGAAGTAGTCCGTGGCTTGGGTAAAAGCGGCATCCAACGGCTGGCCAGCGGATTTATGTTCGGCCAAGAGCGTCCCAGGCCACAAGAGGTCAATAAAGCCACGAGAATCGCCGAGCAGCTCCACCTTTCTTTGGTACAAAGCCACATTCCGGCGCTTCAAGCCAAATACCTCAAAAAACTCGTTCCAAAACGACTGGTACTCCCCTGTTTCACGGGTCTCGCCCTCCCAATCACGGGAGAACTTCTGCGCCCGAAACCTGATCTCATTCCAGCTAAGCATAGCTGCAGTTTTCCATAGATAAGGGTAAAAAGCCAGGCAAACAAAAAACACGGGTGGCACCGGATCGGAGCCCTTGCTGCGCGCAACGAAGTGAGCACAGCGAGGTGATCCGGTGACAGGACCCGTGTTTTTTTGTTTGAACGTTATTTCAGGTTCACTTTCCCGCCAGCTTCTTCGAGCTTCTTCTTCATCTCGTCGGCTTCGGCCTTTGGCGCGCCTTCCTTGATGACCTTCGGGGCGGCGTCGACCATGTCCTTGGCTTCCTTGAGCCCCAGGCCGGTGATTTCACGCACCACCTTGATCACGGCGATCTTGTTGGCGCCGGCTTCGGCCAGCTCAACGTCAAAGGTAGACTTTTCTTCAGCAGCGGCGGCACCCCCGGCGGCCATCATGACCGGAGCGGCGGCGGACACGCCCCACTTGGCTTCGAGGAGCTTCACGAGCTCCGCGACTTCGAGCACGGACATCTTTTCAACGGATTCGACGAGTCCCTTCAACTTCTCCGGGATCTCGACGGTCTGCATGTCTGACATAAGGTTTGAATGAGTGGGTAAAAGAGTAACGGTTAAGCGGCTGGTTCTGCAGGAGCCGCAGGTTCTGCTGGGGCTTCGGCCGGAGCGGCTTCAGTGGCTGGGGCTTCAGCTGGCGTTTCTGCCGGAGCTGGAGCGGCCTCGGCGGCCGGAGCTGGTTCTGCAGCAGGAGCTTCGGCGGGAGCCGGAGCTGACGCACCTGACGCTTCTGACGCACCTGACGCTTCTCCCTGTTTGTCCTTGTAGGCATTCAGCAAACGCACGAAGGCGCTGGCTGGGCCGTTCAAGACGGACAACAGCTGGCCCAAGAGTTCGGAACGTCCTGGCAACTTGGAGAGCTGGACCACGTAGGCTTGGTCAACGACCTTACCTTCAAAGATCCCACCGACGAGCTTGATCGGCGTGTCCTTGCCGGCGTCACCGATGAGTTTAGTCGCGGCCATCTCATCTTCTGTCGCGATGGCGGTACCGATCATGCCGGGGAGCGTCTTGGTGTCGAGCTCATAACCGGCTTCTTTGGCCGCGAGACGCAGGAGCGTCTTTTTGGCCACGATGTACTGGACCTTGGCGGAGGTCAGCTTTTTGCGCAGGCCGGTCACGGCTTGCACGGTCATGCCTTGGTAGTCGGCAAAGGCAACGGCCTTGCCGCCCTTCAGGGCGTCCGCCAACTCACGCACCGCGACTTCTTTTTGTGTACGGGTTTTTGGCATAGAGGTTTATGAATCCTTTCTTCGACCTTTAAATAAACAACCGCAGGCGCTTAAGTCCTGCGGTCGCGGTAGGGGCACGGGTTCACCGTGCCAACCTCTTACGCTCCTCAGCAAGGCGAATCACGTGGTCAGCAGACTTTACGTGAGACATTTAGGCCTTTCAGCCCTTGCTTTCTCAGGACGCCATCTTGGATTGTTCGCGGGCAGCTTAGCGAAAAGACTGGGGAAGGTCAAGACCTGGCTGATCAAGCACCCGTGGCTTGATCACAGCCGATAAGCAAGCGATACTTAACCTAGAACTCGTATGGATACGAAAACCAAGACAATCCAGACCTATAATACCTCTGCCCAAGCCCTGGCCGACAAATTCGATGCCTTAGGAGCTCGTTTGAGCGACATCAATGAAGCCTTCGCCCTTATCAAAAAAGGCAACCCACGGGTGATCGAAATCGGATGCGGAAATGGAAGGGACGCGGCAACGATCTGTGCGTTGACAAATGATTATCACGGCCTTGATATTTCAACGAACCTCCTCCAGATCGCCCGTCACAAGGTCCCGCAAGGTCGGTTTGAAGAAGCTGACGTTGAAACATATGAGTTCCCGTCCGGCGTCGATATCGTCTTCAGTTTCGCTTCCCTCATTCACACACCTATAGACCGTCTAGAAAAAGTTTTTCGTTCTATTTATACAACTCTCAATCCCGGAGGCGTGTTTCGGCTTTCCATGAAGGGAGCTGACCGCTATCATGAAGTCACAAAAAGTGATGAATTTGGGACACGAACGTACTATCACTACTCACAAGGAGATATTGAACGGCTGGCGCAAGACTTTCTCTTTTTGAAGAATGAAGTCGACACACTTAGGGGTCAACAATGGCTAGAGCTTTTGCTCCAAAAACCAAACAACTGACCAAGGCGAGAAACGATTCATGAACCATGTTTTGTCCGAATCTCCTTAATCGTGTTTTCGGCGTCGGTCAGGCGTTCGCGTAACCCTTTGGCAAGTTCCATGGCGCGCTCAAACTTGGCGATCCCCTTATCGAGGTCCGGTTCGCCCCGCTCAAACCATTCGGCGATCTGCTCGAGCTCTTCAAAACCTTTGCCGAAGTCGATATCTGTCTTTTTCTTGGGCATATTACAAAAGGGGTTGTTGGAGGGGTTCAACTCTGGTCTTTACCGTCCCATCCCGCATGGCAAGCGTCAACCGCTCCCCTGGCTTTACCCCCTGTGCACTCGTCAGGACCGTACCAGACCCATTCCGCACGATCGCAAAACCACGCCGCACGACCGCCGTTGGATCAAATGAAGCCAGCAGGCGGAGATATGACTCAATCCGTTCGTTCAGGGACGCCTGCCAGCGCTCCTCCGTCTCGGACACGCGGGGGGCAATCACTTCGAACTTCTGGCGGACGCCTTGCAGCCAACGGTCAGCGCTCGTCAGCCGTTCGTCGATCACCCGTTCACGTTCGATCAACACTTCATCCACCGCTTCTGCGATGCGTTGCTGGAGCGTTGCGACGGTATAAAGGAGCTCTTTGCGATCCGGGACGAGACGGCGGGCACAATCGGTCGGCGTGGAGCCGCGGACGTCCGCGACTTCTTCCGCTAGCGTCAGATCGCGTTCGTGTCCGATGCCGACCAGGGTAGGGATTTTAGAAGCGTAGAGGGCACGGACCAGGCGCTCGTCGTTAAAAGCCATCAACTCTTCAAAGGAGCCGCCGCCGCGGGTGAGAATGAGGGCGTCGTAGGCAGTAGCAGCGTTGGCGGACTCGATCGCTGCAACGATCGAGGAGGGCGCGTCTACGCCTTGGACCAAGACGTGATACAAATCAATCTCCAAACCACCCCAGCGCTCTTTCAAGATACGGACGAAATCACCGTAGGCGGCGCTGTCACGCGAGGCGATGAGCGCGATGCGTTTGGGGAAGCGTGGTAGCTCGCGTTTGCGTACGGTATCGAACAACCCCTCCGTCGCCAGCTTCTCGCGCAAAGCAGCCAACGCCTTGCGCAAGGTCCCCTCACCTACGAGCTCGATCTTTTCCGCGTTAAACGAAAATTTCCCGTACTTGGGATAGACCCGCGGATAACCAGACAACCGCACGCGCATCCCGTCCTGCAACGGCACATGCAAATTACGCAGCACCATAAAGACAGAAACCAGTGCCTCTTCGTCTTTCAAATCAAAATTGACCCACTGCCCTTGCGAGACACGGTACCCACTGACCTCACCTTCCACGGAGACTTCACTCGGGTCCCAAATCGCCTTGAACGTGTCGTTCACGTACGCCAAGAACTGCGCGACAGAGAAGATTTGCATACTCAAGCCTTCCCCTCCCACTCCGCAAAAAACTGTTTGAGGAACGTCTCCATAAAAGCGTGGCGCCCCTCGGCCAAACGTCGGCCGGCTGGCGTCTGCATGCGGTCTTTTAACAAAAGAAGCTTCTCGTAAAAATGGTTGATCGTGGAGCCGGAGGTCTTTTTATACTCTTCAAACGAGCCGTGGGGCTTGGCCTGGCTTTCCGGGTCGTAGATCGGACGGCTTTTATGGCCACCGTAGGCAAAGCAACGCGCGACACCCATTGCTCCCATGGCTTCTAGCCGGTCCGCGTCCTGCACGACCTTGCCTTCGAGCGTCGGCATGTCCGTATTCACGCCTGCACCCTTGAACGACAGCTTACGGATGATGTCGCAGACATGTTCGATCACGGCCGCATCCACCCCTTGCTTCACCAACCACTCTCCGGCGACCCGCGGACCCGCTTCTGCATCTCCGTCGTGGAACTTCCAGTCAGCGATGTCGTGCAACAGGGCGGCAAGCTCAACGATAAAAAGATCCGCGCCTTCTTCGCGCCCGATCGTCATGGCGTTTTCGCGCACGCGATGGATGTGCCACCAATCATGGCCAGACCCTTCGCCTTCAAGGGTCTTGCGTGCGAAGTCAGCGGTCGCATTGATGACGGTTTGTTTGTCCATACATGCCCGTTTAAGCAGCCTCCCCAGCCGTCTTCTTGGCTGTGCGTTTAAGCGCTGGCCAAATCGCACCCAGCACATCCGGCGGCTGGCCCCCATCAGATGGCAGATAGTCGTACCATTTTTCAGAGCCGACAAGCTTCCCGATCCCATTCACGATCCGCGTAAAATTAACCCCTTGGACAAAGGCATTCACCGTTTTGCTATTCATCGGCACATCAACTTGAGCCTTCAGATATGCTTCACGACCCATATCAAGGGCACGGGGCTGAAAGCTATAGAACGGATCAATGAGGAGATACGTCCAAACGCCGTCAGGTTTTTGGTAAAAAACGACGTTGTCTTTTCCGACTAGGTCGATAATCTCCCCCGTCTCCTGCGCAAACGTTGCAGCACGTTCACAAAAATCCTTCAGCGCAGCACGTAACCCCACATCTTCCTGCGCTTTCCTCATGAGTCGATCCATGTCGCCACTCTCAAGCAGGTCCGACATGGCTCGAGCGCCGATCGTGGAGCGCTTGGCGGTTTCTGCGTTCATCAATGGTTCCGTGGCTTTCCGATATTGGTATCGGACACCAGGGTCTTTTCCAACCTGATCCAAGAGACGCTGGTCTGCTGCGCCCGTACTGAGACCGAAATACCGGACCCCTTCCAACACCTTGGCCTCGCGTTGTACGGTCACGATGGTCGGCAGCTCCCGCGTCCCCGCAGGGATGGTCACTTTCTTTTTCCCGGCCATCACATGCAATTCTTGGACGAGACCTTCCGTGAGCGGAATAGGCATGACCGCTTTCTTCTGGGGTAAGACATGTTCCGCGCCAAAAATTTTTTTCAAGGCGGAAAAAAGCCTTCGCTGCTCCTTCACCCGTTCTTGGAGGCGTTGTTCGAGCTGCCCGGAACCGTCCGCAAGCCATGATAAACCCTCCAGGATGGCTGTCTTCTCCACTTTGACGACAACGTCAGGCGAGCCCGCGACCCCAAAAACGAGATGCTCACCGCCACGTCCTTTTAGTTTTGGCTGGTACCGCAACGCAAGCGGGTGTTCCTTTGGCTTGGGTTCATAGGCTGATACGACTTCCATCACTTCTTTGGGCAGGTGGCGGCTCGGCTCACCCCTCCATTTCCGCGGTTTCATCTTCTCCCCCCGCTTGCGCTCCGATGGAGGCGGACTCTTAAAAAAACTTGTGATCGCATCGACGAGTCTCATATCATGGCGTGATAAACACCATCTTGCCCGCTCGGACTTGTTCCCGCAACGGCTCGTCGGAGATCTCTACGAGACGTTCGAGGCGCTTTATCCTCTCCTCCCCTTCGACCACCCTTGGCTGGCTCAGGTCAATTTGGAGCGTGATGGGCTCAAGCTCAACGGAACCGTAGTTGATCGTCAGCGCGACAGCCATTCCCCGCCTTGTCTCCACGGAAAAATCCTGGTCAAAGATGAAATTACCCAGTGACCAGGCGATCGGCTTGCCCTTATAGGCAGAAAAGCCCTGCACCCAATGCGGATGCGCTCCCATGACCACGTCCGTGCCGTGGTCGATCAGCCAATGCGCGGTTTCGACCGTCGACGGGTCAGGTCGGTCCTTGTACTCGCTCCCCCAGTGCATGAACACGATGACTTGGTCAGCATTTTGGCGGGCGAGCGCGAGCGTCGTTGAAGCAGCTTCTCGATCCAACGGGTTGTCCGTGGTGTTGAAACCGACAAACGCGAGACGGATACCGTTTACGGTCGTCGTGGCGAGAGCGATGGCATCGTCCCGGACTTGGTCACCAAAGACCAAAAACCCTGAAGCCTGTAACCTGAAACGTGAATCGTCAGAACCGATGCGGCCTTGGTCGAGCGCGTGGTTGTTAGCTTGTGAAACGGCGTCTATCCCCTGCGCTTTCAAGATGGGGATGACCGCGGGATCAAACTGGAAGTCGATACTTTTCTCCGGTGGACGTCGTTGGTCGGTCACCGGACCTTCAAGGTTCGCGATCGCCAGATCAAACGAATCGAACCACCCTACCGGCAAGCGCTGGAACGGGTACGCGAGGCTCCCCGCGTCCCGCGAACGCTTGGCGACGTTCCGGTCCAGCATGATGTCGCCGACAAATAAGAGGCGCGTCCCGTTCACGGTCGGCGTGTCGACGGCTCCGGAACCTGTGACGGTCCCAGGCATCTCTTTGAGCTCGCCATACGCCGGTTGCCAGACAGCAACGTCCGCCGGGCGAGGGACAAGCGACGCGATGACGACAAACCCAAACGACCCTAAGACGATCCCAGCGCACACGGCACAGGCAATGCGGGTCAGGACGCGAACCATAGGGCGGCAAATCCGGCGACGAACAAAGCCCAGATGCCATGCGTGATGAGCAAGTCCACAAAAAACCACACGTCGTGCTTGTGGCCAAACAACCCATCACCCTCAAGCGGCAAGACCAGGTACCCGGTCGCAAATGCGAACAGGACGGACCAGAGGAGGAGCGGCAGGACCGCAAAACTCGCCACGAATCCAGACTGCAACAGCCACCCATACCCCGCCCCAAAAACCAGGGACAACAGCAGGTGCGACAGGAGCCCAAGCAGGCGCGCTTCGCGTCGGTTCAGCTGGTACCCAAAGAGGTGTGGTTCGTCCCACTCCCCTGGCTTCTTCTCCCGACCCAACACAGACGCGAGGCGTGAAAAAAACGCGACGATCGTCCCGGCAGCCAGGCCAGCCAACCCACCGATCAAGAGGAAGCTCGACATGCGCGTCGCTAGAACGAGACAGGCAACGACAGCAGGTGGACCACACTCCCGTCCATGGCGGAGAATTCGAAAAAGGACAGGGAACCGGTTGCCGTCCCTGGCAGGATTGGCCTGCTCGTCGAGAGCGTGAACAATCCTGGCTGTCCGATGTCCGGCGCGGCTGTCATGAGCGTCCCCAGCCCCAAGACGGTGCCGGAGGCATTCTCAAGCTTCCATTGCATCGTGCTCTCAAAAGCGATCGCCGTGCCGGTCACGTTGAAGTTGATGGGCAAATGGGCCCCGACAAAGGACTTGTCCACGCAGATGAAATTTTTCGTGTCGCACACTTCACGGTTCGGTCGGGGGCGCACCGGGTTTTGGTCCTCCGGGTACCCCAGGTTTGCCGGCGGCGACAACGGCGGGGCCTGGGTCGCTGGCCGCGACGCACATCCCGCACCCAGCAGGAGCAAGGCAAGCAAGACAGGCAGAGAAAAGTGTTTCATAGTTATGGTTGGAGGGTCTCTTCCGGCGTCTTTCCTTCGACGCTGATGACGACGTTTTTGACGGAGGAAAACTGCTTGAGGGTCTGTTCGATTTGGGCGCGGATCGCCTGGACGTTACAGGACCCGCCGCCGTAATTTTGAAGCTCCGGGCTAAAGACGGCCGTCGCCGTGCCGCCTTTGACCACCAACGAAACAAGCTTCGTTCCAACGGGAATCGCGGAGCGCTTGGAAGACAGGGTCGGTCCAACCGTGAGGAGCGTCTGGAGCGCCGTCTCCACAGGGAGAACGGAACGTACGACATCCTCTTCAAGAGGGCTCACTGCGGAGCAATCCGTTTGACCCGCAGTCGTATCGGTCATGAAGAATTTGGCTTTCATGCTTGTTTGAGGTAACCGGACAGGGATCCTCAACTCGTGGATCGGTTCTCCGTCTTTTGCCGAAAACTCAAACAAGACGAGTGTCCCGGTCGTGGTTTTTGGGACGGTCGTGATGAAGGACCTGATCGTAAACGGTGGGATTGGCTCTTCGGGAGATGACGCGCCGTAGGCGGAACCCTCACCGATTCTCCCACCGTTCCCATCCTCCAACCTCCACGCAAATTGCGCTTCAAAAGCGATCGCCGTCCCCGTGATGGTAAATGGACTCGCGAGCAACGTGTTCTGGTATTTTTCATCCACGCAAATGGAATTCGTCTCGTCGCACATCGTCCCAGCTGGACGAGGACGTGCGACCGACACGGTCGTCGTGGCTGGCGTTGGCTCTGGGTCCGTCACTTCCGTTCGACAGACTCCGATGGCCGCCGGATCCTGCTGGCCCGGTTCCCAGTCCGTGCATGTGAAAGCTTTTGGACATGACCACCCTTGCGTCCCGCCGCACAAACACTGCGGCTCACACACTTGGGCGCAAACCACGCCCGGCTTGCCGTGGCAGGGGCTGCCACAGTCCGTCCATTGCCCGTTCGCGGCTTCGCAAGAGGCACGCGTGATCTCCCCGGTGGCGGGCTCAACCATTGGGGCGGGCGGCAAAATCGGGTCAGGCTTCGGGAACTGGCGCCAGGCAAGGACCAATCCGACCACGCCGACCATGACCACCGTCAGCAAAACGCCGATCCCGACCAGGGGGGTCATTTCGTGCGACGCGCGCTTGCTGGGTTTTGGCATAGGTTATGGCAAGACGGTAATCATGACTTTTTTCCCGTTCGGGACGTCGCCGCCGTTAAAATCATGGATCGCATCCATCAGACGCTCTTCTGGGTACACGTAGTCCTTTCCGCGCCGCGTCCCCGGATCGTTCGTGATCCACGAGCCGTCTGCGCGATACCCTTTGATGACCAGCATGTGGTACACCGGGCCGCCGTTCCTGAAGTTCGGGTTCAATAACTCTTTCCCATACGCAGGGACGATGACCGGCCGGCCGGCTGCCAGCTCACGGCGGATGTCGTCGGCGGAAGCGATGGGCTTGATGGACACATTCCGGTACCCAAAATATTCCTGGAGCGTATGCACGACTTCCTCGCTGGTCGTGTCCTTGTTGTGGCCGTACTCAACATCTTCAAACGCCGCCAAGTCCAAGATCAGCCCCTCTGCCTCGTCGGGGCCAAAATCCTGGCTCCGCCCGTCGAAAAACGCATCCAGCATGAACGCCGATGCCTCTTCGCAGGCGTCTTCAAAGGGCTGGACCCAGTTCTGCTTTGGCGCCTGGAGCATGAACGGCACGTCCAGGTTCACCTCTTTAGGCAAGCCCTTCGTTGGGGCGGGAGTGGTCGGTTTTGGGCTTGGGGTCGGTGCGGCTTGAACCGTCCCGGTGGTTGGGGCGGAGGGGGTGGGCGCGGGCTGGTAGCCGACCGCGGCCGGGACGTCAGGGCGGTTCAGTTCCTGCCACGCTTCGCGGGCAGAGCCACGCAAAAAATAGCCACCCACCAAGAGAATGACGGCAAGCGTGGCCAAAATAGGCCAAGCAGAAAGGCGATGTTTCATCGCCTTTCAGTCTACCGCCTTATTCTTCAACTGTCACCGACACCATCTGTACGTCCTTGAGCGGCCGGTCTTGCCCGTCACGTTCCGTATCCGCGATGCGATGGGCGACGTCGAGCCCTTCCACCACCTTCCCGAAGATCGAATAGTCCGGCGGAAGCGGGTAATCTGCCACCATGATGAAAAATTGCGAGCCGTTGGTGTTGCGACCGGCGTTAGCCATGGCCACCATGCCGTCGCTATACGGGACGCTGACCGGATCGTTGTCGAATTGGTAGCCTGGTCCGCCACGGCCCGTGCCCGTTGGGTCGCCACCTTGGATCATGAAGCCTGGGATCACGCGATGGAAAATCGTGCCGTCGTAAAAAGCGTTTTTAGCGAGATAGACAAAGTTCGAGGCGGCTAAGGGACCAAGGTCTGGACGCACGGCGATCACAATGTCGCCAAGCGTGGTCTTGATGCGGACTTTTTTGCTCACTTCGGCGGCTGGTTGCGCGCCAGGGAAGGCGAAGGACATAGGTTTGGCGGGTGTGGCGGGTAATGTGGATGAGGCGGACGTGTCTGTCGACGTGGCGTACGGTTCAACGACCGTTTCTGCCGGTGCCGGCTCTTCAACGACACGGAGCGGCGACGTCGCCTGCGGCTGGGAGGCCGAGAAGTTGGAACAACCGGCACCGAGCAGGAGGAGGGAGGCGGAGGCGGCGAAAGAAAGGTGGGACAAGCGCATAGTGGACGCTATTCTTCCACACCGACTCTAAAGAGGCAACGAGAGTTCCCACGGCGGCAACCGCGAAGCATCAAACGGAGCTGCAATCAGGTCACTTAACACGGACGGGACGAGCCAGGTTTCGGGTAAAGAGGCGAGGTCAAGGCGTTCGCGATCAATCAAGCTAGAAAGATCACGGCCTTGTTCGTCGCGGGCGCGGATGGAGGCGGGGCGAGTTTGGGCATCGCGCCAGATGATCTCGACCGCCGCGGCTTTTGCCGCACCAGCGCGGACCAGCTCACACGCCGCGGCGCGCGCGAGCGCCGTCCCCAGGACAGATGGGCTCTGTAACTCCTTACCGACCACGAGACCCGAGAGCGGTAGAGCCGAACCAAATCCCATTCCAGCCGGTGAGCTTCCAGAACTCCCCACCCGCTGGGACAAGCCCGCAGACGCTCCCGCATCCAGGTCAACAAAAAGACGTTCGGCCTTGGTGTGGCCTTGCAACGCTTCCGTGATGAGCGTCGTTGCCTCCGCGCGAGCGATCCCTTCCGTCGTTGCAGCGCGGACAAACAAGGTCGGGCCCTCTCCCCGCTGCTCGGCCACGACTTCGAGGTCACCATACAACCAAAACCACTCTGCATCCGTGCGCAAACGGCGGACGAGTTCACGTGCCGCTTCGCGGGCCAGCTCGACCACGGGTGGAAAGAGTGAGGCTGTTTCAGATGTGGCGTATCCAAAGGCAGACACCGGTGCAGAAGCAAACGGCTTGGTCGGGGCTTCGATTGAAATGAAGGGTTCCGGAGTGAGGCTCGGGTCAAGCTGGGCGAGCGTGCGTCGGACGACGGAGGACACATCAAAATCCGCAGACGACATGACCGTCCCCGCCACAAACAACGCCCCTTGCCCGCCAGAAACGCGGATATCCAAACGCGAAGCTGGGTCGCGCCGCAGGTATTCTTCGCACACAGCCATGGCGACCAAGTCGCAGGCCATATCCGGGGCAGCCGGGCCCAAAACGCGTGCCATTGGCATACGCAGGGCAGGTTAGCAGACGGCCAAAGACAAGCAAGCTAGACGTCGCGCAAGAACGATTTGGGTGGAATGGCGGCTGGCTTGGAAGAGGACTTCCAGGCGGTGGGTGTGGTGGTCGAGGGATGGCGCTCACCGTCACGGTCAACCCGGATCGTGGGCTCATCCCAAGACCAACCGTCACCTGAATCTTGGAACCTGGAGCCGCTGGACTGCGGACGCTCGCTCCCCGTTGAAGACTCACGCAGTTCCACGCGCTCGAACAATGACGGATGGAGCTCGTCTAAGAACAAACTGGGCTGATGGAAGGTGAGGGCGTCGTGGCCCATGGTCATGGGATAGCTCAAAAATAGGCGGCGGCGCGCGCGGGTGACGGCGACGTAAAAGAGACGCCGCTCTTCTTCCAATCCTCCCTCTTCGCCCATGGCCCGGCTGTGCGGAAAGGCATTGTCCGCCAAATGCATGACGAAGACCGAGTCCCATTCCAACCCTTTTGCCTGGTGGATGGTCGAAAGCACCATGCGTTCTTGGTCGGCGGTGTTGGCAACCGTCTCTTGGCGGCCAGCAGCGATGTCCTCATACAAAGACAGGTCAGCCAAAAAGGGCGAGAGGTCCTCGTACCCTTCGGCGAACAGGGCGAGCTGCTCCAAATCTTCCAAACGCTCGCGCCAGTTGGGATATTCGCGCTCCAAATATTCTTGATAGGCAGAGGCAGAGATGGTGCGCACGAGGCCAGCGGGCAAACGGCCGTGGGCGAGCGCCCCGCTCATGATCCCGACGAACGTTTCCCACCCGCCCCGGGCACGGGAAGGTAGGCGACCCGGCTCTGCGGACAGGACGGGCTCAAGCGTACCCGCGTTGGAGGCGTAACGCGCGAGTTCGGTCGCGGTCGCAGCCCCAATCCCCTGCTGCATCCCGAGGATGCGTAGCCAGGCGACCTCATCTTTTGGATTTTCGAGGACACGGAGGTAGGCGAGAACGTCTTTAATGTGGGCGCGCTCAAAAAACTTTTGGCCGCCACGGTATTCGTACGGGATGTCGCGCTTGGCCAACTCAAATTCCAACGCTTGGGAGTGTGCGCCGGAACGAAAGAGTACGGCAATGTTGGCGAGCGCCGTCCCTTCTGCGCGTAACGCGAGGACTTGCTCTGCGATGTAACGCGCTTCTTGCGAGGCGGTCGAACATGGGATGAGTTTTGGCTTGTCGCCGCTCCCTGCACAGCCCACCAGCTCCTTTTCAAATTGGTTCGTGTTATGCGAGAGCGACTCGTTCGCGACGGACAGGATCTCGGTCGTGGAACGGTAGTTGGTGAGCAACTTAAAGATGCGGGCGTGCGGCCACTGTTTGGGGAAATTCAGGATGTTCTCGACGTCTGCGCCACGGAACGCGTAGATGGACTGCGCGTCATCACCGACGGCGAGGACATTTTCATGCTTAGCTGCAAACGCAGACACGAGTTTGGCTTGGATGGCGTTCGTGTCTTGGTACTCGTCAACCAAAACGTAGCGGTAACGCTCGGACAAGACCGGGCCAACCTCCGGGTCTTGCAAGAGCAAAGCGAGGTTGGTCAGCAAATCATCAAAATCCATCACGTTGGCTTGCTTCTTGCGCACCTGGAATTGGCGCGCGATCTCTTCCAGGTCGCCGACGAGGTCTTGGAAGGATGGATACTTCCATTCGAGCACGTCTGGGATGGAGGTCTGCGTGTTACGGGCAAGCGACAGGATGTCTTGGACGACGGCTGGTGACGGAAAGCGGCGCGCCTTGGGATCAATCTGCAAATCTTTCATGACCGCCTTGAGCAAGTCACGCGTGTCTTCGGCGTCGAGGATGGAAAAGGAAGGTTCGTAGCCGAGGCGCGAGGCCCCTTTGCGCAACAAGCGGTTGGCGACGGAGTGGAAGGTACCACCCATGATGCCGCTGGCTAGTGGACCAATGAGCGACTCGACGCGGCCGAGCATTTCGCGCGCCGCTTTGTTGGTGAAAGTCAGAAGCAGGATACGCTCCGGCGCTTCGCCGCGTTCGAGCAGGTGCGCGACGCGGTAGGTCAGCGTCCGCGTCTTGCCGGAACCGGCACCGGCCAAGACCAGGCAGGCGCCGTCCGCGTGCAGCACAACGTCGAGCTGTTCTTGGTTCAGCTCCTGGTCATACGCGATGTGGTGGGAAGGCCCCTTCCCGTCTCCTGATAAGACAAACGTCGACATGGTCGGCCAAGCGTAGCATGGCATCAGGAACGAAAAAACCCGGTCACGTGCCCGTAGGATGGACACACGACCGGGTTCAGAGGGGAGACGCTGGAGAGATGCCGCGGAGCTTGAAGATGTACGTTGCCAACTTCACGGCTGCCGGATCTCCGCGGCCGAGGAGGTCCATCCGGATCTCCTGGGTGATCCTCGTAAGGATGGATGATTGAAACTCGCCGGGTTGTCCGACGGAGGCGGGATCCGGATGCCAGCCAGGGGGTGGCATGTGCGCAAGCGCCCGGCGCAAGCTGCGCGGAGTCACCGCGTCTGGCAGGGAAAACCGCCGGCCATCACCGTCCCAATGCAACAGGGCATTGACCCGACGGAGATAGCCACGCTCCTCGAGCGCCCTCGCCAGGATACTGTCGCCGAGCTGCGCCCGCAGGGGTCTTGTCGCCTCGCGGAAAGCGTAGCGGCGGGCTGCCTCACCGCGCCGGACGCGCTTGCGGAGGTCTTCGAGCCACGAAAGTCCCGCAGCCGAGAGCCGTGGCTCCGAGCCGAGCCTCCGGAACATCCGACTGTTCGCCTCCTCCGGTATCCCGGCACGACGCAGGAGCGAGAGGATGCGGTGGTTTAACCACCGGCAATCCAGGTGGTTGGCACGCACGAGCCTTTCCAGGCCACGCTGCCCATCTGGGTCTTGGGCGAAGAGGTCGAGGGCGCTGAACCCGTCGGCGCCGACAGCGAAGGCTGCCCGCCTGATTAACCGGTCCTCGAGAAAGTCCAGCGCTAGCTTCTGGCGCGCCACGGACATCCGATGGTACGTGGCGAAATCCTCGTGCGCCCGGCTGGACGCGTTCGTCTCCGCTTGGGTCCCACATTCCGCCCCATCAGCCAGGTCTAGGATCCGTTCTATGGAGTCATCGTCGACATCCTCTCCGCCTTTCTCGTTCGAGGGCAGGAGCGAAACTGTGATGATCTCCCGTATGTCGCCGACCAGGTCCACCGTTTCGGGTGGATAGACCACAACGTGGTCGTACTTCTCAGATCGGTGAGCGGAGCCGCGTTCGGCCTCTTCCGGGCTGACCACGACGGCCAGCCGGACGCCGCTGACGCGGACTTCCTCGCTGTCGTCGTTGTCTTCTTCCCGTTGGTTAGCGGGATTTCCCATAGGGAACTCCTCGTGTGTGAATGACCGACTTTCCCTCCCCTCCGTAGATAGACAGAGGAAAGACATTTCACTCAACCATATTTCCACCCTCCCGTCAACCTCAATACCCCGCTTTCTGGCGGTTCTGCACGTGTTCCTCGAGGGTTTTTGCGTAGAAAACCGTCCCTTTTGCGTCTGTCAGGAAAAAGAGGTCGTCCGTCTCCAACGGGTCTAAAATGGCTTGGATGGAGGCGGCCCCTGGGTTGCTGATGGGGCCTGGCGGCAGGCCGGGGTGTTTGTAGGTGTTATAGAGGTTTTCGAGCGCTAAATCTTCGGCGTTAGCCTGGGAACGGCCTGAGCCGGTCACATAATTCAACGTCGCGTCACTTTGCAACGCCATACCGATGCGCAAGCGGTTCAAAAAAATGCCAGCGACATGGCGCCGCTCTTCTGGATGGCGGACTTCGCGCTCCACGATGGAGGCTAGGACTACGACCTCGTCCAACGAAGCGAGCGGACGGCTTGCCGCGCCCGGCCGGGCGGTACCGAACTTTTCTGCAAACTCTTCCAACTGCTTTTTGACCAGTCCGTCGGGCAACTGGTCATCCCACACGCGGTACGTGTCAGGCATGAGGTACCCTTCGAGCGAACGGGACCTGGGTAGGTCTTTCAAAAAGGCGTAGTCGCTACGCAACGTGGCATCAAACGGTGCCAGGTCTGCTGCGCGTCCGATGAGCTTGGCTGTCTGTTCGGGCAGTACGCCTTTTTCTTGGTGGAGGAGCTCCGCAATGTCATCGACCGTCCACCCTTCGATGACCGTCAACGAGCTTTCCTTCCGTTCTGGACCGAGCGCCAGGGTTTTTGCGATCTGGCGAAAGCTTGTGCCGGGACGGAGGAGGTACGGTCCGGGCTTGGCGCGGCGCGCCGGTGAACTCACGACAGCAAACAAACGATAAAACCATGGATGGTCAATGACGTGCGCTTGGTCCAACGTGCGTGCGACTTCTGCTACGCCAGACCCGGCAGGAATCTCGATCTGGACCATGGCCGCGGCATGCGGGTTGCCGACCAAGACCAGCTTTCCCCACCAACCTGCGAGCAAAACGCAAGCGAAGATGACGGCAAGAACGAGGAGGCGTCTCATACTTATGTCCATTGCTTGAGGAGCATCTGTACCAGATACCAAACACCAATGCCTAAGAGCGCCCCGGCCAGGACATCCGTCGGATAATGGACACCGATAGCGACACGCCCAACGCTCACGAGCGTGGCGACCAAGAACGCAAGCCAACCAAAACGTGGGCTCACCGAAGCGACGGCGGCGGCCAAGGCAAACGCCGTAGACGCGTGGGCGGAAGGGAACGAAAAACGCGTCAGGGGTTCCGGCGCTAAGAGAGTAACGTCCATCGATGCACGGTAGGGCCGGGTACGTTCGACCAACTCCCCGATCAGGTAGGCAAAACTAAAGGCGCAAGCCGCGGCTAGTCCCATCTCAAGCGCGAGTCGTCGCATGAGGTGGGCGCTTTTGTCCTGCAACAACAGAAAGGCGGGAAAGAGGAAGATCAAAAAACGGGCACTGGCGAAAGCCAGCCAAGACAGCATCGGCGTATTGAGCGCCGATTGGAGAGCAACGATGAAACGCAGTTCCTGTGGCATATCAACGGACGGGTGCCGGCGTCTTCGGTCGGTAGGAGCATAAGCCTATGACCGGACAGCGCCAGCATTGCGGCTTCCCCGGGCGGCAGACATCACGCCCAAATGGGACGAACGCGCGGTTGACGTCACTCCAACGTTTTTCCGGTACCAACTTTTTGATGTCCCGCTCGACCGCTTCGGGAGTCTTCCCCCGCGTCCAACCGAGACGGCGCGCAATGCGGAAGACATGCGTATCCACGGCGACCGCCGGCAACCCGAAGGCGAATGACAAGACACAGCTCGCCGTCTTGCGGCCCACGCCCGGCAAAGCGACCAACTCATCCATCGTCTTCGGAACGCGGCCTTGATGGCGTTTGATCAACGTCTGCGCCAACGCCTTCAAGAACCTTGCCTTGTTGCGGTACATGCCGATCGTGGAGATGGATGCGGCGATCCGCTTCACGTCCGCCCCGGCCAAGGACGGGAGGGACGGGAAGCGCTTGCGGAACGACGGATACAGCTTCAGCACCTGCTCGTCGCGCGTGCGTGCAGACAAGACCGTGGCAAACAACGTGTCCTCGGCGTTCCCAAGATCCACCATCGCCTTGCCGCGGTAGCGCTTCGCCAGGATCGTGACGATCCGCGTTGGAGACGTCATGGGCATGGTCAGATGAGCGGTTGCCCGGTCATGTCAGGCGGCTGCGGGACCTCAAGGAGCTTGAGCACGGTCGGGGCCACGTCCGCGAGCATCCCGACCGGCTGGCTCAACGACAGGTCGCCGCCCAGCACATCCCCGGTCGGTGCGCGCAGCCCTTCAAACGGTTTTGCGGCGATAATGAACGGGACTGGGTTGGTCGAATGCTCCTTATCGATCTCGCCGGAGACTAAGTTTTTCACTTCTTCCGCATTGCCGTGGTCAGCCGTGATCAGCACGGCGCCGCCGACAGCAAGGGCCGCATCCACGATCTGACCAATGGCCTTGTCCGTGGCCTCGCACGCCTTGATGGTCGCGTCCACGTTCCCCGTATGGCCGACCATGTCCGGGTTCGCAAAGTTCAGCACGATCAGGTCATAGGTCCCTGCAGCCACCGCCTTCTCGACCTTGTCCGCGATCTCTGGCGCGGACATCTCTGGCGCCTCGTCATAACTGGAGACGCGCGGCGAAGGGACGATCACGCGGTCCTCCCCCGGGAACGCCTCCTCGTGCATCCCATTCAGGAAAAAGGTGACGTGCGCGTACTTTTCCGTCTCGGCGATGTGGAGCTGGCGCAGCCCCGCATCAGACACCACTTTCGCGAGGCAGGTCTCGACCAGGTAGGGCGCAAAGGCAACGTCGACGGGAAGGTCTTTTTCGTACTCCGTCATAGTGACGAAGAACAGGTTTTTGAGGTAGGCACGTTCAAACTTGTTAAAGGTAGGCAGGACAAACGCCTTAGTCAGCTCGCGGGCGCGGTCCGGACGGAAGTTGAAAAAGATGACGGCGTCATTCTCTGCGATGCGCGTGACCGGTTCGCCACGGTGCGTGATGACCGTGGGCACGAACTGTTCATCAAACACGTTAGCCGCATACGAAGCCGCGATCGCCTCTTCTGCGTTGTCCGTGGACGGTCCCTTGCCTTCGACCATCGCACGGTACGCGAGTTCGATGCGCTCCCAATGGCTGTCGCGGTCCATGGCGTAAAAACGGCCGGCGAGGGTCGCGAGCGTACCGACTTTTAGCTCCTTCATCTTGGCTTGTAGCTCTTGGATGAACCCGGGCGCCGCGTTATAGGCCGTGTCACGGCCGTCCAAAAAGGCGTGGACAAACACGTCACGGAACTTGTGGCGCTTGCACAGCTCGAGCAGCGCATCCAGGTGCTTTTGCGAGGCGTGGACGTTGCCGGCGGACACGAGCCCCATCAGGTGCAGCTTGCTCTTGTTGGCCCTGGCGTGTTCGATCGCCTTCACGAGTGCGGGAACAACAAAAAAATCACCCGTCTCAATCGCCAGATCGATGCGAGGCAGGCTTTGGTAAAAGATGCGGCCGGCGCCGATGGTCAGGTGGCCGACCTCGGAATTGCCCATCTCCCCCCACCCCAAACCGACCGCGCCTGCGGACGCGTGGAGCGTCATGGCTGGATAGGATTCGACCAAGCGTTTGATGACCGGCAGGTTGGCCCGGGTCACGGCGTTCCCATCTGACGGCGGCGCTACGCCAAAACCGTCAATCACGACCAGGACAACAGGCTTGGGACGGGGCATGGCCCCTATCTTACCCGCAATGCAGGCAGGTTGACAAAACCAACAATTTTTGCTAGCTTAACCCCTTCAAGTCTCACCTTTTTGGCTGACTTGAAGGCTAACTTCAGCGGTTTTTCTACCTTAGACAATTTCATAATCGTTCTTTCCGCGGGCCAGAAGCCCGTTTGTTCCCAGGATTGTGGGCGTAGCAACGCCCGATCAAACCGGGCGAAAGCCCAGAAAGAAGAGGCCACATGGCCAAGAAGGTCTTGCCGAAAGGCTACAAGAAGAAGGCTGCGGCGGAGGCTGCGGAGGCGAGCGCCTCCGACGTCGAGGAGATCCGCGAGGAGGGCAACGAGCCCGCCACCGCGCCTTCGGTTTTCGAGAAGAAGACCGTGGCCATGGAGGCGCCTCCCGAGGTGCTCGTCGCCGCCATCCCGACCAAAGAGGTCGAGCTGGTGAGCAACGCTCCGGACCTCCGGGCGCTCGACGCGGACATCTCCGCGTTCGAATGCCTCGACTTCGAGGTACGTGGTGGCACAGGTGGTTCGGCACGGTTCGCGAGACATCTCGCGGACATCGAACGTGCCATGACCGAGGCGAGTGTGTCCGCGGCGGACGCAGAAGTCCTCAAGGACAAGCTCGTCCTGTCGCGCCAACTCGCGTTCGTGAGCGTCGAGCTCAGCTTGCCCGGGCTCATCTACAACGCGAACGCCGTCGAAAGCGTTCCCACCCGCAGCAATGCGTGGCTCGAGGAGCTCAAGGCGCGCGCCCTAGGCGTCATGCAGACGGGCGTGGATTGCGGGCAGCACCTCCAGCCGGAAGTGCGCCGCCACCTCGCGCAGCTCGTCCAGAAGATCGAAGCAGAGCTGGCCAAGCCCGAGAGGGCGAAGCCGGCGAAGCAGCCGTGCGCCGGGCCGGAGCAGTGGACGGAGGGAAAGCCCTCCACCACCGAGCTCAACCAGGCCGTCGACTCACTCGGCGTCGATCCCGGAGCGGCGACCGTCGCAGCGCCTGCCGAAGGCGCGGCCATTCCGCTCGTGGTCAAGAAGGACGACGGGTCCGAGGAGTGGAAGACGGTGGAACGGCAGGCGGTCGATCCGGACGACAAGCGGACGACGGCTCACCGGGCAGCACCGGAGACGTTGGAGATGAAGACGCGAGTCACGCCTCTCCCGCCTCCGCCCGATACGCCTGCCGCGCGCATCGAACCGTTCGATGCAGCCGTGGCAGAAGCGAGCGTGCTGGCCGACCAGCGGCTCGCCGAAATCCCGCCCGCTCCGCCCGCCGGCCCGGCTCGCCCCGAGCCCGAGCCGCAGGCGGATCCGGCCCTCGCCCACACGGAAGCGGCGATGGCGATCACGCCCCCCGAGGGCGTGGCGACCACCGCTCCTCTCGGAGGACAGGTCGGGCAGACCATGGTCGGCAACCCCACGGGTTCCCAGCCAGCGGTCCAGCCCGTCGAACCTCCGCCGCCCGCCCCTCCCCCGCCGGACCAGAACGACGGCCTCGATGAGGTCCAAAAGCTGGTCATCGCCTATATCGCCGCTCCTGTCGCCGAGAGGCTGAAGGGTGAGCATCGGCAGAACTACCGGACGCTCTCCTCCATCCTCAACATCGAGGTGAACAACGAGAAACAGGCGGTCGCACGACGTGCCCGTGAAATGAAGGCGCTGCTCGAGACCGCCTTCCAAGTCGCGGAGTTCGCACAACAAGTCGATGGGATCGACTTGACTGCGATTCCCATGAGCGTGGCTGGACTCGCAACGCTGCCGGAGCCTCTCCTCAAGGGGAGGATCGACCGGGCGAAAGAGTTCAGGCGGAATCGAGACGCGAATCCGCTCACCCCCGAGGTGACGAAGTGCGTGATCGCCTTCCTCAAGCAGTACGAGGAGGCGCTCGAACGCAAGCTCAACCCGCACCCCACCCCCGATCCGGCGAAGCCGCATGGTCCTGGCTCGCGCCCGGCCATGCCGGTCCCGCCGCCCGCAGCAGCTCCCACGCCCAAGAGCGAGGCGCCGACCGGACTCGCTCCGGCGGTGGCTCCTCCGGCACAGGCGGCTCCGCTCCCCACGCCGGTCATCAACACTCAGCCACCTTCCCAGGAGAGCGTCATGTTGAGCCCGAGCATCGCGCCTCCGGCTCCGACCGCATCTCCCTTCAGCGCCCTGGTCGGCGGAGCAGCCGTGCGGCCCGGCATGCACGTCGGGACGCACGAGTCGGTCGAGGCCAAGGCGGCGCGCGAGGCTGCCGAGCGGCGACAGAAGGAGGTGCAACGCCTCCAGAGGAACGCGAAAGTGAAGCAGGTCGCCTACTGGGTCATCGGAGCCCTGGCTTCGCTCTTCGTCGGAGGGGCGATCGTCCTCGGCGTGCTCTTCTTCTACCGGCGGCTCAACCACCAGGAGGCGCTCCTCAACAAGCTGACCTCCCAAAGCGAGGAGGTCAGCCAGGCGATGCGGGACGCGGCGAGAGAACGCGCACGCTCGGTCGTCGCCGATGCGTCGACTACGCGCCAAGAACAGCACGCCTCCACCCGAAACGGTGGGCTGCGCTGCTCGCCAGCGGGCCAGCGGTCGGAGTGCTCGTCGCTCCCTCCGGACACCCACCAGTCCCCCACGGGACCTGGGTACTACTGTCCGCAAGACG
>CAZFRH010000011.1:0-2165 GCA_964521235.1 uncultured Gammaproteobacteria bacterium | reverse complement strand
CCTCCGGACACCCACCAGTCCCCCACGGGACCTGGGTACTACTGTCCGCAAGACGCACCCATGACCCCCATGGGCAGCGGCGGCTACAACGCCTGCCACTGCCAATGGTGCCAGTAGTTCTTTCCCACGGCGGTTGACGTCCTCGTCCCGCCCCGCCCCACCGGCGACTCGTCGGTGGGGCTTTCTGTTACTGCAAATTAGGATTAAACCCTTGCGGCGGCGCGGTCACGGGCGCTGGGTCCGGCTCTAACGCGACCTTGGCGGACGCGGTCTTGGTTGTCCCGCCTTCGGTATACGAAGCCATGACGGTCGTGGACTCTGCCGTTGCGGCACAGTAGGAAAGGAATTTCCCATCCGTCACCCCAAATAATTTTGTGTTCTGGACGCTGACGACGGCGGCGGCCGTGACGTCCTTCATCGTCCCGTCAACGTAATAGGCCATGACCTTAAACGGGATGGTCGAGCTGCACGGCACGGTCGTCGGCCCGACAAACTGGAACCCGATCCCCTCTAAGTTCGAAGTCGGCTGTGGTGCACGCACCATCAGGGATGCGGAGGTTGTCCGTGACCCTTGGGCGTCTTTGTACTGCGCTGTCAGCGTGATGGTCCCGGACACGAGCGGCGTAAACAGCCCTTTTGCGTAGGTCCCGGTCCGCGAATCAGCCGGGTAGATGGAAGCCTGCGAGGTCAGGTCAGCGGCTGTCCCATCAGCCCGGATGCCGTATAAAGTCACGCGCACTGCCGAGCCGATGTCCGTCTGCGTCGGTGAGACGAGGAGGGTCAACCGCTGGTAGGGGCGGCTCACGGTCGTCGGCTGCGTTGGTGGTGTGGTGATCACCGGTGCCGGCCGTGACACGGGGGTTGTCCCCGTTTCATCGCTTGTTTCCGTACCGCCCGTTTCTGATTCCTGCGGTGGGCGGATGGAGTCCACGAGCTCCAGCCTGCGGCGAAGCGCTTGGAGCTTGGAGAGGGCCGCTGGTTTGTCACGCACTTCGAGCGGGATGGTCTGGTCAATTTCCGCCGCCGCCCCCATGTCGGAGATCACAAGCGCCCACCGCTCTAATTCCTCTAGTGAAGCGGTGGCCGCCTCATGTAACGATGCGCGCGACTGATCATCTGCACTGCTGGACAGTAACGTGTCGATATCATCGTCCACGTTCAACGCCTCGGCGTACCACACGCCAGAAGGGCTGGGCGCGAGGAGGATGCCACGCAACTCGCGGAGCTCGAGGGACGAGGACACCCCCGTGTCGAGCACGACGCGGATGGCGCCAAGGACCCGGCCCGACCGGACTTCCGGGGTGCGGGAAAGTTCCACGATCCGTTCAAGGTGGTCCGCGTCCCCGTTTTCCAAATACCTCCCCAATTGCCGCATCATGTACTGCTCGGCGAGTTCCGGGCGGTCAACAGGACCGATGATCCCCATGCGCAAGTCTTCGGACAGGTTGACCAGCCAGTCCGGGCCGATGATCTGCGCCCCTGCCAGCCGCTTCATCCGTGCCCGCTGCTCCGCCAAGAGCTCCTGTTCAAACAGCCGGTCCCGTTCCGCGTTCATCGTAGCCCAGGCATCGGACTCGACCAGCGGGCGGACGACGGTCGGCGCTCCCCGGCCGTCGAAACTCCCCCACTCGCCTTCGCGCAGCAACGTCGAACGGAGCTTGTCCTTTGAACGGAGCTCAACGACGGAACGGGTCACCGCGGCCTCGGTAGCGGCGGATGTCACCCCGACCCCAAACGCCGTGCCGCGGACCGTTGCCACGACGTCGCGCGTCTCCACATCAAACGAGCTTTGGATGTCCAAGAGCTTCAACATGCGCGACCAGACACGTCCGGCTTCCACCCTGATCTTGATCGTCACCCCGGTTGATTGCTCCGCATCCACGGGCATCGCCTCGACCGTGATCTGTGTATCCGCATCCAAACGCGTGACGCCACGGTCGCCCCACAAAATCTGCGCTTCTGCCCCGTTGCCCGTCCGCACCTGCGTGCCTGGTACCAGTTCCGTGGAATGTTCGACGGATGTCCACGCCGCGTCCGAAGGCGCGCGCACCTCAACCGGCGCTTGTTTCACGACGAGCTGGATCACGGATGCCGTCTCACCGGCGACAGCGCCCAACGACCAAAACCACGCCCCAAAACCCACGAGGACCACGAGCGCAATCAAC
>CAZFRH010000010.1:0-33311 GCA_964521235.1 uncultured Gammaproteobacteria bacterium | reverse complement strand
GGGCAGCGGAACGCACGCTTGATGCCTACGTCCGAGCCCGGTCGAGCTCCTGACCCATGCCCCGTACCCGACGACCATCCGCTTCTTCCCGCAAGGCCACGCGCCGGAGCCCTTCCGGTGAGCGTGACGTGTTGCTTTCTAAACTGAACAGCCGGCAATCCTTGGAGCGCATGCTTGAGGGCGTGGTCATGCCCCCGGATCCGCGAGAGGAGGCCCGTGCTGTTCCTGAACCAGTTCCAGCCCCGATCCCCACGGTCGAGGTTACACGCATCACCAGCCAGGAGATCCGGCAAGATCAGATGCGCCAAGCGGACATGACGCTGGTCGAGGCCATGCGACGGCCTCCTTCCGGCCCGCGCCGCATCAAGGTTGAGCAGGGGACGCATGAACCAAGTCCACACGAGGCAATGATCGCTTCCCGTGCCTCACGCATCGAACAACGCGAGCGCGAACCGATCATGGCGAGCGTGGACGACTGGTCCGCGCCGTTTGAAACCCCACCTTCGCTTGAAGCGTTGGAATCGTTGGCAGGCGACCTCTGCGTCCCGCACTGCGACCCGCGCCTTTTTTTACCGCAGTTCACGCCAGCCACCGCGGATCTCGCATGGGCCGAGCGGTACGCTTGGTGGCGCCAGATCCGTGCGCCGTTTATCCGTTGGGTACCGGTGGGAAGAGAAGCGTCAGGTGCGTCAGCAGGAGTCAGAAGCGTCAGCGAGGGAGAAGAGAAGCGAACGTCCGTCTTCGCCCGTTTGTGGCATCGCGTCGACGAAGAGGTGATTGAGCTGAAGCATAAGGAAGAAGAGATCATCACGGGGATTGAAGAATCATGGGGCGTGCCGGTTATGGTGCCGCGGCTCGCGCCCATGCGCGTGCTCGCGGGTTTTGCCGTGCTGTTTCTTGTGGTCAGCCTGCCGGCGCTCGCCGTGTCTTTTGGGAATTCGTTGAACCGTTCGTGGGTGGAGGTGCAAGAAGCGGGGGCGTCCGTGAGCGAAGGGGTCGGACAGGCCCTCGGTTCCTCTGTCCCGTCCGTCCAAGCCTTGTCAGACGTATCATCGCGCTTGCGCCGCGCAGACCAAGCGTTGGGACGGGTGAGTGCGATCGCGGTCGCCTTGGCGGAAGCCGTCCCAGCCACGCGCAACCGGTATGCCGCGGCGCGTTCCCTCATCCGCGCCGGCGAACTCTCGACGCAGGCCGCGACCTTGTTGCGCCAGGGGATGGACCGCGCACTCGCAGCCCAGGTTACGCATCCCGTCGAACGGCTGGACGCCTTCCGTACCTACCTGTCCGCTGCCTTGCCTTTGGTGGATGAAGCGGCCGCGCTCGCGTCCCGTGCGGATCCCGAGGACCTTCCAGAAGAACTTCGCTCGTCCGTCGCGGAGTTGAGTTCCATGCTCGGCGCAGCACAGGGCGTCTTGCGTGAAAGTGATGCCATGACGTCCTTACTCGCGTTCGTCGCGGGGAAACAAGAAACGCGGACCTACCTCCTCGTCTTCCAAAACACGGCCGAGCTCCGTCCGAGCGGCGGGTTCATGGGATCGGTCGCGGAGATCACCGTGGACCGTGGCGAGATCAAGCGTGTGCGCGTCCCAGGTGGCGGCCCGTATGACTTGCGGAGCGAACTACGCGAGCACGTTGCGCCGCCAGGGCCGCTCCAACTCATTGCTTCGCGTTGGGAATTCCAGGACGCTAACTGGTTTCCAGATTTTGCGGCTACGGCTGACAAGATCCGTTGGTTTTGGAGTCGTTCCGGCCAGCCGACGCTCGATGGTGTCGTCGCTGTGAACTCGACGTTGCTTGAAAAGCTCCTGGCTTTCACCGGACCGATCGAGATGCCCGAGTACGGCAAGACGCTGACTGCTGAAAACGTCCTGTTCGAGACGCAAAAAGCCGTTGAGCTCGAATACGACAAGACAGAGAACGCCCCGAAGAAGATCATTGGGGACCTCTTTCCGCTCGTCCTCAAGCAATTACGCGAAGTGCCGGCAGAACGGGCGCCGGAGCTCCTTGCCGTGTTTGCGGACAGCCTCCGTTCCAAAGACATCCAGATTTGGTTAACCCGCCCGGAGGAGCAGGAGCAGGTCACGCGCTTCGGTTGGCTCGGACGCCTCGCCCCATCGTCCGGTGATGCGCTCGCGATCGTCGAAGCCAACATCGCGGGGCAAAAGACAGACACGTCGATCGACGAAAATGTCTTGCATGAGGTCGAGATCAGCGAGGACGGCTCCATCATTGATACGGTCACGCTGACCCGTACCCACAAGGCCTCTAAAGGCGAGCTGTTCCGCGGGGTGAACAATGTTTCCTACGTCCGTTTTTACGTCCCCGAAGGGTCCGAGCTCCTTGCTGCCGAGGGGTTCCATCCGCCGTCACAAGGGCTGTTCAAAAACATCCCGCCAGAAGAAGGCCAGGACCCACATCTCGCAAGCTTGATCCAGCCGCAGGGGCAGAGCCAGGGGTTACACGTGACGCGCGAGTTCGGGCGGACGGCGTTTGGCGGTTGGCTCCAGCTTGAGCCTGGTGTCACGTCCGTCACCAAGATTCGTTACCGCCTGCCCATGACCGCTTTTGACATCACACGCCGGCTCAATCCGGCTGATGGTTCTGCTTCCGGCCGTCCAGCGTATCTTGGTCTGCTCACGAGCCAGTCTGGGAAGCCGGGGCGCACCCTTGAGAGCCGCGTCACTTACCCGGAACAGTGGCGTGTCGCGTGGCCGTCACCAGATGCGTCGACGTTGTCCACGCCGTGGGACCGTGACCGTGCGTTTGCCCTCTTGTTTGACCTCCCTCATGAAGAAGCACGATAAGCCAGGAGCGAAACCGGGACACGTCCCGTTGCCGCCACCGCCACCGCGCCCCTGGCAGAGCGCCTCCTTTTCTTTTTCCAAGGGACACAAGCCGAAAGCGCGCAAAGAATTATCTAAACAGTTGGAGGCCATTTACTTTTCCCCGCAGGGCGAACCCGCACAGGACATGGGTCGTCTCGACCACAAGCCACGCCGCCGTGCCTTGCGCCTCATGGGATCCATCGCGGGCGTCTTGCTCTTGGTTGGGGGAGTGGCGTGGGCAGGACTCCTCGTCTGGAACCCGTTCAGCGCCTCGCAAGCCGCTGGGCTCAAGGTCACGGTTACCGGGCCGGAGGAAGTGACGCTCGGGGAGGAGATCGCCTTCGTGGTTGAGTACGCGAACCAGGGGACTCATTCCCTGTCTGACGTGGTGTTGCGCTTGGGGTTGCCGAGCGGCTTTGACCTCGCCGAAGGCGTCCCGCCGCCGACCGACACGTCGCAACGCCTCTGGACCATCGGGCCGCTCGCGATCGGCAGCACCGGCCGCATCCAGGTGAAGGGACGCGTCATGGGAGGATTAGGGGAAGCGAGCGCGCTGCAAGTCTTGGGGACGTACCGCGTCGAAGGGTCGCGCGCTGACCAGACACTCGTCGCGACGCAGGCGATGACGTACACGGATACGGTCCTGCGCGCGGAATCCGCGACGCCGACCGTTGTCGTGGCCGGTGAACCGGTGGCCGTTGCTTTCGAGGTCCGGAACCGTGGATTAAAGCCGTTAGATGCCCTCGTCGCCCGCATTGAATTACCACGCCCATTCGTGCCGTCTGGTCAGTCGAGTTCAAGCCAAGGACTGGTCTATATCGACCTGCCGCTGCCAGCGCTCAGTCCCGGGGCAACGTCATCGCCCTCCGTGTTAGGTTCGTTCGCCGCCGGTGTTTCGGGCGAGCATGGGTTCCGGTTGCGTGTCGGGAGGCCGGGGGAGAACGGCGCATTCCTGTCCATGCTCGACCATGAGCAGCGCGTACCGGTCTTGGCCGGGGACCTGTCTTTGAATGTCGTGGCCAACGGGTCTGATACAGACCGGACGCTCAAGCCGGGCGAACCGATCCACCTCGCCATCGGCTACCAGAACGTCAGCCCGGAACCGTTGAAGGACGTCGTCATCACGGTCGCGTTGGAATCGTTCTTGGATGAGGTGTCTGCGACCGGGACGAGCTTGATCAACTGGAAGGAGGCCGCGAGCGAACCGTCTGGGGCATCGAGCACCAAGCCCCGCATCCAGACCCTCACATTTGATGCCGCATCCATCCCGTCTTTCCAATCCCTCGCCCCGCAAGAACAAGGCGTGATCGAGGTCACGTTGCCGACGCTCGAGGCGCCAAGCGGTACGCAGCAGGCGTTGGTCCGTGTCGGGGTCGAAGCGACGCTGAAGGGCGTAGGCAAGGCCGCGGTCAAACGGAAGCTCCAGACACGTCCGTTGTCGCTCGCATACCGGACGGACGCCCAGCTCATTGTCCAAGCCCGTGCCTTTACGGAAGAGGGCGCCCCGCTTGGCTCCGGTCCGTTGCCGCCGGTCGCTGGCGAGACGACGGCCTATCGCATCTTCTGGCGCATCGAAAAATCGTTGCATGCGTTGGATGGGATGGAGGTGCGGGCGACGCTCCCCGGGATTGCCAAATGGACGGGCAAGGGGGAGGCTGGGGCGGGGAACCTGTCGTATGATGAGGAAAGCCGCACCGTCCGTTGGTCTTTGAATACGTTGCCCCAAGACGTGGATGCGCTGGAAGCGAATTTTGAAGTCCACCTCACGCCTGATGCCTTTGATATCGGGCGCTTTGCCCAGCTCCTCGGCGAGACGCGCCTCGAAGCGAGGGATCCGCAGGTCAACGAGGCGGTCTTGTTGAGCCAGCCTGGGCTCTCGACCGACCTGAGCGAAGACGAGGCGGCCCGGGGGAAGGGGGTCGTGCGCGCCGCCCTGAACTGATGTATGATGCCTAAACTCTCTTGATTATGACCCGCCTCCGCAGACCAGGATCCGTGAACATTTCCGCCCCCTCCTTCCCGACCCTGTCCCGCCCTCCGATGTATAAGCGGTTGGCTGGGTTTTTTGTGGCGGTCGTCGTGCTTGTGGGCCTGTGCGTGCTCTGGCTCACCTCGGTCAAGGCAGAGGTCCACATCAAGGTCAAACAGGAAGCCGTCACGTTGGACGGGAACGTCGAAGTTGCGGCAAAACCGTCGGCCGGGCAGATCACGGGTAAGGTTGTGACGGAGACGATCCCGCGTACCCAAGAGTTCACCGTTGCGGATAAGACAGCAACAACGACGCCGCCCACCCCGGAACCGGTTACACCACCTCCCGCACCAACGGGCCCGGTGCGTGCCCGTGGCAGCGTCCGGATCGTGAACGAATCATCGCGCAGCCAGCCGCTCGTCCGTACGACGCGCCTGCTCACCGCCGACGGCAAGCTCTATCGCATTGACCGCGACATCACAGTCAAAGCCGGTGCGGAAGTCGCGGTCGAAATCTACGCTGACAAGCTGGGGGAAGAATTTGCCATCCAGCCGACGCGCTTTACGATCCCCGGCCTGTTCATCGACCTCCAAAAATCCATTTACGCCGTGTCCGACAAGCCGTTTGAGGCGGTAGAAGAGAAAGGTGCGTCAGGTGGGTCAGGTGCGTCAGCGGGAGCCAGTCCGGCGCGTCCGGCGGCGCCGCTCTCGGGAAAAATCGTGACGCAAGGGGACGTGGATGCGGCCGAACAAGCGTTGAATGACGCCATCCTCGCCCAGGCGAAAAAAATGATGGCTGACCGTTTGCCGGATGACCCAAACTGGGAAGTGATTTACGCCGTGCGCCGCATCGACAAGGGGACGAACGCCAAGGTGGGGGAACGAGCCGATTCTTTTCTTGCCTCGCTCACCCTCGAAGTTTCGGCCATCGCCTTCCCGAAAGAGGATTTGACGGCGCTCATCCGCGCCCAGCTCAAAGACAAGGTGCCAAGCGGGCGCGAGCTCCTGCCGCTCACCCCAGAAACCTTGCGCATCACCGGGGAGTCCGCGGACGCCCAAGCGGAGAAGGCGACGCTCCACGTCCAAGTCGAAACCGGCTATCGTCTTTCCTCCCAAAGCCCGCTCCTGCAAAAGACGCTCATCGCCGGCAAGCGTAAAGATGAGGCGGTGGAGCTCCTCAAAGCCGTCGAAGGCGTCGAAGACGCGACCGTCACGTTGAAGCCGTCCTGGTTCTCCACCATCCCATCCCTCAAAGACCGGATTGAGATCGTGATTGAATAAGCCGAAGGAAGGATTGACAGAGGGCCCATTTTTTGATACGTTTATTCGTCTGCCGTTTGGCAGGACGACTTCACAATTGAAACCTATTCCGGTGGGAGGTTCCCATGGATCCGTTGGAGCAAGAGGTGCGGGAGCTTGTCGAACGGTTGCTGTCCGATGACAAGGAGATCGTTCTGGCCACTCTCAGTAATTTGCCGCAGTGGGCCTCGCCATACATCTACGACCAGCCGAGCAAGCAGAGGCGGGTGGCGCTGAAAGAAGCACTTCTGAAGATCCTGGAGGAGGGATCCAATCGGAGCCAACGTATCCTGAGTTGCATAATCCGGAAGGAAGAAATTACACAGGGCTTTGCCTCGTCGACGGTTGGGGGTTTTTCCCTTTGTAGGGAACGCCGAGTTCCTTGGAAGTTCAGGCTTCATTATGGAATGTATGCTTCTGAAGGCTACCATTTTTGGGAACTCATCGGCTGCCGTGAGCATTCCGTGATGGTAGGCGGCTACCAAGGGGAGTCCGCTGTGCCGGCGTTCATGCAAGAAGCGGATCCGGAGGCGGCGCTGTTGGAGGCGGTACTGGCAGTCAACCCGTGCTTCCATCCCAAGTTGGCCGCCACGATTTTCGTCTGGACATTCCTGTATCCGGAGCGTTGGCCTTGGCCGGCGACGATCGAGAAAATCCGTCACCATCTGCTGAAGGGAGCTTCCACCTGGTTCGGATCTAAGGAAACGGCACCGGCGTACTGGTTGTGGTATGCTGGCCTCATTAACGAAAGGGTGGGGCGGGACCGTATCAAATACCAGTCCGGCACTCTGAAGCGCCCTCCTGAGAAGCAGCCCGGCATGCCGTTGGCGCTCCGGACCCTCTCAAGTCTGTTCAGCTATACGCTGAAGAATGAGAGGCAGGTGGAGTGGGTCGTCGCCCTTATGAACCATCGCGGTCCAGAGTGGGCAGCGAAGGAGTGGGGTGAACTGGATTGGATGCTGCGAGAACGCTTACGATCCGTAGCTATGCCATACCTCAATGAGGACGGTGTAGCGCGGGCACGGGAAACGGTCCGTTCGGCGCTCTCCAGTCCGGGACGTATGGTCGAAAGGGCAGATCAGGAGCCGCAGTTCATCGCCAACCATCTCAAGGGCATCAAGACCATCCTCGAATTCGGGCAGAACGTTTCTTCCGAAGAGAGGGCTGGCCTGCTGGCCCTACGCGACCAGTTCCTTCAGATACAGGAGCAGAAAGAGCGGGAGGAACGGCGTCGCAAGGCGGAAGCTGAGGCGGAAGAAGCCAGGAGGAAGGCGCGGCGTGAGTTGCACGAAGAGTGGCAGGCGCGCATCGCGGGGCGTTGCTCCCACATCGTCACGGTCTTCAACGGTGTGTTCGGCCTCACCATCGATCCGGACAGTGTCTTGTCTGGGCAGGTCACCGGAGAATACGCTTCGATCAACAACGCCGGTCCTTCCCTGGGCATGTCTATGACCCTTTCGCTGCGGTTAGTGCAAGAGCTGCACTGCCGGACGGAGACGAGGCTCAAGATCGAGGAGGGGGATGACCTTGCCGAGTGGCGGCGCGCCTACACCGCGGGGAACTGCCTGGTCTGGCACGAGCTCGCGCACTTGATGGACACCGGTCTCATCCGGACCATCCTGAAGAAGCACCTGCCCGGGGACGCAACACCCGAAGCGGTTCTCCAGGCGCGTGAGCTAGCTCTCGATGCTGTTGCGTTCCGCCTCGCGACGGAGATTTACGTCCATCCGGGCGGCACTGTCCGCCACTGCACGCAGGCCGGCGAGCGTCGAGATGTGATGCTGCAGTCAATCGAGGCGCAGGTGGATCGGTTGCGCCGCTGGATCGAGTCAGAACCGGAAAGCATCGGCCGTTCCTGCCTCATCACACGCTTCCTCGTCCAGATGGAAGCGCATGAGCTGACGAAGAATAGGCGGCGCTTGGCCGGTTTGATCGAAGGTCAGGACAAGCTTCGGAAGCTCTACGCCGCCATCTACGCCGATGCCCTCATGATCGGCGTTCTGTCACAGGCGTTCCATTCCACGGTACAGACGGACGATGCGGAAGAATCGGAGTTCTTCACCGGTATGGCTAAGTCCGCATAGGCCGCACATTCATACACTTCTGTCACCCGGAGGCTACACGCTTCCGGGTGAACTGTTTCTAATAAGTGGCGTTGGTTTGACTTCACGCCGCAAATCCAGCACCCTCTAGGGTGCTTTTGCTATGTCTACCTTTCCGATCGAAACCCAACGCCACAGCGCCGCGCACCTGCTCGCCGCCGCCGTCAAACGCCTTGAGCCAAACGCCAAGTTTGGCGTCGGGCCCGTGGTTGAGCACGGCTTTTATTACGACATTGACCTCGGCCGCACCGTCACGGCGGACGACCTCAAGGCCATCACCAAAGAGATGCGCCGCATCGTGTCCGAGAACCCAGCCTTTACACGAGAGGAGTTGCCTATCGATGACGCGATCAAGCTGTTCCAAGACATGGGGCAGCCATACAAGGTGGAGCTCCTGTCAGATTTGAAGACGAAGGGCACGACAAAAGTCAGCGCCGAAGAAGCGCAGGACGTGGATCCGCAGAATGTCGGTGTTGTCACCGTCTACCGCACCGGAGAATTTGTTGACTTGTGCCGCGGGCCACACGTCACCGAAGCCAAAGACATCGGCGCCTGGCAGTTGACCAAGGTCGCCGGTGCCTACTGGCGCGGCAAAGAGGGGAATCCGCAGATGCAGCGCATCTACGGCTGGTGTTTTGCGACGGCCGACGAGCTCGAAGCTCACGAGAAGATGGTCGAAGAGGCGGAAAAGCGCGACCACAAGAAACTTGGTCCCGAACTCGACCTGTTTACCTTTTCTGACTTGGTCGGTTCTGGCCTCCCGCTCTGGACGCCGCGCGGCACGCTTATGCGCACGCTGCTCGACAGCTACGTCTGGGAGCTCCGTTCGCGCTACGGCTACGAACGCGTCGAAATCCCGCACATCACCAAAAAGGACCTGTACGAAAAGAGCGGTCACTGGGACAAGTTCAAGGACGAGCTGTTCCGCATCACCACCCGCGAGGGCCACGAGTTCGCGATGAAGCCGATGAACTGCCCGCACCACACCCAGATCTACGCCCGCCGCCCTTGGAGCTACCGTGAGCTGCCACAGCGCTACGCCAACACGACCACCTGCTACCGCGACGAGCAGAGCGGCGAACTGTCCGGCCTTTCCCGCGTGCGCGGCTTTGCCCAGGACGATGCCCACGTCTTTTGCCGCATGGACCAGGTGAAAGAAGAGTTCTTGCACGTCTGGGACATCATCCACGATTTTTACGGGACCTTTGGGTTTACGCTTTCCGTCCGCCTATCACTCCACGATCCCGAACACCCAGAAAAATATTTAGGTGACCCGGAGCGTTGGGCCAAGGCTGAAAGCATGCTGCGTGAGATCGCCGAAGAAAAGCAGGCTGACGCCTTTGATGGTGTCGGCGAAGCCGCCTTCTACGGCCCCAAACTCGACTTCATGGCGAAAGACTCGCTCGGCCGCCAGTGGCAGGTTGCGACTATCCAGCTCGACATGGTCATGCCCGAGCGTTTTGACCTCGACTGCATCAACGAAAAAGGGGAGCACGAACGCATCGTGATGATCCACGCTGCGATCATGGGTTCGATCGAGCGCTTCTTATCGATCGCGATCGAGCACTATGCCGGCGCCTTCCCGCTGTGGCTCTCCGCCGTCCAGGTCGCCATCCTGCCCGTCGCTGACCGTCACGCTGACTTCGCCAACCAATTGAAAATGGAATTGCAGCAACAGGGCTTGCGTGTCGAAGTGGACGCCTCAGGAGAATCCGTCGGCAAAAAAATCCGCAACGCCGAAAAAGCCAAATTCCCGGTCATGCTGGTGGTGGGGGACAAGGAAGCCGAAGGCGGCCCGCTCACCGTCCGCCGCCGCGGGTCTGCCGAACAAGAAATGGTGGAAAAAGACGCCCTCATCGCGTCCTTGCTGGAAGAGGTAAAGGGACGGAAGGCGTAACAACCTACGCCGCCCTCTTGATCTGCCTCCGTTGGGACGTCAGTTTTTCGCGTGGCAGGATATTTCGCTCCTCATCCCAGCCGAGCAGGCGGTTCAACGCGCGGACGCGTTCCGAGGCCTCGGTCAGTTCGCGGGTGATCCTCACGCTTTCTTCCAAATCCGTGATCTGTTCACGGGTGTCCTGTGTCTCTTCGATGGCGGTTTCCGCGAGCTTGGCCAGGTCGAGCATGTAGGCCGTCGCGACATCGCGCGTCCCCATGAGCCGTGCGGCCTTTTCCATGGCGCTGGCGCTGCGCCGGCCGAGTTTTCCGTTGACCTCGTTCCAGAGCACAGCGGCATATTCACGGTGGTCAGTTGAACCCTTTTTGTCATGCGGGACGTTCCCGGCGTATTCCGTAAACAGCTGACGGGCGCGTTCAATCTCCTGCTTATGCTGTTCCCGGAACGTCTCCTGGTCGGCAATGTCTTCGAGGCTCCGGTTATCATCAAAAAACCCTCGCTCTTGGCTTTCTAAGTTACCTCCTGTGGCCATGAGATCATGTTCTTCGCGGTACTGTTTGGCGGCTTGACGGTCACCGATCGCCTCGATGTTTTTTTCTTCGTCGTATTGGTCACGAACACGGTCAGCGTGCATCTTCCGTCCCGCTCTTTGTGGCAGGCCGATGCCTGCCGCGTCCAGTTCTTGGACGGTCTCACGTAGTTCTTCGACACGAGCTGAAGCGCTCCGCCACTCTGCCAAATCTTGGGCAAGTGCTTCGTCCGGGGAGGGCTCATCCATCAGCTTGTGGAGCCCACGTTTGAACCAGCGACCAAGTTTTGAACCGAGGCGTGCCCGCTCCATGGTCAGCGCAGCGGGATGTTTGCCGTAGGCGTTTTCGATACGAGCGGCGATCCATGCCTCATCTTCCTCAGCAGCTTTCAGGGCCTTGCGACGTGGTGCGAGTACTCGTTCAACCCGTACCTCTTGCCGCTCTTCTTCCGTCAATGTCTTCAGAATACGTTCCCGGTCTTTCGTTAAGGACAGTTTGGGTGTTGGCGGAGCCTCCTTCTGTTCCGATACTGGGGTAGCCATCGCCACGATACGCTCTGGGTTCAGGGCGCGTCGGAGCTCAATCAGTTTCGTGAGACGCTCCTCTTCTTTTGGGCCAAGCTTGTCCATGAGCAGCTTGTCTTGGAGGGAATTGATTTCGTCTTGCGCCCTCATGTTGTCCATCTCACGATAGGCTGGACGGGGCCTGCGCGGTTTCTTGTCCGCGGGTGTTCCTAGGAGCGATTCTGCGGGTGGCATGTTTTCCATACGGCTTTCCGCGCAGTATAGCACAATCAACAATCTTTTTATCCATAACAAAAACACGGGTGGCACGGCGAACGTTTTCTCGAACATCGCCGGAGGCGTGGGCGAAAAACGTGAGCCGGGACAGGACCCGTGTTTTCCTTTTTATCCTTTGACGATCGCGGCGAACACCTTCGGATGGTTCATGGCGATTTCGGACAGGACTTTGCGGTCGAGGCCGATCTTGCGGCGCTTTAGGTCTGCCATGAGCTTGGAGTAGGTCGTCCCGAGCTCGCGCGCCGCGGCGTTGATGCGGACCTGCATGAGGGCGCGGTTGTCGCGCTTCTTCAGGCGGCGGTCCTTGTAGGCGTTGGCGCCGGCTTTCGTCGCGGCGGTCTTCGCGAGGGTGATCTTGGATTTGCGCCCCCACATCATGCCCTTGGTACGGGCGAGGATGTTCTTGCGGCGCTTGATGCGGTGGGTTCCACGTTTGACGCGAGGCATAGTTAGTTTCCGATCAGGGTATTGATTGAGCGGGCGTAGACTTGGGCGACGGACTGGTCACGGCGCTTTTTGCGCGTGATCTTGCCGGAGGTGCGGCTGTTGAAGTGATCCTGCCCGCCGTGGCGCTTGAGCAGCTTGCCTGTCCCGGTGCGCTTGATGCGCTTGGAGATGGTCTTGTGCGTCTTGGGTTTATTGCTCATAGGGTTTGTGATGTGTGGTGTGTGATGCGTCAGCCTTTGCGGGCGACGATGGTGCTGACGTTGCCGCCGTTGCGCGTGATCGGCTGTTCGACGGAGAGGGGGTAGGTCTGTTGCACTTGGTTGATGAAGTCCTGGATGCGGTTCTTGGCGATGTCGCCGTGTTCCTTTTCCCGGCCGCGGAGCATGATCTCGATCTTGAGCTTGTCTCCGTCTTCAAGGAACCCTTTGGCCTGGTCGATGCGCGTCTGGAAGTCGTTTTGCCCCATCTTGACCGAGAGGCGGATCCCTTTGACGTCGACCTTCTTCGCATGGGCCTTCTGCGCTTTGACCTCCTTCTCTTTTTGGTATTTAAATTGGCCGTAGTCGATCACCTTGCACACCGGCGGCTCGTCCTTGGGGGAGACTTCGACCAGGTCGAGTTCCCGTTCCCTGGCGATGGCGAGCGCCTTCTCCACCGGCATGACGCCGAGGTATGAGCCGGTCTCATCGATCACCCGGACTTCGGGTGCCGTGATGGCTTCGTTGGCCCGGTAGACCGGGGCCAACTCTTTTTTTTGGTATCCGCCTCGGCGGCGGTGGTGGATGCGCATTGGATGATGATCGGGGAGGCTGTTAACACCCTTGAGGGGCGGAGCCGTGACCAGGGCGTGCAGTCCCGCAAGCAGCGGGACGGAGCGCCAAGGTCACATAGGCGAGCAGGTGGTGGAGATGGCGGGTATCGCACCCGCGTCCGAGCAGATCTTCCGAACCCTTCGTTACAAGCTTTGTCCGTTCAGTGGATTCGCCCGCGTCTCAAGAAACGGACAAGCGTCCGCGGGCTAGCTCTGAAGCCGGTCATCCGATGGGGCGAGCCTCCATCAGACCAAGCCCTAGGATATGACGACCGGGTTCTCCCTAAGGGCGAAGGAGAGGGGTCGGCCCGTCACGAACGCGTTAAGCGATGGACGGAGCAAAGGCTGGGGCGCGGAACGCCGAAGCGATCGCGTCTTTGACCTTCGAAATGACGTTGGCAGTTGTCATTGTGTTGGTGCGGATTTGCGAGGCCACCAACAGGCTCGGCTTGCAGGGTTGGGAAAGGGCTGTCGTCGATGCTGATTCATCCCCGCATGGAAACGGGTGACTATTCGTCACGACCCCGCAAAAAGCGGGCCGTCGAGCGCATCACATCTCGTAATTTGAGCTTTTCCCGCTTATCATGGGCTTTTTTCCCACGGCAGAGGGCAAACGAGAGCTTGATGCGTCGGCCGCTAGGATAAAGCGAAAATGGCACTAGTGTCAAGCCTTTCTGCTGGATTTTGCCGATGATCGTCCGAAGCTCGCGTTTGGTGACCAGGAGCTTCCGGCTCGCGTTCGGATCATATCCTTCGCGGTTTGATTGCTTGCTATAGGGAGCAATGCGCGCCCCAACCAGCCACAGTTCCCCGCGTAACGGCTTGACGTACGACCCATCGAGCTTGGCCCCGCCCTCCCGTATGCTTTTGACTTCGACGCCGGCCAACACCAACCCCGCCTCGTACTTCTCGAGGATCTCGTATTCATGCCGCGCTTTGCGGTTTTCGGTGTAGGTCGGCATGCAGGGGAGAATAACCCGCGAAGCCGTAAACGTGAAGCGCAAAGGTTGCATGGGGCGCCTTTTTTACGGTAAGCTGGCGGCCGAATATGTCTCGCGTTGCCCGCCTCACTTCGTTTCTGCGCTCCGGTGCGTTTTGGATCCCTTTAGTCAGCATCGTGGGAGGCGCCTTCGCTGGATGGACGACCGCAAGCTGGTACGCCTCGCCCCAATTCGACCAACTGCTCACCTTGTTGCGGGAACGGGGCGGCAGTTCGACGACGACCACTCCCATCGTGCAGATCGTGCCCGTAGAAAGCCGACCCGTGCTCCCATCGTATCCCGCTGCGTTCCAGGCGCGTCGCGAACTCCCGGTCGCGACCATCATCCGCCGCGCGCCGGTATCTGGTGTGGCGCAAGAGGATGCGCGGATCGTCGGGTCCGCCGTCGCGCTCACGGCGGACGGTTGGTTCGGGACGACCGTGGGCGCTTTGGGCGGCTTGCGCATCGCAGACCTCCAGCTCGCGTTGGGAGGGCGCATCCTCCCGATCACTCAAGCGGTGAAGGATACGGCAACGGACCTCGTGTTTGTGAAGGTTGGGACCAATGACCTGCCGGTTGCGGCCTTTGTCCGTGCAGAGGACGTGGTGACGGGCGCAGCGGTTTGGGTGGAGTCCGGGCGGGGCTTGCTCCGACCAGAAACGGTCGTGTCCGTGCGCGCACGGGTGACGGGTACGCCAACCTTGTCTGAAATGGCCACCCGCCGTTTTCGCGTGACCGGCCCTGACGACCAGGCGGTCTGGCGTGGGGGAGCCGTCTGGGATGGGGGAGGGAAGTTGCTCGGGTTCATGGGCGGGAGCAAAGCGGATTCCTGGGAAGTGGTCCCGGCGAGCTTCGCAGTTAGCGCCCTGACATCCCTGTTGGGCGATGGCACCATCCGTCGGTCGAGCCTTGGCATCCGCACGCAGGACCTCGACAGCTTCATGTTTGATGATGATCGGCCGGTGGATCTTCCGCGGCACGGCGCCCTCCTGAAAAGCGTGTCGCGGACCCAGCCCGCTGTCCTCCCGACAGGGCCGTCAGCCACCCTCTTGCGTGAGGGCGATGTGATCGAGCGGCTGGACCGTGATATCCTGGATGGTGACGCAGACCTGGGAGAGCTCCTCCTGGATTACCGTCCGGGCTCGTCCATCACGGTGAGCGGAAGCCGCGCAGGTCAACCCATCTCCGTCGATGTCACCTTAAGCGAGGTCGTCACGAGCGAAAGCATCCGATAACGGTATGCGTACCAACCCATTGCACGCCATCCTTGAACAGTGGAACATCATCCTCATTTCCGCGCTCGCGGCCGGGCTTTTGGCCACTGTCTTTTCCTTTTTGACGCCGCTCCAGTACTCCTCTTCGGTGCGCGTACTGATCACGCAACCGGGCACGGCCGGGCTTGACCCGTACACGGTGCTGAAGGCGACCGAGAGCATCGCCAACAGCTTGACCCAGCTCATCTACTCCTCCACGTTTTTCACGAACGTCATCCAGCAGAACGCGAGCGTTGACCCGACCTACTTCCCGCAGGATGAACGGGACAAGCGGCGTCTCTGGCGCCGGACGCTGGACGTGTCCGTCACCCCGAGTACAGGCATCCTGACGCTCACCGCTTACCACCCCTCGCGCGAGCAGGCGCGGGCGGTCGTCGAAGGGGCCGCACGCGAGATGGCACTCCAGGCGCCGAACTACTTTGGGACGTCCGTCCGCATCCAAGTGATCGACGCGCCGCTCGACTCGCGTTGGTTTGCTCGCCCCCGTTTTGCCTCCAATGCCGCCCTCGGTTTTTTCATCGGTGCCTTGCTTGGTACGGCGTGGATCCTGTCCCGGAAGCCGTCCCGCCACGAGATCTAAAAACACGCATTCACGTTTCGCGTTCCATGCGCTACGCTCATGCGCATGGAAGAACCACGTGTCATCACCTTTACGACCGGCTCCATCCTCCGGGTGATCGGGCTCGTCGTCCTTTTAGGGCTCCTCTGGACGATCCGCGACATCGTCCTGTCCGTGTTCACGGCCCTGCTGTTGGCTGGCCTCCTGTACCCGTTGGCGGAGTGGGCGGAACGCTACCGCATCCCCAAGGGGCTTGCGGTCTTTGTGTGCTACGTCTTGCTGTTTGGCGTCTTGGCCGCTGCTTTCCTCCTCCTCATCCCGGCCATCTTAGACCAAGCCCGCCAGTTGCTCACGACGTACGGCGGGGGGTGGGACGCTTTGCAGCAGGCGCTCGAGTTGGTGCGCCGCCTGACCGAGCAATACGGCGTCGCCGACAACTTGGTGGATAGTTTAGCGAGCATCCCGACGCAGGCCGGCCGCGCGGCGAGCGGATTGTTTGGGGCGCTGACGGATGTGTTCGGCGGGCTCGCCAACATCGTCCTCGTCGTCGTCCTGTCTTTTTATATGGTGATAGCCTCCAAGGAGGCGAAGGAGCTGTTCCGGTGGATCATCCCGCCAAAGCACCAGGAGTTTGGGGAGCAGCTCGTGTGGCGGGTGATCGAGCGCTTGGGGGCGTGGCTGCGCGGCCAGCTCGTCCTTGGCCTCGTGATCGGGGTGCTGTGCTTTGTCGGGTACGTCGTGGTCGGCGTGCCGTATCCGCTGCTGCTCGCGCTCCTTGCTGGCGTGCTTGAGTTCTTGCCGTACATCGGTCCCTTCATCGCTGCCGTCCCCGCCATCTTCCTCGCCTTCACCGTCTCACCCTGGCACGCGGTCGCGACGCTCGTCGTCTTTATCATCATCCAACAGCTGGAAAACCACGTGGTCGTTCCCATGGTCATGCGCCGTGCCGTCGGTCTGAACCCCGTCGTGAGCATCGTCGCCTTTTTGATCGGGGCGCGGCTGTTTGGCTTGGTCGGCGCCATCTTTGCCATCCCGGTCGCGACCGCGGCACACGTCGCGTTTGGGGAATGGATCCGGTATCGGGGCAAGACGAACGAAGCGTGATATGCCGCACCGCCGCCTCATCCTTCTCATGGCAGCCGTCTTGCTTGGGGGCGTTGCCTTTGGGACGTGGAAGCTCGGCCAACGCGTCCTCAACCCGCCCGGACCTTCCGTAGTGGATCCGGCCGTGTTGCACGAGCGGTGGGTCGAGGGGACGCGGTCTGCGATTGCCGCGTTTGAACGCGACCAGGATGCGGCAAAAGCCCGCGACAACCTCCTTGGTTTGCGGGTGAATGCGGCTGACCGCGCGGTCCACCAAGAACTTGTCTTTGCTTTTGAAGCGCTGGCAAGCCAAGCGGAAGGCGGAGAAGAACGTGTCCGTGCCGCGCAGGAACGGTTTTTGACCCACACGAAATAACCATGACTATGACTGATACCCGCCCCCTAATCGCCCCGACAGAACGCCCAGCCTCTGTGGGACAAAAAAGAAAAGAACGGAGAGGTACCCTTTTGTATGGGGGGCTCCTCGCCGTGATCGTCGCCCTCTTCGTCGGGCCGTTTGTGGTGCTGGTGTGGGCGGGGGTCCTCTTTCCGAGGGTGGCGGGGCCTGCGTCCATCCCGGAACCGCGCCGGACCGTCCGTCCGGCAGCGGGCGTCACGGCCGCAAACATGGGCCGCTTGTTAGGGCAGCGCTTGCTGCAGGACATCCAACGTGGGGGACGGCCGCCATACAGGGCGCGCTTTACGGAAGCGGAGCTGTCCGGGTTGCTCCTGTCTGTCCTGCCCGGGACCATCTCGCAGGAATGGCTTCAATTCACGTCCGGCCAGGTTGCCGTGACCCCTGGGGAACTGGAAGCGAGCGTTGTGCTCGATGCTCCGCCGTTCCGTTTTCCGTTGCGCGTCCGGGCGGTCCCGACCGGGACGTCCGGCACCCTCCATTTTGACATCCAAGACGTACGCCTTGGGCGCATTCCCGTCCCGCCACGGTTGTTGCCTGGGCTGCTCGGCCTCTTTTTCCAATACGATCCCCGTGACATCGCCCTGTCCTTGGGCGAGCACGGGTTGGTTGGCGTACGGACGACGGACCGCGCCATGGAACTCCTTTTCGAATGACCGTGCCGATTTTCGTCATCCGTTTTTCCCCGTGGGCAGCCGCCCTCGCGGGATTTTTTTTGTTGGAGGTGCAGTGGCGGTGGCCGCACGCGTATCCGTGGCCATTTTTCGGTACCCTCCTCGCCTTCCTCATCTCCGCCGTCGCAATCGCGTGGAGGCGCATCCCCTGGAGCGAGCTCCTGCACAACCTCTGTCCGACGGTGCTCGCGCTTGTGGTGCTGGGGCTCGCCGCGCTCCACCTGGAGACGACGTTGGAACGCCAAGTGCTCACCGCGTGTTTCTTGTTCATCCCCGTGCTCGCGCTTGAACTCCTGTTCCTGCTCGCGTTTGACCCGAGGCGGTATCCGGTCAACGGCTTTTCTCGTTTCAATATGGCGCTCGTCCCGCTTTGTATGGCAGCCGCCGCTTTTGGGTTGGCGGGGCTGATTATCTTTGTACAGGTCCCATCCTGGACGGCCGTGGCCAGCCTCACCGTCCTGGCCGCCTTGCTCCTGTTTATCACCTCCCACCCAACCGCCTCTCCAGCCCAGCGCCGCCGTTGGACGCTCCTTGGCGGAGCCGCTGGCCTCCATGCTGGTATCTGCGTCGCCCTTTTGCCGGTCGGTTTAGGGGTCTTGGCCGCCCTAGCTGCCCTGATGGTTGGTTCTGTCTTACGGATCCGCCGCTATGCGTACCAGCCCATCCCTCCCAGGGGATTGGCTTTGGGGGAGGGCCTGGGAGCCGGGGTGGCTTTTCTTCTTTTGCTTCTTACGGCAAGATGGGGCTAAAGAAAAATAAAGGGGCTAATAAAGAGATTTTTCGCTTGTTTTAGCCATTTACCATCAAAAGAGCTAAGAACGTAAATCCCTTGACAAATGGGGCTCTTTATGGTACTGTTGCTCGTTCACTAGACATGTACCTTTTGCGACAAGGAGGCCTTTATTGATGGGTTTTTAAGCCGTTCCGGCCCTCATTCCGACGATTCCTCCACGCCGGAGTGCTGACGGGACGGCTTAAGAGTCTATCTGGCAATGCTGCTAGAGAACTCTGAATTTCTTCAGTTGTACCATCGACACAAGAATCCCGGTGGCTTGGCCACCAAGCCGCCTAAAGGAGGCGCCCAATGAAGAACGTGATCGTTGCTCTGGTTTCGTTTCTTTTCTTCGTCTTCGCGGGCGCCACCGTGGCGACCGCGCAACCACGCCCGCCGGCGTGTGACGTCGCCTACCCGGCCGGTTCGTGTGAAGCACGCGCTTGCCAGATCGAGCGGGACATCGACGCGCTCGTGTTCGGGTCGATGTGCATCGACCAGGACGCGTTCGACGCCCGTCTGCAGTCTCTGCAGGCGCGGGCGGACAACTTGGCCGGCACGTGCCACGCGGCCGTCATCACGGCGGTCCGCGACACGATCCAGTCCATGTTGGCCAACTTGGACGACCTCTGCGCAGGTCGTTCGGTCACGATCCGCGGTCAGGTCGTGACTCCGCCTCCGCGGGTCAGGAACCCGCGTACGGGATCGACCGGTCGCGGTCGTGATCGCGACCGTCGCCCCGAGCAGCGCACGCGGCCGCCCGAGACGCCGCGACCGGCACGTGAGCCGGAGTGGCGCGTCGACTGCACCGCGGCGATGGGGGTTCACATGACCGTCGGCGGATGCGAGTGCATCGAGACGCTGACACCCGGTGGTGCGCGTCGTGCGATGATGACGCGCCTCAATATGGCGCAGCGCACGGTCGTGTACTTCTGCCCGCGTGATAACGCGGCGAGCATCCAGTATCTCGAAAGAGAGCTGGATCGCCGAGACGCAGCGCAGGCTGTGATCGACGCAAGGCAGAATGCACGGCTCCTCGCTCTGGAGCAGAGGCCCTCGCGTCCAGAGGCGGTTCGCCCCGCCCCTTCCCCCCCGACGTCGATCGAGGAACGGTTCCACATCGATCTCCTCGGGCGAGCTCGTCTCGTCATTCCGGGACAGGTTGGCGGTGGAGCGCCTGTCGCCGTCGGCACTGGTCTCGGCCTCCGGTTTCGCTGGCGCTGCAACGTGTGCAGCTCCCGTGATGAGTTCTATTTCGCCGTAGCAGGCGGAGCAGGATTCACCGGGGCCGGCGTGGGCATGACCGCCTTCGGCGAGATGGGGATCGGTTACACCCGATACCTCGACCGCCGTCGCGTGGTCGGCCTTTCCATCGGAGCCTTGGCGTACGGCTTCGGCCTGATGGGCGAAGAGGCTGCTCCGACGGAGGAGGGGCTCCACGGCGATCTCCGCCGGTGGGGCGTCGGGGGAGAGTTTCTCCTCGACTTCTCGCTGACGGGAGGCTCGGTTGCTTCTCGACCCACCCGGACCGAGGTTCGGTTCCAGATCGGCGTCGGCGTGACGTACGATACGGCGTTCTGGTGGTCGAGCCAGGACGGACTGATGGAGTCGCGGGGCATCGGGTTCGCCCCCACAATCGGGTTGATCATCAACCCGTAACACGTTCTTTCGAAGGCGACCACAAGGGTCGCCCCTACTGGCGGAGCTTGAGCGGATGAATCTTTCATCTGCTCGCTCCGCCCTTCGCACGAGCCGATGGTTCATCCATCGTTTCATGTGAGGAGTAAGAAGCGGATAGCTTCCAAGACCTCGATGGTTCTCGGTTCCCGTAGTGCGGGGACCACAAGGCTCCTCCCGCAGCTCGCGGGAGTCGGAGGATCTCATGACCGCTCGTTCGACATCGTTTCTGTTCGTTTTCCTGATCGTGGCTGGTTGCAGCATCTCCGGAGCCGACGACAAGGACGCACCCGCGCCCCCCGTCGACGCCGGCGTGACGCCGCCTCCTGCACCGCCTCCGCCCCCGGAGAACGCCTGTGATGGGCATCGGGTCGGAGACATCGTCGGATGGGGGTGTGATCCCTCGTGCTCGAACACGGCGGCGTCTTGGTGGGTCTGCAGCCCGTCGTACGATGCGGACTGCGTCACCAACGACGCTCTCTGCAATCCCGCGACGCCGCCCCCGCCCCCGCCCCCGCCTCCGCCGCCCCCCGCGTCGGACGCGGGCACGCCGCCCCCGCCCCCGCCTCCGCCGCCTCCGCCTCCCCCTCCGGGGACGACGGCACCGGGCACCCGCCACCTCACGGTGCGGGCAAATCTCTGGAGCGCGGCGGTGCGCACGATGTGCGACGGCATCGCCACCCCCGTCGTCATCGTCTGGGACACGCACGGTGACCCGCACACGGGAGGCGCGGATGCCGCCGGCGTCGGAACGGTGGAGTTCGACCTCGGGCCCGACGACGACGGCTACCTGGCAGCCAACGTGCGATGCGGTACGCGCTACATGCGCTTCGCCGTTTCGCTCGTCGGTCAGCCGGCGGCTGCTACTGCGGTCTTCACGAGCATCAAGCTCAACGATCGCGAGATGCTCTTCGATGACGCGTGGATCTGCCGCGATCCCTACGCACCGCGTCTCGAGGACGGCAGCATGCCGATCCGTCCGATGATCCCGCTCGTCGAGTCAATCTGGCGCTCCTGCCCGGCCACTTGATCTCGATCTTTCGTCCCTTCAACCAACCTCTCTGACATCTGTCGGAGAGCCTGCTCGCCCCCACCCGCTACTCGCTGGTGGGGGTTTTGCATTTTCTTATGCTATCCTCTCGCCATGTCCGTCTTTTCCGGCATCCTTGGCCATGAACCGGCTTTGAATATCTTGGAACGGGGCTTGGCTCATCCCGCGCCCGCCTATCTTTTTTATGGACCGAGCGGCCTGGGGAAGCGCTTGGTCGCAGAACAGTTTGCGGCGGCGTTGTTGGGCATTGGTCCGGTAGGGGCAATTCATGAATTGCCCCTACGGTTGGCAGCCCATCCCGACTTCATTCTTTTGGAACGTGAGGCTGACACGCGTGACATCACCGTTGAACAGGTGCGTCACTTACTCGCACGCCTCCATCTCACCTCCGCGCGAGGTGGACGGATTGTGGCGCTTATCGATCACGCCGAACGCTTAAGTGACGAAGCGGCTAACGCTTTGCTGAAAGATGTAGAAGAGCCGCCATCTGCGGTACACATCATCTTATGTTCGTCTTCGTTTGAAGCGTTGCCGGCGACGTTACGCTCGCGTCTTGCTCCCATCCGTTTTGATCGCGTGGCACGTGGACCGCTTGTCGCATGGCTGAAGGAGAGGGGTGCGAGTGCGGATCAGGCAGAGCTTGTTGCCAACTTGTCACGTGGAGCCCCTGGCCAGGCACTCGAGATGTTGCGCGATCCAGAGAGCCTCGTCCGTTACGAGCAAGACATGGCCGCCATGTGTGAGACGCTGACCAAGGGTTCGCTCGCCCAAGCCTTGTCGGCGATTGAAGTCGCGACGAAAAAAATTGAGGCCGAAGATGATACGGTCGCCGCGTGGCAAACCTTTTTAGCCCGGCTGACGCAACACATGGGCGCGGCTTTTTTGGATGATCCGCTCGCCTCATCACGCGTGGCTTTAGGGCTGTGTCTAGCCTCGCGCTTGGTCGGTTCAGGGGCTTCCCCCAGGCTCGCGCTTGAATGGAGCGCGGTTTCGCCGTATCTTATGAGGGACAAACGCTTACCCACCATGCTTAAACCGTTCACGCTTTTTCCATAACCTATGCAACGCCGTTCCTTTTTTCTCGCCGCAGCCGCCATCCTGATCCTGACCGGACAAGGGTGTTTTGGATCAAAGCCTGCCGCTGGCCCGGATGGGGGAGTCTTTAAAACGAAGAATGCGGAAGCGCCTTGGACGCAGCTCAAGGTCCTGCAGTCCGGGACCAAGATCGGGAGCATTGCCGGTGTTGGCACCGTGTCCGGTGCTGTTGACCCGCAAGACCCGAACGCGATCTACGTCGGCACCACCGAGAACGGCATCTTGTATACCTTAGATGCCGGAGAGTCCTGGCAGCTGGCCAAGGGGATGACCATTGGACGCATCGCGGCGATCGCGGTCAGTTCAAAAGATAAGTGTACCGTCTTCGCGGCGCGCTCCAACCAGATTTTCAAGACCGAAAATTGCAGCCGTGATTGGAACCAGGTCTATTTCGACCCACGCACGGATAAGCGGTTCACCTCTCTTGTCGTGGACTGGTACAACCCACGCATCGTGTTTGCCGGGACAAGCGATGGGGACATTGTCCGTTCAGAAGATGGGGGTACGTCCTGGCGGGTCGTCCATCGCGTGGATGGGGTTGCGATCAACACTTTGGCCATGGACCCACGTGATTCGCGCACGCTCTACGCCGCGACCAACGGTTCCGGCATCGGCAAGACGAGCGATGGGGGACAGACTTGGACCATGATCCGCCAGCCGTTCCAAGACTTTGACTTCGCCCGCCGCCCGGTCGCGGTCGTAGTTGACCCGTCCCTCGCAAACACCGTCTACAACGTCTCCAAGTACGGGCTCCTGCGTAGTGACGACGGTGGCGTGACCTGGACGGCGCTGAAACTCCCGACCCCGCCTGGCACGATCGACATCCGCGCCTTCGCCATCCATCCAAAAGACTCACGCCAGCTCGTGTATGCGACGGATGCCTCCGTTGTCTGGAGCGTAGACGGCGGGCAAACGTGGACCCCGAAAAAACTCCCGACCACCCGCGGCGTCTCCTTTTTACTCTACGACAAGGCGGCTGAACCGACGCTGTTCTTTGGCGCGGCGCCTCCGAAACAGTAGCGAGCAAGAAGCGTCAGTGGACAGAAGCGTCAGCACGCTCACACGCTGACACTTCTGACTCTTGCTGACGCATCTGACGCTTCTATTCTTTGACGGTGTAGCCTTTTTTGTGGCACAGTCGCTTGACCTATGCCCGGTGTTACAACTTCGATCCTAGTGAAAGATGGACGAGTCTTGACAGGCGGGTTATTTAAGGCTTTCTTCATAATCTATCAACGATAGAGCTGTCTATCGAAGTTGTAACACCGGGTATGGCCAACCATCTTGACCAACATCAGGCAGAGTTCCAAGCCGTCATCGACCATTTCCAAAAAGAAATGAACACGCTCCGCACCGGGCGCGCTTCGGCGGCGCTCGTCGAAGGGATCCGTGTCGAAAGTTACGGGCAGATGATGGACTTGAAGGGCGTTGCCAGCGTGACCGTCCCTGACGCCAAGACCATCCAGATCGAACCGTGGGACAAGTCTATCGTCAAAGAGATCGAGAAAGCGCTCGTGGACGCGAGCCTCGGCATGCAGCCGAACGTCGCGGGTTCGACGATCCGTCTCGTGATGCCGCCGATGACCGAGGAGAACCGCAAACAGCTCGTAAAGGTGCTCCACCAAAAAGCAGAGGCCGCGCGGGTGAGCATCAGGAACGTGCGTGAAAAAGTGAAGTCCCTCGTCACGGCGGATGAAAAGGCGAAAAGCATCTCCGAAGACGACAAGCGCCGCGAACTTGAACGCCTCGACAAGGTGGTGGGTGAGTGGAACGGCAAAATCGAAAAGCTGTCCGAAGAAAAAGAACACGATATCCTCACGATCTGACCTATGGCCATCAGCCCTGAACGCAAAATGGATGAGCTCGTCGCGTTGTGCAAACGCCGCGGCTTCGTCTATCCGGATTCGGATATCTACGGAGGGTTTGCCAACGCCTGGGACTACGGGCCGTATGGGGTCGAGCTGAAAAACAACATCCGCGACGCCTGGTGGAAGCGCTTCGTTCATGGCCGCGATGACGTCATGGGCGTCGACACGCCCATCATCCAGCATCCCAAGATTTGGGAGGCGTCCGGGCATGTGGCCACCTTTGCCGATCCTTTGGTCGACTGCAAAAAGTGCAAGCGCCGCTTTCGCGCGGACCATCTTTTGGAGGCGCGTGCTTCAGAGCCTGGGTATGAAAAAGAAACACCACCGGATCTGAAAGACATCCGTTGCCCGGAATGCGGCGGGGAGCTGACAGACATTCGCCAGTTCAATTTGATGTTCAAGACGACCGTCGGCGTGACTGAGGATGCGTCCGCCGTCGCTTACCTCCGTCCAGAAACCGCGGCCGGCATGTTCACGGCCTGGCGCGATGTGCGTGACACGATGCGAAAAAAGCTGCCGTTTGGTCTCGCGCAAGTCGGCAAAGCTTTCCGCAATGAGATCACGCCCGGTAACTTCATCTTCCGCACGCGCGAGTTTGAACAGATGGAAATCGAGTACTTTGTGAAGCCAGAAGACGGCGACCGCGCGTTTGAGATGTGGTTGGACGAGATGAAACGCTGGAACTCCGATGTCTTACAGATTGATCCGGCGCACCTGGTCTACCACGACATCGAGGCAGGGGACCGTGCCCACTACTCGCGCCGCACGATTGATACGGAATACCAATACCCGTTTGGCCTGCGTGAGCTGTACGGCCTCGCGCACCGTGGCGACTACGACCTGGCCAAGCACCAAGAATTCTCCGGCGAAGATTTGCGTTGGTTTGACCAGGAGAGCGGCCAGCGTTTTTTGCCGCACGTGATCGAACCGACGTGGGGGTTGAGCCGGACCGTGCTGGTTGTCCTGGCTGAACACTTTGATATCGACGAGGCACCGGCCGCTGAAGGCGAAGAAAAAGAGTTGCGCGCCGTGTTACGCCTGCCGCCGCAGCTCGCTCCGGTCAAAGCCGCTGTCCTGCCACTGCAGAAAAAGGACGGCTTGGGCGAGCTGGCCCGCGACCTCGCATCCACACTCCGCCAAAGCGGCCTCACCATCGAATACGACGATGGCGGCTCGATCGGCAAGCGCTACCGCCGCCAAGACGAGATCGGCACGCCCTGGTGCGTCACCGTTGACTACGATTCGAAAGAAGACCACGCGGTCACGATCCGCGATCGCGACGCCATGACCCAGGAACGGGTCAAGATGGCGGACGTCGCGGCCTGGATCAAAAACAAACTCGCATGAAACCCACCCTCCACACCTTAAAAAACGGGATGCGGGCGATCCTCGTCCCGCAGACCGGAGCGCCTTCCATGACCATCATGGTCTTTGTGAAGGTCGGTTCGCGTTATGAGACGCGCGAGGTGAACGGCGCTTCGCATTTCGTCGAACATCTCATGTTCAAGGGGACCAAACGCCGTCCGGCGACCCTCGACATCAGCCGTGCGCTCGACCGCTATGGCGCCGAGTACAACGCCTTCACGTCTAAAGACCTGACCGCGTACTACATCAAGATGGATGCCCAGCACACCGAGCTTGCGGTGGACCTCCTGCATGACATGTTGTTCCATTCCAAGTTCGATCCAAAAGAAATTGACCGTGAGCGTGGCGTGATCATCGAAGAGATCAACATGTACGAGGACAACCCACGCATGCACATCGAGGACATGCTGGAAGAGGCGCTCTACCCGGACTCGACCTTGGGCTGGAACATCGCTGGGCCGCGCTCGACGATCCGCGAGGTCTCAAGCGACGCCCTCAAGGACTACCACGACCGCTACTACATCCCTTCACGCATGACGATCGCGGTCGCGGGCAAGATAAAGCCGGGGCTGCTCGGGTTGCTCGAAAAGAGTTTCGGGAAGGTCAAAGAGCCGGGAAAGCCGGCCGACGTATCGTTTGGCCGGTTCTTGCCGCCTGCCAAGCTCGAGCGACCGGTCGCCTTCCAAAAAAAGCAGACCGAACAGGTCCAGCTTGGGCTCGCCTTCCATGGCTTTGGGTACGGTGATCCAAGGAACGAGGCGGCGAGCCTGCTGGCCCTGATCTTGGGCGGCACCATGTCTTCGCGCCTGTTCGTCCAAGTGCGCGAACGCCGCGGCCTGTGCTACTCAATCAGCGCCTCCCACCAGTCGTATGAGGACACGGGCGTGTTTAGCGTGATGTCCGGGCTCGAAAAGAACCGCGTGGAAGAAGCGGTCAAGCTCATCCGTGCGGAGTTGACCAAGACGACCAAAGAACTGGTCACCGCAGAAGAGCTGCGTGAGGCAAAAGACTACTTGCGCGGCAAGACAGCGCTCGCCTTTGAGGACTCGTCCCACCAGGCCGACTGGTTCGGCAAGCAATGGGTGTTCCAGAACAAGCTGGAATCGCCGGAAGCACGCCTGAAGCGCTACGAAAAAGTCACGGCCGCCATGGTCCGGAGCGCAGCTCGTGAGCTGTTCCGTCAACCGAGCATGGCCGCGTCGGTCATCGGGCCATTTGCGTCATCCAAGCAGATCGAACGTTGGTTTCGTTGAAGGTGCTTGCCGGTTTTCCCAAAATGCGGTAAGTCTTCCAGACGTATGCGGAAGCTTATCATTGCGAATTGGAAGATGAACTATGGCCCGGTAAAGGCCGGTGCCTGGATTCGGGCGTTTCGTCGCGAACGCCTGCCGAAGGATTTGGATATAGGGGTCGCGGTCCCGGACGTCTCGCTCGCCGCTGCGCGCTCTTCGCTCGGCCGGGCTGGCGTGCCGCTCCTCGGCGCCCAAAACGTTTTTTGGGCGGAGCAAGGGGCGTTTACGGGTGAGACCGCGCCCAGCATGTTAAAAGAATTTGGTGTTGATTTTTGCCTGGTCGGCCACAGCGAACGCCGCAGCAACTTAGGCGAGACGGACGACATGGTGGCGAAAAAAACCGCCGCGCTCATCAAGGCGGGGATCCGTCCCGTGGTCTGCGTCGGGGAGACGGCGCTCCAGCGGAAAAGGGGTGAGGCACAAAAGGTGGTGCGCGCCCAACTGTCTGCGGTTTTAGGGGTCCTCAAGCCGGACAGCATCAGCAAACTCGCGATCGCCTACGAGCCGGTCTGGTCGATCGGGGGAGGGAAGCCATGCTCGCCGCAAGACGCGAAAGAGATCCACGAGCTGGTCCGCGAGATGCTCTGGAAGAAAGCCGGGAAAGCGTCCCAAGACATGCCCATCATCTACGGCGGTTCCGTGGATGCGCGCAACGTCGCCGAGTATCTCACGACGACGCATATTGACGGCGTCCTTGTCGGCGGCGCGTCCCTTGATCCGCGCTCGTTCGGCCTGCTGTGCCGAGCCGCCGCCGTCGCTTAACCCATGTTTGCCATCGCGGGATTTATCCTTGCCCTGGCCGCCCTGCTCGTCGCCGGGTGGGTCATTGCGCGGCATTGGAAAGAGCTGATCCTGCTTGATCCGCATTCCATCAAAGAGGAGCGGGAGCGCGAGCAGCGCGAAACCCTGATCCGTCGGCGGTTTGACCGTTTGCGGACGGACCGTTTTGCCGCGCTCGCCCGCGTGTCCAAGCAGCTCCGCACCAGCGCCCAAAACGCGTACGCAAAGGCCTACGGCCGCCTGAAAGCCCTTGAGTCGGTCTACCAGAACATGGCGAGCCCCTTTGCCGCGGTCGCCCCAAGCACCCGCGAACGGATCAAGACGCTGTTGTCTGAGGCGCGCTCGCTTGCCCGTGACCTCAAGTGGGCTGATGCGGAGCGCCGATATCTTGAGATGCTGTCTATCGAACCCAGGAACGTTGAGGCCTATCAGGGGTTGGGGCAGATTTATTTGCGGCAGCGGCTGTTCCCCCAAGCACGGGAGACGTTTGAGTTTGTCTTGAAGATGAAAAAGGCGGATGACGTGACGTACAGCGGTTTGGCCGAGATCGCGGAGGCGGATGGCCAGGTGGCGTTAGCGGAATCCTACCTGCTCAAGGCGGGCGACCTAAACCCAAAAAGCGCCCACCGCCAGGCGGAGCTCGCCGAATGGTACGTCGCCCACGGCCAGGCCGAAAAGGCAAAAGGGTTCGCCCACCGAGCGTCAGAACTGGAGCCGACGAGCGCCAAGTACGCAGAGCTGTCCCTTGAGGTCGCCATGGCGCTGAAAGACGTGGCAGAGGCCCGGCGAGGTTACGAGCGGTTGCGCTTGTTGACGGAAGACCACCGCAAGTACCAGTCATGGAAGGAAAAGATCGACGCGCTCCAGGAAAAGGAGGGTTGACATCTCTTGACGCTCGCCTGTCGTTCACGTAGTCTGCAAAAACTCATTCACTAGTTATCGATCTCTATGGACGACAACATGATGAACCCAGTCGCGGGTACAGACGACGACCAGAACGCTGGCGCCGAACCGACGACGGGTGGTGACGAGCAGATGCCGGAAGAACCGGCCGCTCCGGCTGCGGACGAGGCAAGCGCCTAAGTCCCAACCGACAAGCGCCCCGCCTCTCACGAGAGGCGGGGTTTTTGTTGTCTTGATTTGGATGGCGAAGGCGAGTAGGCTGGCCGCGCGATGATCCAACGGATGGAAGCCCATGCGCTCCAGAGTCTCCGTCGTCACCGCTTTCCGCACCTTGTACTCGATGTCCGTGAGCTGGATGAGTACGAAGAGTGGCATATCCCAAAGGCATGCCATGCCCCGTTCGGTTCGTTATGGTCGGTCATGGACAAGCTCGGGTTGCCGCGTGATGCGTGCATTGTTCTCTACTGCAATACGGGACGGCGCGCCCGCTGGGCGGCGCTCAAGCTCGCCTTCATCGGCTACACGGACGTCTACGTGCTGTGCGGGAAGCTCACTTCCACGGCCACCCAAGTGGCCCCTCGGGCCGGTACCTGATCCACGGGTGCCGGCCTCTTCTTATCCCGTTGACATTCTTGGCTTTTTGTGCGCATAGTGGGGTTGGGTTTTGTTGCTCCAGAGGAGGAGACATGCGGGAACTGTACGAGGCACTCACCCCGAAACTCGCGTTCCAGAGCGTGAGCATGGAGGAGCTTCTGGTGCGGTATCTCCCCCGGGGGTTCCGCGAAGGGCTGAATGTCGGTTCCAAGTCCGTGAGCTTGGGGCCGGCGTGGACGAACGTCGATCTCGTCGAGGGCCCGGAGGTGGATGTCGTGGCCGACGCCCACCACCTCCCGTTCGAGGACGGGTCGTATGACGCCGTCGTCTTGTCCGCGGTCCTGCAGTATTGCAAGAACCCGTTCCAGGTCGTGGAGGAGACGGCGCGTGTGTTGCGGCCGGGCGGGGTCGTGGTCGCAAACGTCCCGTTCCTCCAGCCGGTCTGTCCGGAGGTCGGCAGCGCCGACAGGTTCCGCTTCACCCTCCACGGCCTTCGTGGGATGTTCGAGGACAAGTTCAAGGTCCTCGATGCGGATACCGCCCTGGGACCGGGGAGCGTCCTCGCCTCGACGGTCCGGTCGGTCGCGGACCACGCGGCCGACAACCGGTACGTCTCTGCGCTGTCCCGCCTCATCGCCGGGTGGGCGAGCGCCCCGGTGGCGAGGATCTTGCGCCACGGGCATCCGGACCATGCCGGCGCCCTCTACCTCGTCGGCCAGCCTCCTTTCGTAGACGGTTCTTCTTCGGCCGGTACCTGCTATCAGGTGCCGGCCGGTTCGTTTTTTACGCAAACAAAAATCCGGCGCTTGGCGTCGGATTTTTGTTGGTGGGCGGGCAAGGATTCGAACCTTGGAAGGCGCGAGGCCAACAGATTTACAGTCTGTCCCGTTTGACCGCTTCGGTACCCGCCCTGGAGCCGTAGACCGGGATTGAACCGGTGACCTCTTCCTTACCATGGAAGTGCTCTACCAGCTGAGCTACTACGGCATTTTTGCTCGGCGAGAATAGCAAGCAAAGGCAGGACTGTCAAAGCGAAACAGGTCCCTTTGTTGCTGGCGCTTCCTCCTCTTGTTACCCTCCCCACGCACCTCACATCAACAAAGGGAATTGCCATGTATGCAAGGAACATCCTGGTCGTGGGTTCTGGCGCCCGTGAGCATGCGCTGGTTTGGAAGCTCAAGCAGTCGCCGCGCGCAGGACAGGTCTTTGTCGCCCCAGGGAACGCTGGGACGGCGGAGATCGCTGAGAACCTCCCCATCGCCGCGGATGACGTCCCTGCGCTCCTATCATTCGCCGAGCGGCAGCACATCGACCTGACGGTCGTCGGCCCAGAAGAGCCGCTCAAGCTCCGGATCGTAGACCAGTTTCGCCAAAACGGCCTGCACATTTTCGGGCCAACGGCCAAGGCGGCGCGGCTCGAGACATCCAAGTCCTTCGGCAAGCAGTTCATGGAGAGGTGGGGGATTGCGACGGCACGAGCCCGCACGTTTTCTTCCGTCGCTGATGCGCTGAAGTACGTGGAATCAGTGTCGCTGCCATGCGTCATCAAGGCGGATGGCCTCGCACGCGGCAAAGGCGTCATGGTCTGTACGGACCGTGGCCAGGCGATGGCCGCCGTCCATGCGTTCATGGTCAGGCGCCTGTTCGGCCAGGCAGGACACCGCATCCTGGTCGAGGAGTTCTTGGAAGGGGAGGAGGTAAGCGTGCATGTGGTGAGCGACGGCCAGCGCCATGCGTACCTCGCGACGGCGCAAGACCATAAGCGCCTGAAAGACGGCGACCGCGGTCCCATGACCGGCGGCATGGGCGTCATCGCTCCTGTCCCCAGGGTAACGTGGGAGCAGCTCGACCTGATCGAGCGCCAGATCGTCGGGCCCGTCCTCGAAGGGTTGCGGGCAGAAGGAACGCCCTTCACCGGATGCCTGTTCGTGGGGCTCATGTGCACGGCGCAAGGCCCCAAGGTGCTCGAGTTCAACGTGCGCTTCGGCGATCCAGAAGCCGGAGCCATCCTTCCGCTCTTTTCAGGTGACCTGCTCGACCTGCTCGAGTCGTGCGCCACGGGCGCGCTCGACCTCTTGCCAGGGGCTTGCTTCAAGCATGCCTTCCCCAAGGATTCGGCAGCGAGCATCGTGATCGCCGTACCGGGCTATCCGGCAGCACCCGAGAAGGCGCTGGCGATCGCCATCGACCAGAGCAACATCCCCTGGGACGGAGCCCACTTTTTCCATGGGGAAACCCGTCTAGGCCAGAACGGTCTCGAAACGGCCGGTGGGCGGGCGATGGTCCTCACGATGTGCCAGCCAACGCTCTCGAAAGCCATTTCACGCGCCTATACGCTCGTCGAGCGCGTGTCCCTCAAGGGCAAGCAGTTCCGCCGCGACATTGGGGCCAAGGCACTCGAGCATGGCAAGAAGTAATGCGTTCGATCTCTTGTGCGGCACTGGCTTTACGCCTGTGCCGCGCTTCTGTTTTTGACGGCATATGTCGCCGTGTTATGATCGAGGCACAACTGAAGACCTATCAAGAGTGCAGGGATGCCAAGGGAACTGGCCCAACGTCCTGCCCGCAACCATCACGTGGACGCAAAGCGTCTTTACGGGAACGGTGCGACCTCCAGCCCCGACAGGGGAAAGATAGCCATACGCCACTCTTTCTACTGCATCGGGGAAAGAGCTTTTTTATTCTTCTCTCTTTCCCTATGTTCCACCGTCCTCCGACGTATTCCGTTGAATCCGTCACCTCAGGCCACCCTGATAAAGTGTGTGACCAAATTTCTGACGCCATCCTTGATGCGTACCTCACTCAAGACCCGACCTCACGTGTCGCCGTTGAGACATTTGGCGGCCATGGTTTGCTAGTGATCGGTGGGGAGGTCACGAGCTTGGGTGAGGTGGACGCCGCGTCCATCGCGAGACAGGTCTACCGCGACATTGGGCATGCTGATGAGCTTGAAGTTGTGACGAAAATCGTCCGCCAGTCCCCGGACATCGCCCAAGGCGTCGACACCGGTGGCGCAGGCGACCAAGGGATGATGTACGGATACGCGACCGACGAGACGCCAGAGTTTTTGCCGCGGGCGCTTGTCCTCGCCCATCGTCTCGCCGCAGGCTTGGAACGCTTACGTCGCGAAGACGCGGAATGTGCCTGGCTCAAACCGGACGGGAAGACGCAGGTGACCGTGCGTGATGGCCGGGTCGCGTCTGTTTTGGTGAGCACGCAGCACGCAACGGACGTCTCGCAAGAGGAATTGAGAGACGCGCTCATCAAAAAATTGATCCGTCCCGTTGTCGGCGACCTGTCCACGGTCGAAGTCCTCACCAACCCAACAGGCGTGTTTGTGCTCGGTGGCTTCTATGCAGACACCGGCCTCACCGGACGTAAACTCATGGTTGATACGTATGGCGGCTTGGCTCCGCACGGCGGGGGAGCGTTCTCCGGCAAAGACCCGTCCAAGGTCGACCGGTCGGCGGCCTACTTTTGCCGCTTTGTGGCCAAGCAGCTCGTCGCTCGTGGACTGGCCAAGGAGTGCCAGGTGTCCGTTGCCTATGCCATTGGCCGGGCGGAACCGCTTATGGTTGAAGCGATTGACCAGCAAGGCCGTTCGCTCACCCGTCTCGTGACGCGGGAGTTCGACTTCCGCCCCCGGGCGATCATTGAGCGTTTAGGGCTGCTTCGTCCCATCTATGGGCAGACGGCAGCGTACGGCCATTTTGGAAAGGAGGGGTTGCCTTGGGAGCGGGTTGACGGAACGGGCGCTTTCGTCTAACCTTTGGGCTCATGACCGAGCCCCGGGCCGACGTAGCTCAGCTGGTCAGAGCAGCTGTTTTGTAAACAGCAGGTCGTCGGTTCAAATCCGACCGTCGGCTCCAACACAACCCCATCCATTTCCACGTATGTCCCAAGACAACCTCATCAAGCTCGAGTGCACCGTCTGCCGCAAGGTGAACTACCACTCGTCCAAGAACAAGAAGATCAAGGCGCGCCTCGAGCTGCGCAAGTTTTGTAAGACCTGCAAAAAGACCTCCCCGCACAAGGAGACGAAATAAGATCGTGTGTCATTCTGAGTCCGACGAAGAATCTCACTCAACCCCGTTTGGACCCTGAGTGAGATTCTTCACTTCGTCAGACTGCGTTCAGAATGACATCGGGTATCGTATCGAGTACTATCGTTCCATGGCTTCCTCTCGGCACGCAACCGCCCCGCTTACCGCCCAGGATTATTACCGTTTCCTCCAGTGCCCGCATTGGCC
>CAZFRH010000009.1:0-35983 GCA_964521235.1 uncultured Gammaproteobacteria bacterium | reverse complement strand
CCCCTGGCGGCTCGGTCACCGCCGGCCTCGCCATCTACGACGCCATGCAGTACGTAAAGCCTGACGTGTCCACGATCTGTATCGGCATGGCAGCCTCCATGGGTGCCGTCCTGCTCTCCGGTGGCGCCAAAGGCAAGCGCTTTGCCCTCCCCAACGCCGAGATCATGATCCACCAGGTCTTGGGCGGCTTCCAGGGACAAGCCACAGACATCAAGATCCACGCGGAACGCATCTTAAAAATCCGTGAAAGCTTGAATAAAATCCTTGCCAAGCACACGGGCCAACCGCTCAAAAAGGTGGGTGAAGACACGGAGCGCGACAACTTTATGGAAGCAAGGGAAGCGCAAACGTACGGATTGATTGATAAGGTGATTTCATAGCATGAAAGGTCGTTTGGCGATCAAAAGAGACAAATACAAATCAGCGCGTGGCGGATGGTCACGTATCTTAAAGATCACTTGCGCCAAATGTCATGCGCTTATTACGTCTTATCAAAAAGATGGTCCAGGCGAATTGAAACGAATGTATCTCGACCGCATGTCACCGTCATCAACCAAGAAAGCACTGGCCTGCCCTTCATGTAAAGAACTCCTGGGCACGCTCTACGTCTACCCCAAAGAAAAACGTCTCGCATATCGGCTGTTCCAAGATTCTGTGCGAAAGAAAATCATAAAAGCCAACACGTAACCTTTTGTCGTCCCGAGCGAAGCAGAAGCAAAGCCGAGGGACCCCTTCGAGTCCGAAACCCCCTCAGTCCCCCTTGTCAGGGGGGGTTCCGATCCTCCCCTGATAAGGGGAGTGAGAGGGGTTTCCGATGCGAAGCGATTCCTCCGCTCGTCGCAGAGCCTCCTCGGTCGGAATGACAGAGGGGCTTCTATTTATACGCCCTCCGCAACTCGATCCCAGTATAGAAGTGTTTCAGGATACGATCGTACGTCCAGCCTTCATTCGCCGCCGCGAGCGCGCCCGTCGCCGACAACCCAACCCCATGGCCCCACAACGTCCGTCCCACATCCCACGGGACAGGAACAGACACGAGCCACGGATAGTTCGATCCCCCATACCAGACCTCGCCCCACGAACGGGTGCGCCCGTCAGAACGTGAGTAGTACGGCGTAATGGCAAGCTTCCCATCATAGGTCACGATCTGACCGCGCGTCGCGTCAACAGCAGCCACAATGTTCGAACCGCGCGCTTCCGCGCCATAGCCACGATAGACTTGGTCATACGTCGCATCCACCGTGTAGAACTCGGCGGCATGCTTAGTCCCACGTTGAACGTGATACATGGCATAGGTACGCGCACCCGTCAGCAAAGCACGCTGGTACTCCTGCGGACTCACGTTGGACGTTTCCGCAATCCCCTTCAAATAGGATTCGATCGGCAGCTCATTAATCACCCACACTTTGTCCGTCGCAGGTGTGTAGCGAAGCTCCAAGTGTGCGCGGAAGGTATTGTCGTTCGCTCCAGGCAACCAAGACACGGGACGGGAAAAGTCCGACATTTCCATGGGCGAAATCCCATCATCGGCTTTCACGACGTAATAGCCGGTCGATTGGCCGACGCACGGGCCGCCAGACAGCCGATAGACGCTCGCCGTCCGGTCAAACTCAACGGTGACGGATTCATTCAACGCCAAACGGCACACGCTCGACCCGTTCTGCGACACGGTCAGCGGCGCGTACTTCGCACGCACCACCATCCGGTTGTCCGTGGTCGCAAAGATGCCGACGCGGATCATCGGCTCATTCGGTAAACTCGAAACGTCACCCGTCAACGGGATGGGGTTCAAACTTGGTATGGAGGAATTGCTTGGGGTTGTGTTGCTTGACGGAGTCGTGACCGGCGTCGGTTCTGGTTCAATATACCCGTCCGCCGTCACCGTGATCGGGATATCCACTTCCCCGCCTTCGACCGGCTGGCCGTCAGCATAGAGCTGGAACGCGGCGCGGTATGACCCTTTGCGCACCGGCGCTTTGACCTTAAACGTCAAGAACCCGATCTCCCCTGGCTTGGTCGAACCCTGGATGCGCACCGGCTCAAGCGGATCGCCCCAGGACTCATCACGGACGCTGGCGGACGTAACGGATGAGGCCGCAGACACGCCTTTCACCTTTAAGCTACGTGACGTCCAAAGCGACGTTCCCGTATTCTTAAACCCAAACGTTACTTCTTGTCTCCCATTCCCAAGAAGCGACAATGACTGGACAGAACGGAGGAGCAGCGTGGCCATGTAAGCGCCGTTGTTCGCTGGAGCCGTTGCCGGAAACGTATCCGGCGGGGCGGTCGCGATGAACTCACCCGTCATCGGGACGCGGATCGGGAGCGTGAATTTGCCACCGCTGATCCACGCCGTATCTTCAGCGGCCAACGTGAACTCCTCGCGATAGGCTCCCGGCGCACGGGGAGCTCGCAGATCAAACTTGAAATGCCCGACCTGGCCCGGCTTCACTTCAGCCTCCACCAACTTCCCCGCTTGGGTCGCGCCCAACCAACGTTCATCTTTAAACGTGCTCTGCCGCTCTTTCGTCCCATTGGTCGCATACAGGGAGACATAAGAACCGCTGTCTCGACGCCAGGTCTCTGTCCCAACGTTTTTAAAAGCCAACTCCACTGTCTTGTTGTCCTCCATATCAATCTGCCATTCTGTGCCGCCAGAACTCACAAGTTGCGCAGCCCACTTGGAGGAGACGATCGGCAAGTCCGTCGAAACAACCGTGGGAGCTAGCTCCGTAGCCGGCGTTGGAGTGACGGCCGTCGCTACGGATGGGACCGTGACCTCAAGACGGAATTTCCCGTTCTTGATCCACGCAAGATTTTCGACGGTCAGAATAAAATCCCCGCTATACGTCCCGGGCTTGGCAGGTGCCCTGATGGGAAAAGAAAGGGTGACGGTTTCGTTTGGCGGGACAGTGGCAGGCGTGAGTCGGACGGGCCGCTCATTCGAGTTCCAGCCGGGTGTCGAGAGGACGCTTGGGACCTCTTTTTTCGTCACGGGGTTCCAATGGTAGATGGAAAAAAAATTCTTGCCGTCACGTCGCCACGTTTGCGACCCGATGTTCTTGGCCGTGACCGTCACCGTCCCTGCTGCACCCGGCGCCAGCTCTTTCGGTGCTTGGATGGAAATCAAAGAGGCGTCGTAAGCTAACGGTATTGCAGCCATCGCCGGGACCGCTTGAAAAAGACCAGACAACGCCAAACAAAGTGGCCACAAAAGAACTTTGGACCAAACAGGAAAAGAGACTCGTAAGGACATCCGAGGGCGCATACGTCGGCGTATCTTTATTGTACCATCCTAACGCCCTTTACGTTACGGAGATCTATTTGGAGCTTACGGTTGATAATCAGAACCCAAAATGACCAAAATATCTGCAGCAGAAGCAACCTCCCCGGGTAACGTCTCAACCTTTTCTGCCTTGAGGAGTTCGGCAAGTTTAGGCTCTGAAACAGGGAATGACGCCCCCGCCTTCACCAGGAAAACGGTGTTCGTGTACGAACGGTCCTTCGCATCACCCGGAGCGACCGTCGTAAACCCGTTTGCCTTCGCCAGGTCCGTTGCCCTACGCGCCAGCCCAGCGCGGCTCGTCCCATTCCGGACTTCAATCGTCGGGGCTTGGGCTTCGCTCGCGGTTGGTGTCGTGTCAGACGGGGTGGTGGTCGACGTGGCGTTGCCTGAAACCGGTTCCCCATCCGTGGCGTAGGCGATCGGCAAAACGGCTAAGACCACGTCTCGGCGTGGCGAATAGAGCACCGCCTTATCAGACCAGACGAGAAGCTTGTCTCCGTTTTCCGCTTCAGAATAAAAGGCTGGACGTTGTTGGCGCAGGAGGTTTGCATCCTCGACGGTCGCGACAGTCGGCCGTTCCCCTGCTTTGATGGAGACATGCTTCGCAACCTTTTCAACCAACGCGCTGATTTCGTCATTCGCGCCGACACCGGGTCCGTCAAAGATCGGCCGTGAAGATCGTAAAAACGTCACGTAGCCCAGGACGGCGACAATAATGGCCACCACGATGACCAGCGGCCAGGCAGCGTGTTTTGGCGTTGCGACACTCAACGCCGCCGTGCTTTTGGTGGCGGCAACCCGGGAAGACGGACGTGTGGCGCGCGCGCTGCGACCAACGGCCGGAGAGGTACGACGGATCATATTTTCTTTGTCCAGTATACCATACTTGCTTAAGACGGATCATGCCCGATCGAGCTCGTGTGGATTATTTCCTCCGTTTTCCGTACACTACGCCAGATGTCACTTGCTCACCGGATCGCCCAGAACACCGCCATCCAAATTGCGGGCAAGGTCCTTTCTACCGCCCTCGGCGTCGGGATCGTCGCCATCCTGACGCGCGAGCTCGGACGTGAGGGGTTTGGAGCCTATTCCACCGCGAACGCCTTCTTGCAGGTCTTTACCCTCGTCCTAGACCTCGGCTTGAACGTGACCCTCGTCGCCTTGCTCGGTGAACACGCGGGTGATGAAAAGTTTGAACGACGTTGTACAAGTGCGTTGTTCACCCTCCGGATCTTCATGGCTGGGGTGACACTCCTCCTCTTGGCGCCGCTGATCGGGTTTGCGACGAGCTATTCATGGGAGATAAAACTTGCGATTGTCGCGCTGACCGGAAGTTTTTTCTTCCCAAGCTTGAACCAAGTCGTGATGGGCGCGCAGCAACGGCACTTACGCATGGCGAGCGCCGCCATCGCCGAGAACATCGGACGCGTCGTCGCGCTTGGCGGGCTCATCCTCGGCATATGGTTGAGTTGGGGGCTCTTACCAAGCATGTGGATCATCACGCTCGCGAGCATCGCCACCTTCCTCTACAACTTTTTTTCCGTCCGCCGTTACGTCGATTTTTCTTGGAACTGGGATGTCGCGTTTTGGAAGAGCGCGCTCGCACGCTCCTGGCCCGTCGGACTCTCCGTTGCGTTTGGCCTGATCTACTTCAAAGCCGACACCCTGATCCTGTCGTGGGTCCGTCCGCAAGCCGAGGTCGGGATCTACGGCGCCGCCTACCGCGTCCTCGAGATCCTGATCGCCGTCCCCTTTATCTATGCGGGGCTCATCTTACCCATTTTATCCAAAGCTTGGGCCACCAAAGACAAGGCAGCCTTTGGGACGATCATGGCCCGGTCGGTCGACCTCATGTCGCTCCTCGTCGCCCCGCTCATCGCTGGAACCTGGCTTGTTGGGCCAAACCTCATGCAGGCCATCTCCGGAGACGAGTTCCGCGTGAGTGGGAACGTGCTCGGCGTGCTGATCATCGCGATCGGCGCCATCTTTTTCAACACCGTTTTTTCACACGCCGTCGTCGCACAAGATTTGCAGAAGCGCATGATCCCGATCTACATCCTCACGGCCGTGTTCACGCTGACGGGCTACCTCCTCTTCATCCCGACCTACGGCATCTGGGCAGCCGCATGGCTCACCGTCTTCTCTGAAACGTGTGTCGGACTTGGCTCATTGATCGTGACGAGCAACGCATTACGCATCCCATTCAAAATAAGTCTCTCGCTCAAAGCGATGATTGGAGCTGTCGCGATGTACATCGTCGTCCTCCCGCTCAAAGATCTCTGGCTCCCGATCCCAATCTTAGTTGGCGCACTCGTCTATTCCGCCCTCCTTTTCCTCACCGGCGCATTGAACAAAAAAATGATCCAAGAGCTTATCCGTTTGCGTGAAAAAAACGTTGATACGTCCATCCTCCCCTAAACGATTGAAGCCTCCGCGTACGCAGAGGCTTCAAGAAGACGTTAGTTGGAAGAACGAAGGGATTCCGGCGTATAGATCCCAGGCCCGATGACCTGGCCGTGGCGTACGATGCAGCCGGGCAACAGGATGGTCCAAGGCGAGAGCACGGTGTTGGCACCGATGATGCAGCCGTCTCCGATCACCGGGCCCGTGATCCGGGATGGCTCATGGAGCCTTCCTTCGGCACCAGGCCGATAATCCTTCACGGTCACCGACCCAGGGATCAACGCCTCCTCCTGGAGTCTCGCTCCAGAACAGATGCGCACGTTCGATCCGATGATGGCGTTGTGTACCCGGACGCCGCTCTGCAGCACCGAGCCGTGGCCGATGATGGAGCGCGTACACATCGTAGAGCTGTCGAGGAGCACCCTGTCACCGATGATGCACGGCCCGATCACTTTGACGGAGGACCTGGCCTTCACGTCCTTCCCGAACCAGAGCGGGCCGCGCAGCCTGGTCGTGGGATCGAGATGGCGTTGCCACCCGCCGAAGTAGTAGGCGCTCCCCAAGTTGCGCACGTCGTGGTTGGGCTCACGCTGCTCCTTCGAGGGAGGCGTGTGGATCATGTATGCCATGAGGCTCTTGTCCTCGGGCAATTCCTGGTCCGAAGGCCACCTCTTGTCGTGCAGGAGATAACGCCACAAGTCTCGCGGCGTCCCGTACGTTTCACGCCAGGCATCGAACTGCCGATGGGAGGCCCTCTCGTCCCCTTCCTCCTCCACAGGATACCAAGAGGCGAAGAGGTCCTCCTCCAGCGGCTGGAGGGCGATGCAGAGCAGGTTGCTCGGGACCTCGAGCTTCGCAAACTGCGGATGCTCTGGCCAGAGCGACGTCAGGCCGGTCGCGAACACGTCCGGCAACAACTCACGGATGCTGGGCAGATCCAAGGTACACCTCCGGTGGCCAGACCTTACGCAAGCAAAAGCCGACTGTCAAAGAAACGCAAAACACCCCTTTCGGGGTATTTTTCGTTTGCCGTTCCGCTTCAGTGTTCCCGGCACGATCCTACTCTCCCAGGACCGGGTTGGGTCCAAGTACCATCGGCCTTGGTGGGCTTAACTGCCGTGTTCGGGATGGGAACGGGTGTGACTCCACCAGCTACGCACCGAGAACACTGAAGCGGAAAGGACAAAACAGGCTGAAAAAATCAACCGGTTCTACGTGCAAGGCAATCTGTATACACATTTGCGTGTTGTTGCATCTGAGACATCCGCCCGCCAGATGGCGGGATCGGATGGCTATAGCATTGGACAATTAGTATGGCTCGGCTCAAGGCCTCGCGGCCTGTACACCTACCACCTATCAACCTCCTCGTCTCGAAGGGTCCTAAATGAAAGCTCATCTTGAGGACGGCTTCACGCTTAGATGCTTTCAGCGTTTATCCGTGCCGAACGTAGCTACCCGGCGGTGCCCCTGGTGGGACAGCCGGTACACTAGAGGTTCGTTGTTCCCGGTCCTCTCGTACTAAGGAACAGCCCTCTCAACTTTCCGCGCGCGCAGTAGACAGGAGACCGAACTGTCTCACGACGTTCTGAACCCAGCTCGCGTACCGCTTTAATAGGCGAACAGCCTAACCCTTGGGACCTTCTCCAGCCCCAGGATGCGATGGGCCGACATCGAGGTGCCAAACCTGGTCGTCGCTGTGGACGCTCGGACCAGATCAGCCTGTTATCCCCGGAGTAGCTTTTATCCGTTGAGCTTCCGCCGTCCGATATCGTACGGTCGGATCACTATGTCCTACTTTCGTAGCTGCTCGACTTGTTGGTCTTGCAGTGAAGCCAGCTTATCCCATTGCAGGATCAGCGCGATTTCCATCCGCGCCTAGCTGACCTTTGTGAACGCCTCCGTTACCATTTAGGAGGCAACCGCCCCAGTTAAACTACCCAGCAGCTACTGTTTCACAACCCGGTTTCACGGGTCGTGATGAGAACAACGACAGGGCAAGGGTGGTGTCTCATCGGTGCCCGAAGGCTCCCACCTACTCTGAACATGCCAAGCCGTTATCCAATAGCAACTTATAGTAAAGCTTCACGGGGTCTTTTCGTCTGACTGCGCATACAGGGCATCTTCACCCCACTTGCAATTTCGCCGAGTCCCATGTTGAGACAGTCGCTCTCTCGTTATGCCATTCGTGCGGGTCGGAACTCACCCGACAAGGAATTTCGCTACCTTAGGACGATTATAGTTATCGCCGGCGTTCATCAGCGCTTCGGCTCAGGGCTGCCTCCCGAAGGAATGACCCCTCCCCTTAACGTTCTGACACTGGCCAGGCATCACTTCCTATACTTCACCTTGCGGTTTTGCAGGAAGCTGTGTTTTTGGTAAACAGTCGGAAAGCGTCTTTCGCTGCGCCCCGTCTTGCGACGGGGAGGCCTTATCCCGAAGTTACGGCCGCTGTATTGCCGAGTTCCTAAACATGGGTTCTCTCGTACACCTGAGCACACGTATGCCCATCCACCTGTGTCGGTTTGCGGTACGGTTCCCGTATCCTTAGCCCTAGAAGATTTTCTCGACACCCCAGTCCCAACCCTTGCCCGGCTTTCGCCGGACTCACGCTCACCACGAGGCTTATGACCTACGGATTTACCTATAGGTCGCCCCTTAGTGCCCGAAGCCTCATTCCAGGAGACTCGATCAGTTGAAGGATGTGTCCCTCCATCGGAAAAATACGGGAGTGCAGGAATATGAACCTGCTCTCCATCGGCTACGCCTTTCGGCCTCGCCTTAGGACCGACTAACCCAGGGACGATTCGCGTTGCCCTGGAAACCTTGGGTTTACGGTGGAAAGGATTCTCACCTTTCTTTATGCTACTTATGCCGACATTCTCACTTCTGATCGCTCCACGGTGACTCACGTCTTCCGCTTCAGCGCAGATCAGAATGCTCCCTTACCAATATATGTTCCGAAGAACATCATATTCCGCGATTTCGGTAGTATGCTTAAGCCCCGATAAGTTTTCGGCGCTCGGCAACTTGACCAGTGAGCTGTTACGCTTTCTTTAAAGGATGGCTGCTTCTAAGCCAACCTCCTGGTTGTATAAGTCACCTGACCACCTTTCACACTGAGGAAGTATTTAGGGACCTTAGTCTGCGATCTAGGGCTGTTTCCCTTTTGTCCGTAGGAGCTTAGCCCCCTAGGACTGACTGCTGGGAACACCTGGTGGCATTCGGAGTTTGGTTGGAGATTGTAGGCTTGCGCCCCAATCCCCATTCAGTGCTCTACCTCCACCAGGCTATACATCAGCGCTAGGCCAAAACCTATTTCAGGGAGAACCAGCTATCACCCAGCTCGATTGGAATTTCACCCCTAGCCACAAGTCATCCCCGAGTGTTGCACGGCTCGTGGGTTCGGACCTCCAGACGTCTTTCGACGCCCTTCATCCTGCTCATGGCTAGCTCGCCGGGTTTCGGGTCGTGTCTGCGCCACCAATAACGCCCTGTTCAGGCTCGCTTTCACTGTGGCTTCGTCCCCGCAGGGACTTAACCAAGCGACGCAGATCACACTCGTCGGCTCATTCTTCAATAGGAACGCTGTAACGGACTTGCGCCCGCTCCAACTCCTTGTAAGCGTACGGTTTCAGATACTATTTCATCGCCCTCCCGGGCTGCTTTTCAGCTTTCCATCACTGTACTTGTTCACTATCGGTCAGGAGGAGTATTTAGCCTTGCCACATCGTCGTGGCTGCTTCCTACGAGATTTCTCGAGTCTCGTAGTACTTTGGATCTAGGACAGGATCGGATGCGTTGTTTTGCCTACCGGACTATCACCGTCTTTGGTTCCGCTTTCCAGCGGATTCGACTACAAGCATCGCTGTCTCCTTGCGCTTTGTGGGAAGCGCGTGCCCCGTCCCGCAACCCCCATATCACGAAAGCCCACGCTCGCCCCACCGCCCGCGGTCAAACTTGCGTCCAACTCGGTGCGGCAGTTAATGATATAGGTTTGGGCTGCTCCCGTTTCGCTCGCCGCTACTCAGGGAATGCTGCTGACACAACAACCAACTCCCTACGGGATTACTCCCGTCGGTCGTCGGTTGTTGGGTCAGCGTTGTTCTGTCTCTTTTCCTCTGGGTACTGAGATGTTTCACTTCCCCAGGTTCCCTCCGCATATCCTATGTATTCAGATATGGGTCATCGAGTTTTACTCGACGGGGTTTCCCCATTCGGACATCTCCGGATCAAAGGTTGTTTGCCACCTCCCCGAAGCGTTTCGCCGGCTACCGCGTCCTTCATCGGCTCCTCGCTGCCAAGCCATCCACCGTACGCCCTTACGTGCTATGGCCATCCGATCTCCGATCTTTCGATCGGAAACGGAGGCCGCTCAGATGCAACTTTTCTCTTATTGCAATTGTGTGTTGTATGCCTTGCACGTAGAACTTGTCGATATGTTCTACGCTTTCTTCTGTTGTCGAAGGACGATTCCCGCCGTGTGCCGTTTCAGAGACGGACGGGGACAGGGTCTCGCTCGAGGCACTGTCTCCGCTCACCTCACCGTTTTTACGAAAAGAGCTTGGCCGCCGGCCAAGCTCACTTCTCCACTGGAAGTGTCAGGCTTAGCCGTTGGGCGGGACCAGGCCCGCAGTGAGACGTTTGCTCATGAGACATTCCCAGTGCTCCCCGTATCGCACCTAAACTTCGTGGGGGAGATGGTCAAATTAGTGCCGATACATTATAGAAGAGTCTAACCCCTGTCAAGTCGTATCCTTTAGCCAAAAACTATGCGGACCATCCAGCTTAGAACCGTCGGAAAAGCCCAAGAACCGTGGCATACACAGGCTATCCACAGTTACCTGACCCGCCTCTCCCCTTTTGCCCGGGTCGAGGTAGTTGAGCTGCCCGAAGGGCATGGGAAGTCCGCCAAACCCGACCCAGCAAAAACCCGCGAGACCGAAGCCGTAGCCCTGCTCAAAAACCTCCCCAAGGGTTCGACGGTCATCGCCCTGGATGAACACGGGCTCAACCTGGACGTGCAAACCTTCGCCAAAAAATACGAAGCGTGGACCGAAGGCGGCCGCCCGCTTGTCTTTTTGATCGGAGGCTCCTGGGGCCTGGACCAGAGCGTTCTCGCACGGGCAGACGCTACCCTCTCCTTTGGCAAACAAACACTCCCCCACCTCCTCGCGCGCATCGTCCTCTTGGAGCAACTCTATCGCGCCGAGACGGTCCTCCACGGAAAGACCTACCACAAATGACGGGTCGATGAACGCATGTCATACTGTGCGTCATATGAACCCCGAGACACTGCGAGCAATCCCACCCCCGATTCCAGAAGACGCAAAACGAAAAGGTCAAAAACCCAAACCAAAAGAAGCTTTGGGACAACGAAAGCCAGGACCGGTCGCGCGAGAAACCATCAACCGACTCTCCTTTAGGACGATCGAATCAAAAGAGGCGACGACGCGCCTCCGGGTCGGTATGACGTCCGAAGCAGCCTTTGACCATCCCGACCGAAACGAAGACAGCTTCTTCGCCTCTCCAAAGAAAGGGTTGTTCTCGGTGAATGACGGCATGGGCGGCGTACCAGCGGGCGATGTAGCGAGTAGCATCACGGCGGAACAGCTCACGACGCAGGCCATAGACGAAAGTGTCGCCGAGGCCACTTTACCGGACGAACTCCGCAAGGCCGAGCTCATCGAAAACGTCTTTACTGCCGGACGTGAAGAGATCCAAAACCGTAATGCTGTGCAGGAAGCCATGACGGAAATGATCCTACGAATGAACCGTAAGGTGGAAGAATTCTGCGAAAAGGATCCGTCCGTCCGAGAAAAAGCCCTGGAGGCATATGAAGAAAGCTTCGGCCCCTACGATGAGGCGGACGAAAGGGCACCCGGGGTTTTGCGATCCATCCTCGAAAGCATCGGCTCTACGGTCTCGCTGGTCAAACAGTGGCGCGGCCCTGACGGAAAGGATCGCCTCACGATAGGTCAGGTCGGCGATAGCCGCGTCTACCGACTGCGCAATAAAAAACTCAAGCAACTTACCACCGACGACTCGCACGTGCAGATCCTGATCGAAGAAGGCATCAAGGACAAGGACGGTGTACCTATCCTAGACGACCAGGATGTTGATCGGCTCGTTCCAAAGGAAAGTGTCTTCAGCCTCGCAGAAACGCGGAAGGAGCTCCGACCACTCCGTACAAAATACCTCCGCTCGTCCGAACCCTACATCAGGCTCGGAGACATCCGTGCGATGGTGACGCAGGGGGTTGGCCTTGGCAGCTTCATGAAAAAGCAGCTAGAGACGAAACTGAAGCCGCGCGTGACGACCGACACCATGGAGAACAACGATATCTACCTCCTTGCAACGGACGGCATCACCGATGTCCTTCTCGATTCTGAAATCGAAGAAGTACTCACACGACATGCGGAAGACCCTCAAGCGGCAGCGGAAGAGCTGGAGCGCATGGCCTCCATCCGTACCCTCCAAAATAAGTCAGGTGGACAAGAGGCGTTGGGAGATGATGAGAGGAGTAAACGCAAGCGGGCAAAAAACGACGACCGGACTGGCATGGTCATCAGATACGATCGTACCGCCTAAATAACATGAAGCCCCCACGCGAGTGACGTGGGGGCAGACAGTAGGTGGAACGGTTGCCGATGTCCATCAGGTTTTGCGGCGCAAGAACCCTCGTCGGCTAGCGATATTCGCATAGGTATGCCTGGAGCCGGTGCGGCTCCTGATCCACACCTCGGAAAAGGGCGTGAAGCGTGTGCTCTGGCCTCCCTGAAACTGAAGGACGGGTTGGCCGGGTACCGGCCAGAGATAGGCCGTGATCAGGGAACCGGTGCGGTCGCACCATTCAGGCGTGCATGGGTAGGCTACGCCATTCTCCTCTGAAAGGAGCTGGACGGATAGCCCATCCAGCCAGTGCGGCGTGATACTGCGCTCGACCTGGAGCGTGAGCACCCAGCAGCCAAAGGCCGGATTCACGGTGATGCGCACCTCGCGGATCGCGGCGAAGGAGACGCTGTCCCATCGCGAAAAAATGTCCGTGGCCATGTTCGCTCCTTTGCGTCATCAGCCTCACATCTCCTTTACCCCATTTTGGGGCGTTTGTCAACCCTTGGGGCTAACGCTTGAACGCGGCCGCCATCCGGAAGAGCTGGGGCACGATGGCCCGTGGGGGGCCCCGCAAAAAGAGCGCGTCCTTCACGGCTTGGGCATCTTCGTGGATCTCGATGGTCCACTGCCAAGCAAAGTAACAACGAAGCTCGACCTGCGTGACCACGTCAGCCCCAATGAAGATGCCCAGCTCCTCCATCCTCCGCGATGTGGGGCCTGAAAAAAACGAACGCATTCTGCGTTCCTCATCATCAACCCAGAGGACTCCCGGCCGTTCGAGTTTTCGGCAGCAGGGCGAGTGCGGCAACCCTTCGTACACCTGCGTCCTGCTCACGCGGACGGTACGGCAGGCCGTGCACTTGTTGTGCCAGATCGACCCAAGAATTTCGTTGAGCCCCTCCTGTCCCGCTTCACGATGGAGCCCATCCACGCTATCCGTCACGAGGACGAGCCTCCCATACAGCGCCTCCCACTCTGCCAACGCATGGTGGACGGCGGACGGCCTGTGGCGGGCAACGACCTGCCGCCGATGGCAGTACCAGCCCCAAACGAGGTCTGGATGTTTCTCAAACGTGGCACGGCGCGCGAGCCAGCTTGGCTTGTGGCCTTGCCAAAGCTTTGTCTCGTCCATGAGCGGCGCGAGCCCACTGTCCTGGCTCAACCCATCGCTCGTTAAGACATAGATGCGCCCCGCCCGCCCAATGAGGCGCGCGGCACGTTCGATACCACTCTCCTCTTTTGCCATGCGTGCCTCCTTGATCAAAAGTCCGACTGACGCGCCCAGGCTACCCCCCGCCAGAAAGAAGCGTCAACGTTTGCCGGCGGGATGAGCGCAAGGCATCATATCCCTCATATGTCCTCCGAACGACCACCACAAGACGGACCGGATGAGCATCCGACGCTGGAAATTCCGGTGGTGAAACGGGAACAGGAACAGATGCCGTCCTTGGGCAGCGCCACGAAGAGCTCGTTCTTTCGGCCAAAGGTCAATGAAGACGCTTCGTATGCGGAAGAGGCGCAAGGCGTCTTTGGCGTCTTTGATGGAGTCGGCGGAAGCGGCGGCCTGGGCGAAATCGCCTCCCGCGTCGCAAAGACAGAACTCTCCATCGCAAACCTAGACAAGGCTCTTGCGGAGGCACCGGAGACGCGCAAGCCGGCGCTTGAACGCCTCCACCGCATTTTTGGGAGCCGTACCGAGGAAACATCCTTTGAACGGCACGAGGTTGAGCTTGCCATCCGCGACGCCCTCCTCCATCTGGACCAAAAGATAGCGGAGGCAGCAGATCGGACCCCGGTCACGAAAGAATCGGCCTTAAATCCCATGGGGACGACGGGTATCGTCGGAAAAATCTGGAAAGATAAAGAAGGAAAACGATTTTTAACGCTCGGCAACAGCGGCGACAGCCGAGCTTACTTGTATCGCGCGGGAAAACTCATCCGGCTGACAAACGACCAAAGCTACGTGCAAATCCTTCTTGATGCGCACGTCATCCCCGATGACCAAGACGTGACAACGACGATCACGGCGGCACAGGTGGCTGAAGCGCTCCACAAACACCCAGACCTCGCGCGGATACATGAACTCCTCGCCGCCTCCCCAGACCAAGAACAGACAGTCGAGGAATTGCGCAGGATCGTCACCCAATACCTCGGTATCGCCCGTTACCTCAAACAAGAGCATCGGGACTTCCACCCTGATATCCTGACCAGGGAACTGGAAAAAGGCGACCTCATCATCATGATGACCGACGGCATCCATGACAACCTCCTCGACCAAGACATGGAAACGCTCGCCATACGCTTTGCCCACGATCCCCAAGGGCTCGCTGAAGCGCTCGTATCAAAAGCCGACCAATTTTCCCTCGAAGACCATCCGCGTGCCAAACCGGACGACATGACCGTGGTCGTCAAACGGGTCGAATAATTTTCCGAGCGTGTGCTCATGACAGCGTTTGGTTATCCGCTTCCTGGCCGCGCCACGTGAATCCCCGTGACAGCACAACAAAGGGAGCCCCGTAAAATGCGCAAGCGCATCACGGGGCACGTAAAAATCCCTGCTGTCGCGGGGATTTTTACGTGGTGCCGGGGGTGGGACTCGAACCCACATGGATTGCTCCGCCAGCTCCTAAGGCTGGTGCGTCTGCCATTTCGCCACCCCGGCATGAAAAAAGCTCTTCTAGCCTAAGCCAAAAAAAGGAATGGTTCAAGGATTGACGGAAAGGCGAAAAAATGCTTTACTTTGAGTATATGAACTCCCCCATCCTCCGCCGGTTCTTGGCCGTCAGCCTCGGTCTCGCGACCTTGTTCGCCCCCTTGTCCGCCCTCCCTGTCCACGCCGCCACCTACAACACGGTGATCAAAGGGAGTGGCTCGACGCTGTACTGGTACGCGTCCAATGGCAAGCGTTACGTCTTCCCGAACGTGAACACGTACTACTCTTGGTACCCTGACTTCAGTAACGTCAACAACATTTCTGATTCAGAAATGAGCTCCATCCCCTTGAGCGGCAACGTGACGTACCGCCCAGGCGCGAAGCTGGTCAAAATCACGACCGATCCCAAAGTCTACGCCGTGGCACGCAACGGCATCTTGCGTTGGGTGACTGGGGAATACCTCGCTTCCCAACTCTACGGCGCAGACTGGCGCTACAAGGTGCATGACGTACCGGACACGTTTTTCAACAACTATGTCGTCGGCACCCCGATCTGGAACGCGTGGGACTACAACGTGAGCAACGAATACAACACCGTCTACAACCCGTCTGACTCGATGCGTGACGGGAGTTTCTCCGGATATCCGTATGGTGGCACCGGCACGTTGTCCGGCTCCGTCCAATTGACGGCAAGCAACACGAACGTCCGCACCAACGAATCCGTGACGCTGACCGCGACCGTCTCCTCCCTGTCGACGTCCATCACCAACACCGTCATCCGCATCTACGATGAACAGACCGGATCCCTCCAGCGCACCTGTACCGGCACGTGGAGCTGTTCCGTGACCGTGTTCCCGTACGCCTCCTACGGCACCAGCAAACGCTATTACGTGGACGTCTCCGACGGGTACGCCGGCTCCCTGTCGCGCGCTTACTCGCCATACATCTACATTGACTACTCCTCCGGCTCAAACTTCCAAGGCTTTGTGAACGTGACCGCTGACCGGACGACGGTCCGCCAAAACGAGACCCTCGGCTTTACGGCCACCGTCACCTCCTACAACACCGCCGTCCAAAACCTGACCATCCGCCTGTACGACGAGCGGAACGGCACTCTGCTCCGCACATGCAACGGTGCCTCGACCTGCACCTACACCATGACCGCGACCGGCGCCTATGGCACCTCCTTCCGCATCTACGCGGACGTGAGCAACCAGTACACGAGCCTGTCCCGCGTCTACTCCCCGTACGTCTACCTCGACACGAGCTCATCTTCACAGAACGGTTCCCTCTCCTTGTCGGTCGACCGGACAAGCGTCCAGGCCGGCGACATGGTGACCTTCACGGCCAACGTGAACCAATATTCCTACGGGGGCCAGTATTGGACGATCCGCATCTATGACGAGCGGAGTGGCGCCCTCATGCGCACCTGCAGTGGCACAACCTCCTGCAGCTACAGCTACCCGACCAGCGGCCAGAACAACCAGACCTTCCGCTTCTACGCTGACGCGACGGACGGCTACACCACCTTGTCACGCGCCTACTCGTCCTACGTAACGGTCGGCCAATACAACGGCGGGAACACGGGCGGTACGCTCTCGGGCCTGACCGACCTCTACATCGCTCCGGCGGCACGCGTGAATTCGACCATCTACGTCACGGCCAGCATCACAAACCCGGGCGCACCGGTCCAAGACCTCACCATCCGCATCTACGACTCCCGCTACAGCGACCCGATCGGCTCCTGTTCCGGGGCCTACTCGTGCAGCATCCCGTTCGTGATCGGCTCAAGCAACCTCTCAACGACCGTCTACGCCACCATCACGGATCGGAACGGGAACTCCGTCCGGACCGCAAACGTGAACGTCAGCACGTACTAATAAAAACAGAAAACAAAAAACACGGGTGGCACCGGATCGGAGCCCTTGCTGCGTGCAACGAAGTGAGCACAGCGAGGTGATCCGGTGACAGGACCCGTGTTTTTTGTTATCCAATTTTAGGCGCGCTCCACGTACTCCCCTGTCTCCGTATTCACGATCACGTTTTCCCCTTCTTTGATGAAAAGCGGGGCACGGACTTTGACGCCACCTTCAAGCGTGATCTCCTTCGTCATGTTGCCGCCGCTTGCCGTATTGCCAGCGACCGCATCCATGGACTCAATGACCTTAAACGTCATCTTGCGCGGCAGCTCGACGGATAACGGGCGTCCCTCATACGTCGTGACGTTGACCTCCATCCCATCGCGCAGGTACTTGCCCTGCTCCCCCACGTCCTCGTCATTCATGGTGACCTGCTCATAGCTGGCCTGGTCCATAAACGTGTAGCCGGTCGCATCGTGGTACAGGTACTGCATGCGGCGGTGCTCGACTTCGACGAGCGTGATCGTTTCAGAAGTCTTGTAGGTCGCTTCCAGCGTCTTGCCGGTTTGGAGGTTCTTGATGCGGGTGCGCACGAAGGCCGCGCCCTTGCCCGGGTTGATGTGCTGGAACTCGTTCACGACCCAGAGCCCCTGCGGGTCTTGGATCACGACGCCCTTTTTGATGTCAGAAGTAGAAGCCATAGTTGGCGCAAGTGTGCGCGAAGGAGGAAAAAGCGTCAACCCTCGAACCGTTCACGGACCGGAATCGGCATGAGCTCGCTGATCGAATCCGTCCCCGCGATCAACATCGCCAAACGGTCCACCCCAAAGGCGATCCCAGCGGCCTCACCCATCTTGGGCAGCGCTTCCAAAAACCGCTCGTCGATCGGCCAGGTCTTTTTTCCGAGGCTTTGGCGCAAAGCCCGTTCTTCTTCAAAGCGCTGGCGCTGTTCGGTCGCGTCACTCAATTCAGCAAACCCGTTCGCCAGTTCCAAATCACCGATATAAAACTCGACGCGTGAAGCATAGCGCGGATCGGTCGCATCTTTGCGGGCAAGAGCGGCCATCGAAGCTGGGTACTTGTACAGAAAGGTTGGTTGCCAGGCTGTCCGGTCATCATTCCATCCAAGCTTTCGCTCTACCTCGCTCAAAAAAATCTTAAAGAACAGGTCGTCCCAGGTGTCAGCGTCGGTGACAGATTGGCCGTGTTCGCGACAGACCGCGGCCATCGCCCCACGGTCACCCAAGAGCGGATCAAGCTCAACATTCGCATACTGCTTCATCGCTTCAGCGACGGTGATCCTCCGAAATGGCGTGTCATCCTGAACGACGCGAAGGATCTCATTCCGCGGAGTGAGATTCTTCACTCCGTTCAGAATGACAGAACGGACAAGCGACTCCGTATCCCGCATCAGCTCCTCAAGCCCAGCATCACGCCGATACCACTCGATCATCATGAACTCAACGTCATGCGTCCCATCCCATGGTTCACCGTCGCGAAAGCAAGGGCCAAGGTCGTAGATCTTATCGAACCCAGCACCCAACGCTTTCTTCATGGCGTACTCGGGTGACGTGATGAGCGCTGCGGCATGCGCCTTTCCATCCTGCTCATGGACGTCCGTCCACATTGGTTCCAAGTAGGGCTCTTGCCCTGGCAGGCCGATGAGCCGCGGCGTGTGCAATTCTAAAAAACCCTGCTCATCAAAAAACTGCCGCACAGCTTTGATGACGGAGGAGCGGACACGGATGAAATCAGGATTCATAAAGAGTGTCATTCTGAGTGAAACGAAGAATCTCACTCAGTTCCGATCGGGTTCCGAGTGAGATTCTTCACTGCGTCAGACTTCGTTCAGAATGACAGCCGAAGCAATTAGCGCACCACGTATGGCAGCAAGGCCATGAAGCGGGCGCGTTTGATGGCGAGGGCCAGCTTGCGCTGGTGCCAACCACACACACCGGAGCGCTTGCGCGGAACGATCTTGCCGAAGGACGACAAGTAGCGGCGCAGCGTGTTGGTGTCTTTATAATTCACGTCTTGGGCGTTGACCTGGCAAAAGTGGCACTGGCGGACAAGTTTCTTGGGCATAGGGTTGGTGCACGACCGGATCAGTTCAAGCGGATGGCGTGCGGTAATGGTGTTAGATGTTATGAGCTACGTCTTCTTAGAATGGGATGTCTTCAACGCGGATCTCTTGCTCCCCCATCCCCTTGTCCATGGCTGGCGGTGGGGCAGAAGCTGCTGGGGCAATCGGTTCGACCGTCGGTTCGGATGACGGGCTGCCGACGCGTGGCGCCCCTCCCTGCGGTGGCCGGTCGAGGATGATCATGTTCTCGGCCACGATCTCCGTCCGGTTGCGCTTGGCGCCGTCCTGGGCCTCCCACTCACGGGTCTGCAGACGGCCTTCGACAAACGTCTTGCGGCCTTTGGTCAGGTACTGGTTGCAGATCTCCGCAAGCTTCCCCCAAGCGACGATGTTGTGGAACTCGGTGCGTTGCTGCTTTTGGCCTTGCGCATCGTTCCACTGCATGTTGGTGGCGATGCCAAAGGTGCAGACGTTTTGGCCGGTGGCCGTCGTACGCAGCTCCGGGTCACGCGTGACGTTTCCGATGATCTGGGCGCGGTTCAGGTCCATAGGGTTTGATCTTACACGGCCTGCGCGTCACCGCTCAAGGCCGACTCGATCTTCTTCTCCAGCTCTTCGGACGTCACCTGTGGGACCGTAGCCTCTTCCTTTTTTTCCGTCCCTTCGATGGCGGCGACCGCGCTCTTCAGCTCTTCCTTCTTTTCTTCAGAAGACCCTTCCTTGGCTTCAGACGAACGGCGGCGTGCGCGCTCATCCTTGGTTTCCACGTTCACCTCGGTAAATTGGATGAGGTCAAACTTCTGCTCGCCCTCCTCCTCGAGCTTGACGGTGATGTGGCGCAACACATCCGTTTGGATGCGCAGGTTTTCTTCAATCTTTGCCAAAGCGGCAGCAGGCGCGGCAAACGTCACGAGGACATAGTAGCCGTGGCGCTGCTTGTTGATGGGATACGCAAAACGGAGCTTGCCCAGGCGACGCGTCGCTTCGACGTTCGCGCCCAGCTTGGCCAACAGGCCATTCAGGCGGGTTTCGATCGTCCCGGCTTCCTCATCGGTAAAGGTGGTCGGGATGATATAGAGCAGCTCGTACCGCATGGAGACGGTGTCAGACATACAATGGGCCACAGGCTCCTATTCGGAGCTTTCGCCAGCTCTGCTGGACGAAAACGGACAATGGCAATCAAGAATTCAAAAGTGGGTAGAGCCTAGCGAAAGACGCGGAAAACGTCAAGATTTGATATGGAAAAGAGCCCTCCCGACACCGCTAGCTAGACGATGATGAGGAAGGGCTCTTGGTGAGTCGGCAGGCTGAGGCGAGGCTCAGCCAGAAGGGGGTGGATCGGTCTTGCGACGGCGCCGCTTGGGCGGAGGGGTGGGGGGTGAGCCCGAAGGGTTGGCTTGCGCCGCTGGCCGTTGGATGGGGGCAAACGGCTGGGTGATCTTACGCGTATTCACGCCGTTCGGGTTCTGGCCGTGGCCGTTTGCCTGCTCATCGAGCATGGCGATCAAGTTCTCCTTCTCCCTCTGCAGGAGATCCCGTGCGCGGGCAACCTGGGCGAGTTCGGCCTCCAGGTCAGCGACGCGTCCCGTGAGCCCGACGAGCTGGCTCGAGAGGTCGACGATCTGGCGATCCTGGTCCTGTCCGGACTCCTCGCTGTTCGCGAGCGCTTCCGCTGTGCGCTGGCTCTCAGCGCGCAACTCAGCCAGCAACGCGTTCAGCCGCGCGACTTCTTCTTCGCGGAGCTTGGTTTGCCGTGCCGCCTCGTCGATGGCGACCTTCTCGGCGGACTGCGCATTGCTCAACGCGACTTCGATCTCTGACACGCGGCCGAGGCCAGCAGCGAACTCTTGGCGCAGTGCTTTGACCGCCTGCCGGTTGATGCCCGCCCACCGCTCCTTGTTGGAGTGAGTGAGGTGCGGGAACACGCATCCGTACATGTTGGCCGTCAAGGTATTGATGGCCAGGACGAGGGACGCGCGCCCTTCCTCCAGCGACTGGATCTCGAGCGCGAGCTTGGCAGCCTTCTCCCGATGGCGTTCCACATCTTGTGGAAGGTCGTTCTCGACGATCCAGAGATGCTTCCGCTTCGCCTCGAGGTCGACGTCCGCCTGCTGGAGCTTCGCCAGCTTTTCGGTGAGGGCGGTTCCCGTTGGATTCCGCTCCTGCCCACCCGCGGGTCGCCAATCGCCTACGCGAGATGCGGCGGACGGAGGTGGCGGAACCACGGGAACCGATTCCTTCCGTGACCGCTCCTGCTCGAGCTGCGCCGCAAGACGATTGCGGTCCGCTTCGAGATTCCGGACCCGCGCAAGCGCAGATTCCAGTGCCGACGCGACAGGGATGACGGCGCGTTGGACGGCCTCCTGCATGAGATCCTGTCCACCTGGGTGGGTCGTGAGCGACGCGGCATTGCCGGCAAAGGCAGGCGCAGCCGTGAAGGTAGACGCACGCGCTGTGCGGTCTCGGTAGGCTGACCAAAGGGCCCAGAGGATGGTGAAGACGGCTGCCAACACGAGGCAAACGAGGACGCTGCGGAACGCCGCTTGCTCCTGACGATACTCTGCCAGCTCGAGCTGGGTGACCATCCCGCGGGCGAATGCCCGGCGTTGGGTTTCGAAGCGCGCTTCGGCACGTACGATGGCCGCATCAACGGCTACGAGGATCGCTTCGCGCTGTGCTGGGGTGAGGTCTGGTTGGACCTCCGTCAACGCGTCGGCGGTTGGATCCGCGTGTGGTGCTTGCTGGTTGGGAGGCGTAGGCGCGGGAATCGGCGCAGACGAAATCTGCACGTCTTCCCGTCGGGGAACGGGTTGGAGCGGAAGGACGTAGACGAGAGCACGTCGACCGGGCTCGGGCGTCACGATCCATCGACGACGCAGCCGTTCCGGGCAGCGCAGGTAGTGACGCGCCGGATCACGGCTGCTGGGGTGGTTTCTGATCCCACGCCCGCGGTAGCACGTATAGCTGATCTTGCCGGGATTCATCGCCACCACGTCGTCTTCCGTGATGGTGACGCCCGGTCGGGCGGCGAAACGGTTGGCCATGCGCACGAGCGTGGGCATGTCCATACCGCGCCGGACGGGAACGCGCATGAACGCGTCGTCACCTTCCCCGGTAAAGGAAAGGTGCTGCGCCAAGGCGGCGGCCGGCACCGACCCGAAGGCGAGTACCATCACGAACACGAACCTGATGACGGAACCCATGACATCCTCCTTTGGATGTTTTTTGGCTAAGGCAAGTTGTCGAAGAGCCAAGGAACACTACAAACCACCATATCCATCCGTTACTGTCAACTCTTACTATAAAAGAACGCCCGTCCGGTGGCTATCCGGACGGGCAGGGGGGAGAGGTCTAGAGGGAGAGGCTCCCCGGATCAGTCGATCTTCGGGGGACGAGGGAGCGGGAAGGGGTCAGCCCCCATCCCGGCATCATACGGCACGGGCGGCGGCGTTTGACCGTTGCCGCCGAGGCTGGGCGGCGTGAGCGTCTTCGGGATGGAAGATCCTCCCCTGGTGGGGGCGGGTGGTGGCGGGAGCGTCTTGTGCGCGTTCAGCGCTTTGATGTCGTTCTGCAGGCGCAAGATGCGCCCCTGCATGCCGAGGAGGAGTTGAGCGAGCAACAGCCCGAACCAGGGACGCCGATCGGCGCGTGCGCTATCGAGCGAGACGTACCCGAGGCCGCGCGCAACCGCGAGGCTCCCACACGCATGTACGGTTTGATTCAAGGCCATGGCGAGGACGCCCTGGATGGCGATGAGGCGGCGGAGCTTGCGCTCGCAGAACGTTTCACGCTCCGGGAGCGAGGGTCGGCTCTGGACGCCGTCCGGATCGTCCGGATGCTCCATTTTTCGCGTCTCACGTATGGACTTCTCCAATTCCGGGACGAGATCCTCCAGCATGGCCTTGATGTGGTCCATGAAGTTGCGCCCGTCGCGCACTTCCTTCTCGAGTGCGGTCACCCGCTCCGCGTAGTCGGCACGGATCCCGTCTTCCGGGTTCGGCCGAAACTCAACGACGGTAGGCTCGGGATCTTTGTCGCGCTCTGCGAGATAGGAGCTCGCCGCCTCTTGAAGCGCCTTCCCGCGTTCCGTCGCCGCTTCCTCACGGGTGATGACCTTCGTGAAGGATTCCGCGACAAAAGGCAGGCCCGGAAAGAGAGGCTCCCAGCTCGCCGCGTAGACGCGGTGTTGCTGCGCTTCGGTCAACGCAGCCTGGAGCTGCCCTGCCTCGAATTCGCCCCTTCCATACGGGGACCAGACTTCGGCCAAGGCCTCGTACTTCTCTGCCAGCTTGCACTGGTCGGCGTAGCGGCTCCGCATCACGAACACCGTGACAAGCGGCCCGCCGATGGCGACCAGGATGAGGGCGAGGATGAACAAGCCCGTCCGAACCGTGGCCTCTTCTTGGCGCAGGTCAGACGACCTGACCGTCGGTGGCGCTGGCGGGGCTGGAGTTGGAGCAGGTGCCGTCGGTTCTTCGACCTGCTCCTCCTCTTGCTCGGATGGCGTCGGCGGCTGCGCCGGATCCTCGGGCTCCACAAGCCCTTCCTCCTGCGGAGCAGGTGGAGGCGGGACGGACGGCGCTTCGCTTGCAGATGGTGGCGTCGGGGCCTCAGGGACACTGACCGTCATCACCGACGAAAAATACGCCCTGCCATTCACGAGCCATCGCTCACGTTGGCCGTTCTCGCAGAACGTCTCGTAATCGACGGTTCGGCTCGTCCCGTTCAACACGGGACAGCTACCGTTACGGTCGATCCGTTGGATGCGTCCTGCGCGCCAGCAGACGTAGATCACGCCGCACTGGTTGGCGGCATCGAACGCGGCCTCGTCCAGCGGTGCGTCCGCGGGGCGGTCTCGGTTCACAAAGGTGAGCATCCGGTAGTAACCGGTGTTGACGCCAGCACGGTACCGGGCACTTCCGTCCGGCGCCGACCGCTCGAGGCGGATGGGCTCCCCCGGATCGCTCCGAGTCTGCGCCGACGCAGGAGCCACGACCACAGACAGCAAGAACACGAACAAACCGCACACCGTTGCCAGGAACGTAGCCATCGTTCCCTCCTTTTGGTTGGCCTCTCCCTAGAAAACTGAAGTGAAAAGAGCAAGTCCTGATACAGGACCCATATGGCGACTATTACAATGAAAAGCTGCCCTTGTCAACCCTAAAGGCGTTCAAATCCCACGATCCAGCGCTTCACCCTTTGGTCGGGACGCGCGTACCCAAGCGGAGAAAAGAGCGAGCGGTAGCCAAGTTTTAAAACGTCTTTCGTCAGGTCTACGCGCAACAGGTCTTTTGCCCCCACCCACTCCGGCCACACCATGATCAAACGTCCACCTGTTTTTTGGATCTTCGCCAAAACCGGCAAAGCCAATTTCCAAATCTTCTCTACCTCTGCACGGCGCTGCTCAAGCGCTGATCCAGGTTCACGACCGTGGACCGGCTCACCTAAAAATCCTTCGGTCACGATATGCAACACACTCCCCGGCTCAAGCTCCTGGTCAAGTTTTTCCGCAGCACTTTGCATGAGTTGCACATTCGCGTCAGGTGAAACGATTTTTTGTTCCGTCAGCCAACCAAGATTCTTCTCGCTTCCCGCGACTTGCTCCGCTTCAAGGTCAGAACCAGCGATAAAGGAGTGCGGACACAACAACGCGGCTTCCATCAAGACCGTCCCGCCCCCACAAAACGGATCAAGCAACCCAACCGTTTCCTTTTCGGACGGACAAGCATTGCCTACCGCCATGTTCACCATGAGACGTGCAAGTTTTGGCGGCAACATCCCCGTCTTCGCATCACGGAACGGACGGCCATAGTCACGCAAGCTCCACGCGTCAGCGTTTTGCACGTGCGTCGTCATCCCGATCCACGCGCGTTCGCCTTGGACCACGACAACAAAATCAAAACCCTTGGTCGTGAGTTTCGCTTTTGCGACCGCCGCAGGAGTCAGGCCGCCATGCTCACCCGTTACGAGACGGACGGGCCCGGTGTGCTGCTCTTTCAACAACCCTTTCGTCTCCATCCCCAATCTTCCAAAGCGTCGGTCCGTCTTGCCTGCCCCGTAGACGGTACAACCAAACTCAATCCGCTCACCCCGTGGGCGCTCCAGCATGAGCTGCGCCAGCTTCGACGCCGAAGCTTCTTTGGCCTGCCCTTCCCACAAGACATCCCCTAATTTGATCACCCCAGCCAAACGATCTTGGACCATCTCCCCGTCCCACGACCCTTCAAACCTGGCCGTAGGACTCACGGATGCAGATACCCCATCACCCAAAACAGCCCTGGCTTCAGCCAAGGAGAGGTCCGGATGGGTACCAAAAACGAGGAAATGGGATGTCACAGAATCTTGACAAAAGGGTAAGATAGGGGTAGGTTAGCGTGTTCCTTCCACATCTTCCAGTACTGAAAGGAGCGGCGATGGACGAAAACGAGCCTCGGCAACGGAGGAACACGTTGCGTATAGGGTCAGGTGAACATGCGGCGGCAGAACGGCACGACAAGACCGTTCCTCGCTTCATCATCGACCCGGCGCAAACCGGCATCACGGCCAAGCCTGGGCGGAACCTGTTTCCGACCAGAACCTTCTCGGCACAGGAGGTGCTGGTCCAGGCCGGCGCAGAGCTCCCGCTCTACATCATCCAGGATGGTGTCGTGCGGGTCACCGGGCAGAGCGTCGACCGCATCCCGGTAAAGATGCCGGAGCTCTACCCGAAAGACGTCATCGGGGGAGAAACGCTCAAGGAAGGAAGTCCGCCGAAGTCGAGCTTCACCTATACAGCGCTCGACATGGTCACGGTCTACGTCGTGGATCGAACCATGCTCCCCCACTTGAGCAGCGAGCAACGGGCGTTCTTCGACGCCTGTCTCGGGCAAACGTGCGACACGCACATCATGTCCGCCCAGGAACTCGTGGAGAGGGTCGTGGAAACCAAAATCCACGCCGAGGCGCTCGTCGAGAAAAACGAGGAGCTCATTGTCAAACAGATGGTCCTCGAGGCGGAAAATGCCGAGCTCAAGCGCCGGCTCGCCGACCTCGAGACCAAGACCGACGAGCTCGCCCTCCGCGTCGGTGCCACGGAGACGCGGCAGAAGGCGACGGACGACGAGAATCGTCGGCTCAAGACCAAGCTCGCGGAGCAAGGCACCAAGCAGAGGGAGCTCGACCAGATGATCAAGAATCTGGGTGAGCTGCTCATCGGCGGAGACTCGCTCGCCGAGGCCATGGTCAACCTGGGAGGAATGAAAGGTGCTATGGGCCTTCGTGCCCAGAACCTCCTTCACACGCTCCGCGCACACGCCGGGGCCGTCCGCCCCATCCCCATCGAAGAGATCAAGACCGGTCTCGACCGCCTCCCGGACTGACCCCTTCTTCAACCGCCAGTCACTTCTCGACACCCCGTCCTCGCACGGGGTGTCTTCATTTTTTAGAGCTCCGGATACACCTGCTTCCCATCCTGATCAAAAATCTTGATGGCTTGCACCGGACACGCCTGCGCCGCGAGCAAAATCGTCTCCGCGTCAGCACCATTTTGGTCTACGATATACGCCTTGTTTTCTTCATCCAACTGAAAGACGCCAGGCGCAACCGTCACGCACGGCGCAGCCCCGATACAAATATCGCGGTCAACCTCGACTTTTGAAATGATCAGCGGTTTTTGTTCTTCCATACTTAGGCGTCGACCTCGACGAATTCAACCTTCATGTCCGGGGCTACCCCCTGGACCAACTCCTCGATCCCTTCTTTATAGGTCCCCGAACAGGCACATCCCCCACAAAAGCCGCCCAATTCAACAACGCAGAGCTGTCCGTCCAAAGAACGGACGGTAATCCTCCGCCCGGCGGCGTCGAGCACGGGTTTGAGGCCCTGCAGGGTTGTCTCCAGCTTTTCGCGGACATCCATAGCTAAGGGATTATGCGCCGAAATACTTTTCTTTGTAAAACCGGATGAGCTGCTCGACCTCGGGCAAGCAAGCCGGATCACCCGTCCCGACCTTGGTTTTCGCCTGCACTTTCTCGAGCGTATCCGCCCCATCCAGCACCGCTTCTTCGATGTCGTGGTCCGTAATTTTGAGCACAGAATCAATGATCCTCCCCTGCTCGACCGTGATCCGCTCGTTTTGCCCAGACTTGCGGAAGTAGTCATTTACCGCCGCACGCAACGCCTTGTCACCCAAGACGGAGCAATGAACTTTGCGTGCCGGCAACCCGCCCAAGCGGCCCATAATGTCCTGCGGGCGTAGCTTCAGCGCCTCCTCGACCCTCAACCCGTCCCCCTCCATGCACATGACGGATAACATCGATGTTGAAGCGATGGCTGAAGCGCAGCCAAACGTCTTCCATTTAAAATCTTTGATGCGCTCCGTGCCGTCTGCCTCTTTTTCAATCTTGAGCCAGACTTTCATCGCATCACCGCACGCCGGGCTCCCAACCATGCCGAGATAAGCGTCAGGAATTCCGGCTTCATCGTCCAAAAAATTCTTTGGCGAAAAGAAATGTTCTTTGACCGTGTCCGTGTAAAACCAACCTTTCTCTTTGGTCGGCGCGACCACGTCGCCTTTGCGGGCTTCTTCGGTTGCTTTGGTGATGGGTTCCATAGGAGATTAGAGGGCTGGTTGTTTATCGACAAAATACTTCATATCAAGGTTGACCGGACTGATCTTGCGCAGGCGTTCGACGATCCCCGGCATGACTTCGATCACCCGATCCACGTCCGCCTCTGTGGTGGCGTGGCCAAGCGTATAGCGGATAGAACCATGCGCCGCTTCATACGACAAACCCGTAGCCAAAATGACGTGAGATGGATCAAGCGAAGTCGAAGCACACGCTGAACCCGTCGACGTCATGATCCCTTCCGCATCGAGATACAAAATCGCCGCTTCGCCTTCGATATCAAGAAACGAAACATTGACGCTGTTCGGCAGGCGCTCTGTCGGATGGCCATTCAAACGGGACTTGGGTATGCGCAACAACCCTTCCGCCAAACGGTCACGCAAGACCGTCAGGCGCGCATTCTCTGCATCACGTTCAGCAGACACCAGTTCAAACGCCTTCGCCAAACCCACAATTCCAGGCACATTTTCCGTACCAGACCGAATGTTCTTTTCCTGCCCTCCCCCGATGATGAGCGGCGCCACCTTCACCCCACGGCGCACAAACAAGAGGCCGACGCCTTTTGGGCCGTAGATTTTGGAACCGTTCATGGTGAGCAAATCCACATGAGTCTTTTCGACGTTCAAGTCCAATGCACCTGCTGCTTGGCAGGCATCCGTATGCAAGAAGGGGTAGGCCGTGGCGTGTTCTTTACGGTACTTCAACACCTCCCGTCCGATATCTGCGATCGGCTGGATCGTGCCGATCTCGTTGTTGGCCGTCATGATCGAGATAAGCACCGTGTTCGGCTTCACCGCTTCCATCACGTCTTTGACCGAAACTTGGCCCGTCTGGTCAACCGACACGACCGTGAGTTCGATCTCCCCCTTTCTCTGGAAGTGGATCAACGGCTCCAGCACCGCATGGTGCTCAATCGAAGACGTGATGACATGCGGCTTGGTTTCTGGTGGGAGTTTCGCACCACGCGGCACACCGATCACTGCCAAATTGTCTGATTCAGTACCGCCGGCCGTAAATAAGATCTCGTCAGCGTGGGCGTTCAACAGTTTGGCGATGGTTTCGCGCGCGCCATCAACCGCACGCTTCGCATCCATGCCCACAGAATGGAATGACGATGGGTTGCCTGCGTGTTCAGAAAAAAACGGCAGCATCGCTTCCACGACACGAGGGTCGGTCGGGGTCGTGGCAGCGTGGTCAAGATAAATCGTTCGGTTCATACGACATCAGCCAGCGTCGTCTGGCGCAAGGTTTTGACGACATCTTTGTGCAAAAAATCCCAGAGTGATTTGCTCGAACAATTCGCCTCAACCGGACAGCCCTTATCACTCGCCTGGCAGTCCACCATGGCAAGTGGCCCTTCGATGGCGACCAGAACAGACTCAATCGAAACCTCGCTCGGTTTGACCAGCAGGCGATACCCGCCACCCGGCCCTTTGCGCCCTTCGATCAACCCAGCCTCTTTCAGCGAGCGCGCCACCTCTTCCAAATACCCTTCAGACATCTTCATCTTCCCCGCCAATTCAGACAGGGAAAGCCAAACATCGCTCCCATGACGGGTAGCAAGCTCCGCCATCAGGATCAACCCCAAATGGTTCCGGCCAGACACGCGTAACAACGAATTCATAAATACCTAGCTTGTGGCTAGGAAATTACAGGGCGCGCCTTTCGCCGTCAAATGCGAAGCCCCGAACGAGGTTCGGGGCTTGTAGGGACGGCGACGAAAAGATCACGTATCTCGGTTGAAACTTTCGTAGCTTTCGATCCGGTCCGTGACGATCGTGCAGGGCGTGACCTTTTCGGAACCACTCACGAAATGACACTCGATCACGATAACTTCATCCGTCACCTCGGTCAGGACGCCATTGAAGCGACCCCCGCTTTTCGTCACAAGGCGGATTAATGTCTTGTCCTTCACGAGATCCTCCAGCCGCTCGCGCAGCGTCTTCGGACGCTTCTGCGGCACGGCAGGGCTCACCGCCTCGGTCTGGGCGTGCGGATCGACGCGGTGCTCTGGACGCACCTCGACGAGGCTTCCCTCGGCATCTCGCTTGTGGAACTTTGCGCCATCCGGATCCGGCTGGGGCGACTGACCGAGAGCAGACTCGATGGCATCCAACACTTTGTCTTGCATGATTCCGTCCTCCTTCGATGAACCTCTCGTAGCCAACCACACTTTTCCCTTTCCGTCAACGTCCCATCTTCCTCGCAATCCGCAAACTGTTTGCGAGCACGCTCACGCTGGAAAAAGCCATGAAGGCGCCGGCGAGCGCGGGTTGGACTAGGCCGAAGGCGGCCAAGGGGATCCCGACGACGTTATAGATAAAAGCCCAAAACAAATTCTGCCGGATGGCAGCAAAGGTGAGGCGCGCGAGCTGGATCGCTTCCACCGCTTTGACCGGCGAGCCGCCCATGACCACGATCTTGCCGGCTGCCTGCGCGACATCCGTCCCTGTGCCGAGTGCGACCCCCAAATCCGCCTGCGCCAAAGCCGGTGCATCATTAAAGCCATCACCGACAAACGCGACGCGCTCCCCTTCTGCCTGCAGCCGCTTCACCTCATCTGCCTTATGGACCGGCATGACGTCAGACAGCACGCGTTCGATCCCAAGCTCCCCTGCCACTGCCTCTGCCGTTGCCGCGTGGTCGCCGGTCACGAGCGCGGTCTTGAGGCCGAGCGAGTGCGCGAGCGTGATGGCGTGACCGGCCTCATTCCGGATACGATCCGTTACCGCGAGGACGCCCAACACACGCCCGCCTAACGCCACAAGCATGACCGTCTTCGCCGAACGGCGCAAAACCGGCAACGCCGTTCTTGTCTCTGATGGAATCGGGACGCCTTCCTCTTCTAATAACTTTTCTGATCCCAACAGCGCACGCTCCCCGCTCAACTCCCCACGCACGCCTCGGCCAGGCACTCCTTCGACGTGGCGCACGGAACGGATCATGACTCCGGCATCCGTCGCGGCGCGCATGACAGCGGTCGCGAGCACATGCTCTGACGCCGCTTCGAGCCCAGCCGCAACGCCCAACAGCTCTTCACGCGTGGTGCCATCCCCCGGGAGGACGTCTGTCACCGCCGGAAACCCCTGGGTCAGGGTCCCCGTCTTATCAAACAACACGGTCTGGACCTTGTGTGCCGCCTCAAGCGCCGCCCCGTCTTTCACTAAAATGCCACGCTTTGCGCCAGCCCCCGTCCCAACCATGACCGCGGCCGGCGTCGCAAGCCCCAAGGCACACGGGCACGCGATGATGAGGACAGCAACGGCATGGCGAAGGGCTTCGCCGACGTCCGTAAACCGTAGCCCGGAACCCGTCGCGTCGAGCGACCAGACAAAAAACGTCCCAATCGCCACCACGATCACCGTGGGGACAAAGACGGATGACACACGGTCCACGAACCGTTCGACCGGTGCCTTGGCCATGAGCGCGTGGTCTACAGCTTTCACGATCCCGTCTAAAACAGACGTGCCGCTGGCGGCCGTCACGCGCACCGTGAACGATCCAGTCTGGTTGATCGTCCCCCCAAACACCGACCCCCCAACCTCTTTTGCGACGGGCACAGGCTCGCCGCTTAACATCGACTCATCCACCATGGTCTTTCCAGTCACGACCGTCCCGTCTTGTGGGATACGCTCACCCGGTTTCACGAAACAGATATCTCCAGGGGCAAGCACGTCCGGGGACACGTCCTCCGTCTTGCCGTCCGCTGTTTGCCGATGGGCGATGGTCGGCTTGGCTGAGAGCAACGCCTGGATTGCGGCGCCCGCACGCATCCGCTGCCGCCCTTCCATCCACTTCCCGAGCAACAGGAACACGATGATGATGGCCGCGCTCTCAAAATACATGGGACCGTCCGTAAACAGGGCGAACGTGCTCCACACAAGGGCAGACAACGTCCCGACGGTCACGAGCGTATCCATGGTCGCGCGAAATTGGCGGAGCGCTTTCCACGTCCCAAGATGAAAGGGGTAGCCGAGAACAACGACGACGACCCAAGCAAGAAGTGCGACCACCACAAGCCACGCCCCCATCACCTCACCCACGAACATCATGACAAGCAGCGGCGCTGACAACACGGCGGACGCGATCACGCGCGCAAGGGAAACGTCCATGTTCGTGTGTTGATGTCCCTGCTCCGCTCCCCCGTGCGATGCATGTTCCGCATGGGCCGCCGGCCGGTCACCGACGGAAGCGGTATAGCCCGCATCTGTCACCGCACTGACCATGGCGTGTGATGTTGCGCTTGGCTCGTGCTCGACCGTGGCGCGGTTCAAGGCAAAATTCACCGCCGCGTGGTGCACGCCCGGCACTTTTTTCAACGCCTTCTCAATCGTCGTGACGCAAGAGGCGCAGTGCATTCCACCAAGCGAGAGAGTTGTATGCATAACAATTATTCCACCACGCTAAACGTCCCGCGGATCATCCCCATCGAACAGCTAAACGGGATGGAGCCCGCTTCTTTTGGCGTAAAACGGAAGACATTCAACCCTTTGACCAACGTTTGGTTGATCCCGAGGCGCGGCGCGACAAGAGTTGAGGCGCAGCCGGAAATATCCACGCCCTGGACCTCCCACCGCACCGGCACCCCTTTTTTGATGACAAAACGGTTCGGCGAAAACGCCCCGTACTGCACGGTCATGCGCACGAGCTGCTCTTGGGCCAACACGTCCGGCGCAACAGCGGTGCGTACGTTGCTCCACACATCCCCGGCTAAGCCGCCGAACGTAAATGGTGAACCGAACAGCCCCAATCCCCCATCTAGCTGGCCAAACGCCATGAGGACGAGCGCTGCACCCGCTACCGCTTGAAAAAACTTGCCACGCAGGACGGCAAAAGACCCTGCAGCAGAGAGCCCAGCCAAGACAGGCAACGTCCCTAAAGCAAAAGCTCCCATAAAGAATGCGCCCTGCACCGGCGAACCGCTGGCCAAGGCAATGGCTTGGGCGGTTTGGGTAAAGCCACAGGGCAAAATAAACGTGACCGCCCCGACAATCCACGGAGCGGAACCCTTCCCTGCGGTCGACGTCGCAAAGCGGTCAAAAAACCGCGGCAACCGGATGAGCGCGTTCAGGCGCGCAGGCAACCACCCAAAGAGCTGGAGCCCAAACAAAAGGAACATCGTCCCGAGCACAAGACCCATCACGCCATACAACGGCGTCGAGCTTGGCAAAGAGCCGCCGATCAGTCCAAGCAGGGCACCGCCCACGACAAACGTGACGACTCGTCCCGCATGGATGCCGACTAGTGCCTTTGTCCCAGAAAAGCGCGTGGACATGCTCAAGAGGAACGCTCCAGTTGATGCGAGGCAGGTTGAGACGGAGGCGATTACACCCAGACCAATGGCCGCGACGAGCGACGCCCCAACCGCCGCTTCCGGCACCAAGCGACGCAACGGGTCGAGGGCCAAAGCGGCAAACAGAAGGACAAAACAAAACGCCAAAGCAACGCGCCAGATGGAGGCACGGTGTGACGAAGGCGTCACCTCACATGACGGTGCGGCAGACGGCTCATGCAGCTTGTAACCATGTGTCTCAAGCCCGCGATTAACCAGGATAAGATCTGGATCTGCCGCCCCTTCCGCCAACCGGATACCCGCCTTTTTCTTGGACAAGCTCACTTCGGTTTCGACGACGCCCGGGATCTTTTTGAGTTCATCCTCAATCAGGCGCTCGCACGAGGCGCAGCGCATGCCAGAAACGGACCAAATGTGGGTGCGGGACATAGGATTAGCGTTCAGCGAGTTCCATGACGCGGATGACCTCCGCGATGACGCGGTCTTGGTCGCTCTTCTTCCCCCGTTTCAAGGCATCCTGGAAACAGGTCTTCATGTGGTTGGCAAAGATGTGGCGGATGGTCGCTTTCCACAGCCCTTGCACGGCGAGCGACTGCTGCAACACGTCAATACAATACTGGTCGCGCTCCAACATCTCAACCACCTTAGCCAAATGCGACTGCGCCTTCCGCGCCGCCGTCAAAATCTTTCGCTTTTCGTTGTCCATATGGAAACGAGTATACCTCCCCCCTAGGTATGAGGCAAGGGACACAAAAAGAACGACCCTTCGTAGGTCGTTCTTTTATGGCGGAGAGGGTGAGATTCGAACTCACGGTAACCTTTTGGGCTACACCGGATTTCGAGTCCGGCGCATTCGACCACTCTGCCACCTCTCCTGCTCGGCTTGTCGCGCTGACCACCCACTCGTCCGCCTGCAGGCTGGACTCGCTTGGGTCTGCGCGACGCCTGCGCTTTGCTTCGCAAGGGGACCAAATCAACACGAAACGAAACTCAAAAACGCGATCGAATCCTAGCGCTCACTAGGCTTTGGGTCAAGCAAGGTACTTCGCCGTATACACCATCCACGCCGCCAACGTGTCCCCATCCGTAACGTCCCCACGTCGGATCATCGCCCGCCACTCGTCAAGCAGGATCCAGTGCACACGTAACCCATGTTCAGACTCGTCCAGATCCTGCGCGCACTCGGAAAGCCCTTCTGCCACAAAGGTATGAACTTTCATTTGAATCGCACCGTTCATCGAGTCGTGCTGGCCTAGCGACTCCCAGGTTACGGCTTCGTATCCGGTCTCTTCACGTAACTCGCGTTGCGCCGCGGCAAGCGGGGCCTCATCCGGCCTTAACCCGCCCATAGGAATTTCAACGCTCATTCGATCAATCGGATAACGGTACTGTTCCACCGTAAGCAGGCACCCATCCCGGATACAGATGATGCAGGCCGCCCCTGGAAACTCGGCCACAAAGTACTGGCCAACTTTTCCGTTGGGCCAGGTCAGCCGGTCGTGGCGGACCTTGTACCACGGGTTCTCGTGGACGTAACCCGAAGAATCAACTTTTGGTTTCATACACTGTCGTCATCCACACCAACATCCAAAACACGATCGCTAGATCATTCTTAAAATACGGCACATCAACCAACCCGTGGACCAAAATCGCGAGGAGTGGAGCGAGCATCCTCACATCTTTCCTCCCCTTCCAAACCCACAGCCCCACGATCCATCCAAACACGAACAATCCAAGCAACCCCGTCTCACTCCACAGGTTAAACACGATCTGATGCGGATACTGAAAAATCTCAATCGCTGTGGCTTTGTGGAACGGCTTGAACGCTTCTTGGTAGCCGCCAAAACCAGCGCCCAGGATCGGACGCGACTTCAACATCTGCCACGTCTCACGCCAGATGAACAGCCGCACCTGTCCCGACCATTCTTGGAAGGTGACTTGTTTGATAATCGGTGTACGGATCGCAGGAACGGACAGGACGAAAACAGCGAGACAGGTCGTGACAATCAACGTCACGATCCGTGTCCGCTTGGTGACAATGAGCACGAGCCAAGCGGCAGCGAGCAAGGCGATCAAGCCGCCGTCGCTTTTGGCGAGGAGGGTCGCAATCAAGGCAGAACACCAAGTGAGAACAAGCAACCAACGGGAGACACTTCCCCTGGCCCCTCCTTCGTAAGGAGGGGAAACGCGGGAGAACGCCCAAGCCGCAATAGGGACGACAAACAACGCCAGCGCATTCGGATACGGAAACGGCCAGGTGGCACGACGGCCGGCACCGATCGCTACGTTCCACGGATGCGGGATCCCCCACCCGGTCACAAACTGTACGACCGCCCAGCCGGCCAAAAAGATCACGACGAGACACAGGTTCGTCTGCAACCGCTTGATGATCGCAATGTCTTTCACCGTCGCGAGGATCGTAAAGACGAGCAGCGGTTCCAAAATATAGGCGCGCCACAACCCGAGTCCTGCGACCGGATCAGCGGCCCACCAGATAGCGGCAAACGTCGTAACGAGCCAAGCAATGACGAGCCACTGCCAAGCCCCAAGATTTTTCCAGCCTTCGCGCCACCCCTTCTGTCCGTACGCAACCGTGAAAGACACAAACAACACCACCAAAACAAGCTCAAGCAGCGTCGTGGGTAACGGCCCAATCCGAAACCGGACCAGGTACAAAGGCAGGGCCCAGGGAAGGAAAGAGATGAGATGCTTAAAAATATTTTTCATAGACTCATTCTGTCATCCCGAGCGAAGCAGCAGCGAAGCCGAGGGATCTCTTCGAAGGGATTCCTCCGCTCCTCGCGGACTCGTCGGTCGGAATGACAGAAGGAACACAAGATCACTTTACCACCCAAACAGCTTCCCCACCTCCTCCGGCGTCTCACGCTTACGCGCGACCTTTACGTCCCCATTTTGGATGATGAGTTTCGCAGGACTGGAAAGCAGGCAGTGGTGGCTGGCAAGCGAATCTTGGTAAGCGCCCGTGTCGAGCACGGCGACGAACAAGTCTTCGTCCTCTTCTTTTTTCGGCAACGGTACATAGCTCCCGCCGGCCGTGTACTTGTCATCACTGTCGCAACTTGAGCCGGCGAGCCAGACGCGCTCCATCTTGCGGGCGTCGAGCTTGGAGACGGGCACCACCTGCCACTTTTGTTTGATGGCCCAGGTGTCAGACAGGTCGTTGATAA
>CAZFRH010000008.1:0-36613 GCA_964521235.1 uncultured Gammaproteobacteria bacterium | reverse complement strand
TGATTGACGCGAGCGTCGCCATCATCGGTTGGGCGTTCATGAAGGAGCTCGGCCTTGAGTCCACCATCCGCGTCAACTCCATCGGCACCCCAGAATCACGCACCAACTACAAGAACGCGCTCGTGAGCTACTTCCGTTCCAAGCGCAACAAGCTGTCCGAGGACGACAAGCGCCGCCTGCTCAAAAACCCGTTGCGTATCCTGGACTCCAAAGATCCGGCCATCGAAGAATTGAAGGCAGAAGCTCCGCAGATCGTGGATTGGTTGGATGATGAGTCCAAGGCCCACTTTACGCGCGTGCTCGAATACCTCGACGAAGTCGGCGTGCCGTATGAGCTGGACCCGTACCTCGTCCGCGGCCTCGACTATTACACGAAGACCGTTTTCGAATACTACGCACAAGGCGATACCCAGGAGCTGGCACAGACATCCTTGGGCGGTGGCGGTCGGTATGACGGCCTGGTCGAGATGTTGGGCGGCCGCCCCACGCCAGCCGTCGGCCTTTCGCTCGGCCTCGACCGTATCGCCTCACGCCTCAAGGATAAGGAACGTGAACAAGGTGGTGAGATCGTCCCAGCAAGCCAGTCCCCGGTCGACGTCTTTTTGGCGCAGATCAGCGAGAGCGGCCGCAAGCGCGCCGTCGCGTTGTTCGAGGAGTTCCGCCACGCCGGCATCCCGGTCGCCGAAGCCTTTGCCAAATCCAGCTTAAAAGCGCAGATGGAAATCGCCAACCGCCGCAAGGCGACGTGGGCCGTGATCATCGGCCAAAAGGAGATTTTGGACGGCACCGCCATCATCCGCGACATGGACGCCGGCACCCAAGAGATCGTCGACGTCAAAAAAGTGGTCCACGAGATCAAAAAGAAGATGCAGGGGCGGAGTGAGGTGGCGCAGGGAGGGTTGACGTAGGCCAGAAACCCCGCTAAGATCAGCTCCAGACGGTAGGGTCACCTATCCGTACTCTTCTACGACAGAAAGGAGGCAGCCTCATGATTGAAGTCAAACGGAAAAAGGGAGAGACCTTCGACGCCATGTTGCGTCGTTTTCAGCGTCGCTTCCAACAGAGCGGCAAGCTGATCGAATCCAAGCGCCGCCGCTTCCATGACAGCGGCAAGAACAAGAACCAGCGCCGCGACAGCGCCTTGCGCCGCGAGCAGATGCGTTCTGAGTACGACTACAAAGCAAAGACCGGCCAGCTGAAGGAAGACCCGAAAAAGAAGAAGCGGTCGTTCCGCTAACCCTTGTTCGGTGCATCACAAAGTGCGCCCGGCGTGCTATCATTCCTAGGCTCACGTCCATGACTACCCAAGAACAGATCGAGCAGGATTTCAAGGACGCGATGCGCTCAAAAGACGAGCTTGCCCTCTCGGCGCTCCGGCTGGTCCGGACCGCGCTCAAGAACAAGCAGATTGAACTCATGCATGAGCTCTCGGACGCGGAGATCGCGACCGTGCTCAAGACCATGATCAAGCAGTACCAGGACGCGCTCGGTGACTTTTCCGGCGCGGGACGCCAAGACCTGGTCGAGCGGCAACAAAAGGAGATTGACCTGGTTGCCCGCTACCTCCCTCCCGCCCTTCCGCCCGAAGAGCTGGAGCGGATCGTCAAAGAGTCGCTCGGTTCCTCTGGCGCGACGGACGTCGGCAAGGCCATGGGCGCCGCCATGAAGGCGGTCGCCGGCCGCGCAGACGGCAACGCCGTGCGTGAGATCGTCCAACGCCTGCTCGCTTCACCCGGATAAACACCTTTTCCCAGAACCTTCTTTCCCATGCTTGAGACAGGTTCCCCGCAAGCAACCATCGTCCGTCGGATCATGTCCATGATCCGACGTGTGTCGGTGGTTGTTTGTGTTTTTGCCCTGTTCGCCGCCGTGCTTCCGGCTCCAGCCTTTGCCCAGCTCCAGGAAGCGACCCAAAATGTTGAAGAAGTGGCCGCTTCCGCCGGCGTCGCCTCAACGGACCTGATCACGCTCATCGGCCGGATCATCAACGTGGCGCTCGGCTTTGTCGGGATCGTGCTGTTGGGGGCGCTGCTCTACGCCGGGTACCTCTGGATGACTGCGGGCGGTGACGTCAAAAAGGTCGCGACGGCCCAAGCATGGATCCGGAACGCGATCATCGGCCTCATCATCATTGCAAGCTCGTTTGCCATCGTGAATTTTATTTTGGCCCAGCTTGGCGGTGGCGGCTTGTTTGGCGGCGCGGGTGGCGGTGGGGGCGGTCCCGGGGCTGGGATCGGGTTCCCAAGTGCAGCCGGCTCCCTTGGCGGCGGGATCATTGAGTACCATGTCCCGGGCCGCGACGCGACGGGCGTTCCACGCAACACGGCAATCAGCATCACCTTCAAAGAGCCCATCCGGTTAGCATCCATGATCGAAGGGTATGATCCGACCGTTTCTTCGACGGCGAACGCGTTGAACGCGGCCGTCGTGCGCATCTACCCGTCCGGGTTGAGCGGCAGTGCGCTGACCTCCGCCCAGGCACGCGTCCATTTTACGGAGGACCACCGCACGTTCGTCATTCGTCCGGTCGAGCTCTTGGGGAGCCCGACACAGGATACGGACTACACGGTGGAGCTGGTCGGTGGGCGGAGCGGCGTGCTCTTGGAAGACGGGAGCGCGGCGTTTGGCGGGGCCTTCTCCAGCGGGTACCGTTGGCAGTTTGAGGTTTCGACCGTGACGGATACGACACCGCCGCGCATCGTCTCGGTCGTCCCGATGGGGGGAGGGCTCTATGCGCCAAACATCGTCGTCCAAGTCCATTTTAATGAAGCGATTGACCCGACGAGCGCCTCCGGCCGTTGGACGGGTGCCGGGTTCAGCAATATCGAACTGTCCGCCGTGCCGATCGCGGTCCCAGGGGCTCCTGCCATCCGGCCGAACGGCGCCTTTACCATCTCCAACCAATACCGCACCGTCGAATTCGTGACAGACGCCTCCTGCGGGACCAACTCGTGCGGCCGGAGCGTGTTCTGCCTCCCGTCTGACTCGACGGTGACCGTGCTCGCCAAGGCCGCGACCCTGTCCACCACGCCGCCGCTCGCAGAGCTGACCAGCTCCGGCTATGGCGGCATCGTTGACATGGTGGGCAATTCGTTGGACGGCAACGGTGACGGGGCGGCGCAAGGCGCGGGCCCGGACGATTATGTGTGGAGCTTTGGGACGCAGAGCGAACCAAACCTCGCCGCGCCGCGCATCACGGACACAGATCCCGTGGCCGGGGATCGGGCACGGTCCAGCAACCTGTCCGTAGACCATGTCCCGAACGCCACGTTTGACTCGATCCTCCAGGCCTCCACCGTGAATTCCGACTCTGTCCTGCTGCGGTCCAACGAACCACCGGCGCTGCAAGACACCTTTTGGTGGACGGCGCGGACAGAGCTCCTGACGGCGGATGGCCGCCCGGTCGCTGCGTCAGGCGACGTCGCGGCACGGACGCGGACGCGCATTGACCATCGCCTCTATTTGCCCGCCGCCTCAAGCACGGACATCCCGGAATACGACCCGTTCATCCTGTCTGATGTGCAGAACGTGTACCAAAACTGCTTCAATCCCTCGTCCAGTGACAGTTGCCGCGGCACGCCGTACTGCTGCGATGGCCGCCCATCAACCGAGGCTTGTTCCTTCCCGACGCCATGATCCGACTCCGTCCACGGCTCCTCGCCCTTTGGTCTCCGCTCTTGCTCGCGGCGGGTCTTTTCGTCGCACACCCTGCTTTAGCGCAGGCGCCGGTTGATCCTGGGATCAACGCCGTGAACCAGGAAGTCGGCCTCTCGACCCAGGATCCGCGCGTGATCGCCGCGCGCATCATCAACATCTCCTTAAGCTTGCTCGCCATCATCATGCTGGCGCTCGTGCTCTACGCCGGTTTCCTCTGGATGACCGCCGGCGGGGACGAGAAAAAGGTGGGCACGGCCCAGGCGTACCTGCGCAACGCGATCATCGGGCTCATCATCATCCTGTCATCGTGGGCGCTCGCGACGTTCATCATCAGCCGGTTGTTGGATGCGACCGGTGGCGGCGGTGGGGCAGGCGGCGGAGGCGGCCCAGGCCCGGGCGGTGGCGGTTTCGGCGGAGGGGGCGCCGCTTCGTTCCAGGTCCGTTCGATCACGCCGTCCGGTTCGGTGCCGATCCGCAATGTGGAAGCCCGCTTGCTGTTTACCCGCGAGGTCGCGACGAACAATGTCACGTCTAGCATCCAGGTACTCCGCGCATCGGACAACGCACAGGTCGCCGGCGTCTTGTCGGTCAGCGGCGACCGCGTGACGTTTGTCCCGGATGCGGCTTGCCCTCCACCCAACGAGGCGCGGCGCTGTTTTGAAGGGGACACCGAGTTCATCATCCGCGCGCTGACGTCGCTCCGCTCCACGACCGGCCAATCGCTCGTCTGCGGCGGGTTTGCCCCCAGCTGCGAGATGCGCTTCACGACCGGGAACCTCGTTGACACGTCGCCGCCTTCGGTTGACCTCCTTTCGCCGTTCGAGGGGCAGAGCATCCCGGCCGACGACTTCGTCTCCGTGCAGGCGCGTGCGAGCGATGATTCCGGCATTTCCGTCGTTGATTTTTTGGCGGACGCCGCCCCCATCGGTTCGGACGGGCCGGGCGGTTCGACGACGCTCCGCGTGTTTGATGCGTCGCTCCTGTGGGATACGGACGGTTTGGCCCTTGGCCCGCACACGCTCCAGGCACAGGCAAACGACATCGATTCAAACCGCGGGAGCTCGCGTACGGTCACGGTGCAGGTCCGTCCCAACCATTGTTTTAACGCGACACGTGATGGTGACGAGACGGGTGCCGATTGCGGCGGGTCATGCGGCGCTTGCGCGGGCGGTGCCTGTACGACGGGCGGGCAGTGCGCGAGCGGCATCTGTGCCGGCGGGCAATGCGTCGAGCAGCCGCTCATCAGCGGGATTACCCCGACGGACGGTCGCCCGAGCACCATGGTCACGATCACGGGCGTGAACTTTGGGACGACCGTTGGACGCGTCACGATCGGCGGCGTCGAAGCGCGTGCGCCGCTCGCCTGTACGGCAGAAGGCGTCCCGACCTGGACCGCGCGGCAGATCATTGTGGCCGTACCGGATGGCGCGGTGAGCGGGCCGATCGAAGTCACGAACGTCACCTCTGGATTGTCAGACCGCACGAACGACGGCCAAGGACCTCGCCTCGATGACTTCCTCGTCAACGACGTGGCTCGTCCAGGGTTGTGTGCGGTCCGTCCTGACCGCGGCGTCTCCGGCGACCGCCTGGAGTTTATCGGCGTCAGCCTCGGCACCTCCTCTGACCGGATGTTCTGGAACGACCGTGAGATTTCCGCGTTCTTGAGCTGGGGGGAAACCCGGATCACCATGACCGCCCCGGTCTATTCCGCCGGACGCTACGCGGTCCGTTCACGCGTCGGTGGAGCTTTTTCCAATGCCGTTGCTTTTACCTTAGAAGAGCCCACGGTCACCCAAGCCCCGGTCTTAGACAGCCTTGATCCTGCCACGGGACCGGTGGGTGAATACCTGACCTTGAACGGTCGCTTTTTCGGGACCCGGGTCGGGACCGTCCGGTTCCGGAACACGGTGACGGGGGAAGAAGCCACGGCAGATGTGGGCTTCCCCGCGGCTTGTTCGAGCGGGTTCTGGCGTGACACGAGCATCGTGGTCAAGGTTCCAAGGACGATCGGGGGATTGGGTGGCGGTCTCCCGCCGGGTGCGTACCAGGTCCGCGTCGTCAGGGCCGACCGCGCAGAAAGCAACCAGCGCAGCTTCCAGGTGGTTGGTGGCAGCCCAAAGCCGGGGTTGTGTGCGATCCAGCCGTCGGCTGGTCCCGTGGATACGTCCGTAGCGTTGCTTGGTGAACGTTTTGGGGCGTCGGCCGGCTCCGTGTCTTTTGCCGGCAGCGGGACGGCTCGCGTCGAGGCGACGGTTGAACCTGGTGGATGGAGCGACAGCCGTATTTCATCCGTGGTCCCACGCGGGGCGCAGACCGGGTTTGTGACGGTGACGCAGGGCGGACGCACGTCGAACGGCGTCCCATTTGCCGTGCGTAACTGCCAAGAGGACCCGGCCATCTGCGGGGGCGGGGAGACGTGTTGTGCTTCCGGCATCTGTTCCGTGGGCGGCTCCTGTCCCGTCACGTCCCAAACCGCGCACTTTGCCTGGCGCACGTCCACCGGCCAGATCCCCATCCATCCAGAAGTGGTCGAAGAATGTGAGGCGACACGCCCGCCGTCACCAAGCCCCTGGGACCGCCGCACGGGCGGGGACCGCGTCTGTACCAATGCCGAAGTGATCGTCCGTTTCAATACGCAATTGGAGGCCTCTTCCGTCAACGCCGGGAGCTTTATCGTCCGCCGCTGTACGGGGACAGGCGCTGACCCCTGTACCGAGGCGACCACCATCAGCGCGCGGTTGCTCGAGGTGTTGCCCGTGGATGATGACGCGGATTACATCCGGTTCCGTCCGGAATTGCCAGCCAGCACCTGGGCGCCGGATGCGACGTACCAGGTGGTCCTGACCACGGCCATCACGTCCGTGTCCGGTTTGGGGATGGATGCGAGATCCGCTTGCGGTTCCGGCAACGCCTACTGCTTCCGTTTCCGGACGCGCAGCGACGCAGGGGCGTGCCGCGTCGGCTCAGTCACCGTGACCCCCGCGACCTACACGGCAGATGACCTGCGCGTGGAAATCCCATACCGTTCCAACCCACGCGCCGCAGATGACGTCTGCCTCCAGCTCGACGGGTCCACGATGGACTGGACGTGGGACACGGCCGGAGACGGGCGCGCTTCGATCACGAATAACCGCGGACCTGGCGGGAATGTCCTTGACCGCCAGACCGGGACGACCTTGGCAGAGACCGGTGATTTGCCGGTGCCCGTCAACGCGTCTGTCCGTGAGGATGGCCGTGATGTGCGCGGGTCCGGCCGCTTGTACGTCCGGCTCGTGCCGCCACGCGTCGAAGCGTCCGGCCCAAATTGTGACGAGGCTTGCGTGAACGCAGCGCTCTGGGTGCGCTTTAACGTCGCCATGGACCCGGTCCGCGCCCAAGACCCATCGAACATCCTCTTATACAGGTGCACCAACGAAAATTGCCGCAGCTTTGACCCGCCGTCCCCACTCGACCTGTCTACGGCACCAGCCCCGGTCCTTTCAACGGCGCCCGGACGCCCGGACGATGATGCCTTGCGGTATCTGGTCATCTCACCGACGCATGTGGTCGGCGGCGTACAGCAGACATACCTGGAAGTTGGGCGGTTTTATAAGGTGGTCCTCCGTGGCGGGTCGGACGGGTTCCGCTCCAATGCGGGATTGCCGCTGACCGAGCTGAACGATCCCGACGGCTATGCCTGGACCTTCCGCGTGCGCGAAGGCGAGGGTGCGCGTTGCTCGATTGAGCGGGTACAGGTGCTGCCAGCGGAAAAGACAGAGACGCTCATCGGCGCCCGCCAGATGTTCTCGGCCGTGCCGACGTCAGCTCCGGACAGCTGTTCCGCGGATGGGCAGCCGCTCATCGCCGACCAGTCGTATGGATGGACGACGTCCGATGCCGAGGTCGCGGATTTTGTGAATGGGAGCGGCCTCGGGACCGTGGATACGAGCCCCACGCCAGCTTGGTGCACCGCCCAGTGTTTGCGGCGCGGTTCTGATGGTGTGGCTGGCCGCGTGGCCAACTGCGGGAATGATGTGATCGAAACGACGGACGGCCGCTACTGCCGTGGCGCGGCCGGGGCGTGCGCGCCAGCGGAAGACGGGTGCCGGACCATCCATGGCGACGCCTGCCGCGTCTTGCCAGCCGGTTCAAAGGGCGGGGAAGAGTGCGACCTTGGCAGCCGAAACGGTCCAGGTTCAAGCTGCTCGGCCAGTTGCCTCTGGAACCCCATGCCGCGCGTGACGGACACGCCGCCAGGGACGTGTGGCGACGGCATCGTCAACCGTGGCGAGCAGTGTGACCCGGGACGGTCCTGCGTCACGGGCCCACTGGTCGGGCGGGCGTGCGGGTCGGACGCGGAGTGTGGCGCGGGCGGAGCCTGTGGCGTCCGTGAACAGTTCGGCTGTTCGGAGAGGTGCCAAGCGCTCGGGGCTTCGGCGGCCGGATCCACCTGTGGGAACAACGACCTTGGCGATGGGGAGACGTGTGACGACGGGAACCGCTCAAGCGGCGACGGATGCAGTGCAGACTGCCGCCATGAAGGCGCGCGCCCGGTCGTTGCGCTCTGCGGGAACGTAACGTTGGAACCCGGCGAATCCTGTGAACGGACGGCGGGCGGGGCGTGGCCCGTCGCCTCGTGTGATCCTTTGCGGTGCGTGAAGACGGGGAGCGCTGCGTGTGCGCCGGGGGCGGCGAATTGTTGCGGCGACGGTACGGTGGATGCCGCGGAAGACTGTGATGACGGGAATGCGGTCGGCCAGGACGGGTGCAGCACGCGTTGCTTGCTTGAAGGGTCCTCGGTCGGATACGCGACGCCTTCATTCTGCGGTGACGGCGTCACGGGGACGGGGGAGCAGTGCGAAGCGGCTGCCGTCGGCGATGGCCTGACCGATGCCCGCCAATTGGCGGAGATCATCGGGAACGCCGAGCCAGGCGCAGACGGGCGCATGGAATCCACGTTGACCGCAGAAGTCGAGAGCGTCTCTGGCCAAGCGAACTACGCACTCCAGTGCGGCTTTACCCAAGAGAGCTCTTGTACCGTCCCAAATACCGGACTGACAAACGGCGGTTGTTGTGCCGTCCGTCCCACCCTGACCTCCCATTATCCACCGAGTGTTACAGAACCAGGCGGCTCGGACGTCTGCCGCAACGTGCAGATTTCGGGGACGTTCAACATCCCGATGGAGTCAGGTTCCTTCACCGGCAATTTCATTGTGGCAGAAGAAGTGGCCGTGGGCGCTGCCTGTCCAGACGGGACGCAGCGTTTGGGCGATGTCCCGTACATCGTGCAGAACGGCTGGCGGGGTTTGGTCGCGCGCGCCTGGCACTCGGTCACGCGTTGGTTTAGCGGATCGCCGGCGGATGCGGCGCCGTGGTGCGCGGGCGCTGTCCGGGGTGCGGTTGTGGTTGAACCGTCCGGCACCGGATCCAAGATTTCTCTAGATTTGGAAAACGCCTTAAAACCAAGCACTCGCTATCGTGTCATCTTCCGTGGCGATCCTGATTTGACGGATGCGATACGCCAAGGGATCCGGAGCGCGCGCGGCGTGGTCGCGCCGGCTGACCCTGTGGACGTGGACGGCGGGGCGTTGAGCTGGACCTTCCGGACCGGCACGGCGATCTGTGCCGTGAACGGGGTGAAGGTCGCCGACACCCATGAGACGCAGCCAGGGCTGTTTACCGAGCGCGACGAGCAACACACCTATGCGGCCACGGTGCAGGCACTGCAGGATGGGCAAGTGGTGCCCCTGTCTTCGGTCGCCGAATATGATTGGACATGGGAGCCTTGGAGCAGTTCTGACGTGCGTATCCTTACGATCGGTGCAGCGGCAGGAGCCGGGACGGCGTCCAGCGCCCCCGTGCAATCGCAGAACGAAAACGGGCATGCGCTCATCTACGCCGGCATCCGCATCACGAATGACGTGGTGAACGTACCAACGACGACCAACCGTGTCGTGGTCGGCAGCGCGCTCGGGACCGTTCTCCTCTGTGAGCGCCCGTGGCCTTCCGCGGCAACCGCCCCGTTCCGTGACGCGGCTTCGTCGCCCTCCCTTGCCGGGACGCCGTTTGAGACCGGTCCGTTCTTCAATTTTTCCACCCTGTACTGTTTGGATGCGGGTCCGGACGGGCCAACCGGGGACTTACCCGTGATGAACATCACGGCGGTGCCGACGCCTGCGGCAGACGCCTCACGCGGCATCCTGCGTCAGTATTTCTTCACCTACGCCGAACCAGAGCTGGCCCGAGACGGGATCGGCGTTCGCATCGCAGCCAACCCGCTCCACCTCTCGCCACGCGCTTGGTATGCGTCACGCGGCTTCCTCGGCGACCCGAAGCCCATCACCGTGGACGGGTATGAGGCGATCCGTGACGGGGCGACGGTCTACGTCGCGGCGGCAAATGCGGAAACCGCGTCAGGCCCGGTCTACTCCAACATCTACGTCCTGTCCCGTAACCCGGACGCCACCGCGGTCACGCAAGACATCTATGAGCAGCTGGTGAAGAACATGGCGTTCAACATCAACTTCCAGTCCGAATCGCAAAATGCCTGCGTCGACAACGCGACCGGCGGCCTGCACGTGGTGGATGGGGCGGTGAAGGCGTGTACGGCCGATTGGGAATGTCTGGCGGTCGCTTCAAACGTGCGCTGCGCGAGCTTGAAGACCAAACTCCAGCGCGACACCAAGCGCATCGCGGATTTCCAGGCGATGTCATCCTCTTTTGAGTCGGCGCGCACGCGCGACGGTGAATACCCGGGCCTCCAGGCCGGTTCCTACTTGCAGACGCTGTCCACTAGCCGTTGGCCGAGCTGGGGGCAGTCGCTCGGGAGTGAAGTCGGGACCAGCCTGCCGCAGGACCCGATCAACCGGTACCTCACTTGCGGACGATGCCAGCGAACGAACGCCATCTGCACGGATTCCGGGGACTGTCCGGCCGGTGAGCAGTGCGTGGCCCAGGACGGGCATGACCCGGCGACCTGTTGGAACAGCACAAACCGAACGTACATGTGCCCGCAGCTTGATGTCACCCAGCCATCCACCGTCTCACGCGTCTACCAGTACCGGTCGGTGAACGGCGGCACCCGCTATGAGCTTGCGACGGAACTCGAAGGCCCAGGCCCTGACCGGTGGAGCCCGCCGCTCATGACCGAGGTCCGCCGCTGCGACAACACGGAGGCGCTGTGCCTTGCGGATGCGGATTGCGACGTCGTGTCTGATACCGGTGCCATCACCTCAACCGGTGTGTGCCGCGGGACCGGGGGCAGCTGGCTGTACGAAGGGATCTGCCGCAACCGCCGCTACGGCGAGGACGCCGTGTGCGGCAATGGCGTCCGTGGGATGGCCGAGGCGTGTGAATTGGGGGAGACGTTACCGGTCAGCTGTACCACGGCTGACGGGCGACCAGGAACCAAAGAACAGACATGCAACGATTGCCGTGGATTCATCGACGGGCCAGCCACGCGCTGCATCGCGAATGCGCTCTGTGGCAACGGCCGCGTAGACCGGAGGCAGTGTTTGGGTGGCTACGGCTATCGCTACGGCGCCTCCTGTTCGGCTGACGCGGACTGTGCCGACCCGCGCGACCCGCGGCCCGGAGATCCGACGTACGCACCTCTCCGTTGCCAGAGCGTAGGCGTGGGCGAGGAGGAGGTCTGTGATGAAGGCGCCTTGAACGGCACGTACGGCCACTGCAACCGCACCTGTTCCGGCTATGACGCGTTCTGCGGAGACGGCGAGCGCAGCTCCGGCGAGACGTGTGACAATGGCACGTCAAACGGCGCGTACTGCGGCGTCGGGTGCGTCGTGTCCGATTCGTGCAGCTTGGATTGCCGGACGCGCGCACCGCACTGCGGCGACGCACGCGTACAGACGCCGGAACAATGTGATGGCAACGTAGAAAAGACAGACCGTTTCTTGGGCGGGTCTTGTATCGGCGGCCTCCGCGCTGGCCAAACCTGCTCTAGTTCCGCAGAGTGTGCTGGTGGGAGCTGTTTAATCCTGCCTGGGGCACGCTCGTGCGTGGGGGTCCAAGTCAGCCGCTGCAGCAACAACCGTGAACAAGGCTGCTCCAGCGACGCAAATTGTGACGTGCGGGACGCGGCAGGGACCGTCATCTCACGCGGCAGCTGTATTGCCTATCCGACACAACACGTGAGGACGTGCGCAACCCCTGGGTCAGCCAGCCAGTGCCGCTGGAACGCCTGGTCTGATTGCGAACCCGTCGCCTTCTGTGGTGATGGGACAAAGGATGATGGTGAGCAATGCGATGACGGAAACACAAGCGACAACGACTCCTGTACCAGCCTGTGTAAAACCAACATCTGCGGGGACAGCTTCTTGCGAACGGGCGTGGAAGAATGTGACCAAGGGACGCGCAATGGTGATTCCTGCAGCGCAACTGCTGATTACGCTTCTACCTGTGCCGCCTGTTCAGATACGTGCCGCATGGTGACGCAGAGTGGAGGGTACTGCGGCAACAACCTCAAAGAAGGGCCAGAACAGTGCGACGGCACCGCACTACCGACGCCGCTCCCGTCGTGCCGTGCGCTTGGGTATGACTACTCGGCTTTCTTTCGTTGCACTCGTATTCGCGCCTCTACGGGAGGGATTATATCTCTGCCAGGTGGGGAAGTTGTTCCGTCGGCACAGGTAAATTCGGTGTGTGTGGACGATCCGGCGGATCCAAACGACATCGTGGAGATCCCGGTTACCTGTTCCGCGAGCTGTGGCCTGACCGGCTGCAAGCGTTGCCAAGACGATCCAGGCGACGGTTCGATCACCGCTCAAGTCTTTGATGCTTTCTACGGCAACCAACCGACACCGAACGCGCGCGTGACCTTGTACAACCGCGGCATCCGCGTGTCCGAGACGTTTACCGATCCGGATGGCGTATTCACCTTCACCGGCATCAACCAGCGTTCCGAGTGTGGCTTCTACCGCATCATCGTGGACATGCCGCGCGACAACGCCTGTACCGGTCCGGCCGGCGCAACCCGACCGTCCTGTGACGGCGTCCCTTGGCCAGCGGATTACCCGAACGTGGACGAATCTTTGAACGGCGGTTACTGGGCGTTTGAATCAGAACAGTTTACGGTCGCGACGTTTGCGTCGCAGGGGTTGCGCGACCGTCCCGCAGCCGGTGAGCTCCCGCACATCTTCTTGATCCCGCGCGTCTCGACGAACGAGACCATGGCCGTGTTCACCTGGAGCGGGGTGCTGCCGCTGCTTTCCGGGTTTGGTTCGACGCACCGGTACTTGGATGCGCACCTGGTCACGCCGGCTTCGATGTACTTCCAGCGGAACGCGAGCAACGAGTACGTGCGTTGCGTCCCTGGGACCACGGCTGACGCGGGAGGCGGCGCATCTGGGACGGCGCTCGGGGACAGTGTGCTTGCGTTGTTGGGGGTGATGCCTGCGCACGCGCAGTTTGGCGGGCTCCTTCCGGGCGTTGCTACGTTTCTGCTGAACCCATGCACGCGCGACATTAGCTACCACCAAGCCGGTGACTCGGACATTGACCAGTTCCCGCACGCGCGGTTGAGCTGCTTCCATAACGACGCCGATACGGCGGAATCCGAAGGGGAGGGGTGCGGATCCTTTACGGTGGCACCGCAAGCCATCCGCTTTAAGCGCGGCCCGCATGCGGTCACCGGCGACTACGTGTTCTACGTCAACGATTGGGTGCCGCAATCGCCGTTGAATTCAGCGCACTTCTACACATCCGTCAACGCGACGGTACGCATTGTCACGGTTGATAGGATTTATACGGTCCGCGCGCCGGGAGCAGGGACGCATTCTGTTGACGCGGCGTGTAATGCTACTGGCGATGGGCCGACGGACGGACCGAACGCCCTAGGGAAATATTGGAAGATCTTCAAGCAAAACGCGGCGAGCGGCGCCATGACGGTTTATGGCGGTGGGAGTGGCGCGTTCATGTGTACCGGTTCCCGGACCACCTGGCCTGATCCGGTCGTCAATCCCGCAAGCCCGACCGGCGATGATGCCACCGTCCTGCCAGGGCCGATCATGCCATAACCTATGTCACCCAACCTCCGCATCACGATCATCATCGGCTCCATCCTTGTGGTGTTGGGCGTGGCAGGGATGGTCGTATTCCTGCGCTGGCAAGCGACGCGCGATCTAGACGTGCCGCCGTCTACGACCGGCGAGGCAGTCAGCGAACGTGACCGCGCCAAGCTCGAGGCAGAGGAGCAGGCGCGGATCGCCTCCTATCCGGCCGATACGGACGGTGATGGGCTTTCTGACGTCCAAGAACAGCAGCTCGGCACAGATCAGCGCAATGCAGATACGGACAAGGACGGCGCTACGGACCTGGTCGAGGTGTTGCGCCAAACTGACCCAAAGACTTTTGACGAGATCAAGCCGGATGAGCGCCCGAGCTTCGGCACGGCGGTGGCTGGGACAGAAGCGTCAGGCGTGTCAGAAGCGTCAGCGGGCGGAAGCGCCAGTAGCCAGCCAAGCGTGACGAGCGATGATGCGGACCAAGATGGGTTGATGCGTGAGCAGGAGCTCCAGCTTGGGACGGACCCGGCCGTATATGATTCTGACGGGGACGGGGTGGGGGATGGGCAAGAAGTAAACACCTATCGGACCAACCCGCAGAACCGTGATTCCGACGCCGACGGTTATCCTGATGGCGATGAGATCAAAAACGGGTATAATCCCCTGGGTCCGGGTCCGTGTGCCGCCGCAGACTGTAAACCGTAGACGTAACCTTTTCCTTTACCATATGGCTCCTCCCAATCTCCCGTTCGACCCAGCGGATACGCGTGCCGACCTTCCGGTACCACCAGCGCCACAGACGCCTCCTCCGGTGCCTCCGCGTCCGGCGGCACGTCCGATGCCGCGTCCCGTTGCCCCTGCTGCACCGGCGGCTGCCCCGATGCCGGCGGCGGAGATAACGGCGATGCCACGACCAGCCGGCGCAAAGGGAGAGCCAGAAGACATTTTTTCTGACCTCGAATCCCCCCGGGCGACCATGACGCCGCCGCCAAAAGGGATGTCAGGTGGGTTGTCAGGAAGCCCCCGCCGTTCTGGCCATACCTTGGTCGCAGCCCTTGCCTTGATCGTCGCTTTTGGATCCTTGGGCGCGGCGTTGTGGTTTTTTGTCTTGCGTAAGGTTGAGCCGCCGCTGCCATCGCCGACCGCGCCTCTCACCGAGCAACCGGCCGCGACCGAGCCCGCGCCGACACTCCAACCAGAGCAGCCTTACCCGGTCGAGACGTCGCCCTTCCCGACAAGCGCGCCGGTCACCACCCCTCCAGAAGGGGTCAACATCCCACCACCGACGCCCGTGACCGGTGAGGTCCCTGTGGCGACGGAACCGACGACGACAGAACCCGTCCCAGATACGGATACAGATGGAGACGGTCTCACAGACCGCCGTGAGCTTGAGTTGGGCTTGGATCCGCAAAACCGTGACGGGGACGGGGATGGCCTGACGGACGGGGAAGAGGTCTTGGACTATTCCACGAACCCCGCAAACCCTGATACGGACGGGGACGGGTATTTGGATGGGATGGAAGTGGGGAACGGATACGATCCGCGCGGGACTGGCCAATGCGCCAAGCCTGACTGCCGCGTGTCTTCGTAGCCTATGGCAACGCCGGCTTCACCCACCCTCCCTCCCGTGACGCCCAGCCCAGCGGCTGCGCGTTTGCGTTCGGAACCGGAGATCGTGGTGATGCCGGACAAGTTTTACGGCGTCGCCCTCAAGATGCGCGCTGACGAGATCCCGCAGCAGCCCCTGCCGCCCCCGGTCGTCCAGCCCGCCAAACCAAAATCAGCCCTCCCTCCACCGCCTCCGGCCCAGGCACGCCATTCGGCGTTGCCGACCGTGCTCCTCATCCTCGCCGCGGTCGCCATCCTCGCGGGCGGGTTTGTGTACTTTAACCGCGACCTCCTGTTCCGCCGTCCCTCGACGCCAACTCCGACGCCGGTCGTTGAGGCCCCATCCGCCCCAACCCAGTTGGCGGCCAGCGTCGCTTCCGGGACAACGGTGGTCGTCCTCGCGTGGACCGACACGGCCGGGAACGAGGCCGGGTTCCGGCTTGAGCGCCGCGAGGCGGGCGGCACATTCCAGTCATTGACCAGTTCGCCTGCCAACACGACCGCTTTCCAAGATGCGACCGCCCGTCCTGAAACCGCCTACGGCTATCGGGTGGTTGCGGTAAATGCGGGCGGGGAGTCCGCGCCTTCCAACGAAGCGGACGTCGTGGTCCCAGCCTTGCCGCCACCAACCCCCGTCGTCCCAGCCTTGCCGCCGGGCGGCCTTGATTCCGATTCTGACGGGTTAAGCGATATCGAAGAGCCGCTTTATGGCACGGACCGCCAAGCGCCTGACGCCGACCAGGACAAGTTCTTGGACGGCAACGAAGTGTTCCACCTCTACAATCCCGCCGCACAAGCGCCGGTACGCTTGATCGATTCTGGCCTGGTTAAACCGTTCCGTTCTGACGTCGGGTGGTCGCTCTACATCCCCGCTGCCTGGGAAGCTGTCTTGGACGCTTCTGGAGCCAAAGGGACGGTGGCAACAGGCCGCGGCGAACAGTTTTTCATCGCGCTGGATGACAATGCGGATGCGCTGCCGCTCGTGGACTGGTACGTCGCCAAATATCCGGGGACGACCGTTTCCAGCTTACGCCCCATCACGACCAAGGGCGGGTTGGAGGGGGTGTTTGCCCCGGACCGGATGACGGCCTACTTTGCCTGGGACGGCAAGATCTTTTCGCTCCGCTACGACATTGATGGGCAGACGTACGTCAATTACCGCACGACCTACGAGATGATGCTGAACTCGCTCGCTTTGGATGGGGCGCCACGGATCGCGAACACGACGCAAAGTGTCGAGGTCCAAGGTCCGGGTACCTTGCTTGAGTCAACCTCTTCCACCCCCGCACCATGATCGCGTTTGTGACGACGTCAAAACTCCCGGGCGCCCTTACGCAACCCCTCTTGGGACGGGTGGGGCGTGAGCTCGGCCGACGGCTGCGGATCCGCACGAAACGGACGGTGGGCGTGCGTTGGGTCAGCGAGACCGAGATGCGCCGCTTGAACCGCACCTATCGCAAGCTCAATCGTCCGACAGATGTCCTGTCCTTCTCCTCCGATGAGGCCGGATATTTGGGCGACCTCGCCATTTGCGTCCCGTACGCCAGCCGCGAAGCAAAGCGCCGCGCGATCCCGGTGACGGAAGAACTCGTCCGCTTGCTTGTCCACGGCGCGCTCCACTTGTCCGGTTACGACCACGCAACGCCCAAACAAGAAGAAGCGATGTTCGCGTTACAAGAACGCATCGTTGACCACGTCGTATGAAGTTCCGCCAAAGCCCGTCTTTCTTTGCTTCGATGCGGTACGCGCTCCGTGGGTTGGGGTTGGCGTTCCGCACGGAACGGAGTTTTCGTTGGCAGACCGTGCTCGCATGCCTGTCCGCGTTGCTTGGGTGGGGGCTGGGGATTTCAGCCATTGAGTGGTTGTGTGTCGCGTTTGTCGTGGGGTTGGTTTTGGTGCTAGAATTGGTGAACAGCAGCCTTGAACGGATGGTGGACCTCACCAAACCGCGTTTGGATGACGCTGTCCGCGATTTGAAGGATATTTTGGCAGGAGCGGTCCTCATTGCAGCGCTGACGGCGGTCCTCGTGGGTGCCGTCATTTTCCTTCCGAAGCTTGTGGCGTTGTTTGCCCAGGTATGAAAGAACGTCTTCTCGCCGGTTTAGACTTAGGGAGCGCCTGGATCCGCCTGGCGGTTGGGCAGGTGTCTGCGGGCCCTGACCGCCGCGAGACGCTCCAGATCATCGGCGGCGTCCAGGTCCCTTCCCACGGGCTGTCAAAAGGCGCGGTCAGCTCGCTGGAGGATTTGGTGAGCTCGATTTCGGCGTGTCTAGAGCAAGGGGAGCGGCAGATCGGGGTGCCGATCAGTGAAGCCTATGTCGGTCTTGGCGGGATGCACATGCAGGTGCAGTCGGCCAAGGGAGTCATCGGCGTCTCCCGCCCTGACGGCGATATCCGCGAAGAAGACGTCCAACGCGTCCTCGAGTCCGCACGTTCCATCGTCAACCCGGCAAACCTGGAGATCCTCCATGTTTTGCCCCAGTCGTTTACGGTGGACAACCAGACGGGCATCAAAGACCCGGTCGGCATGCAGGGGATCCGTTTAGAGGTTGAGACGCATATCGTCATGGGGCTGACCGGCCACGTCCGCAACCTGACCAAGGCCGTCGTCCGTACCGGTTTGGACGTGACAGAGCTGGTTTTTGGGCCATTGGCCACGGCAGAAGCCGTCAGCACGTCCCGCCAGCGAGAGCTTGGGGTGGTGATCATCAACCTAGGTGCAGCGACGACGTCCATTTCCGTGTTTGAAAACGGGGAGCTGTTGCATGCAGCCGTCATCCCCATCGGCTCTGACCACATCACATCAGATATCGCCATCGCGTTACGGACGTCGCTCGAAGTCGCGGAGCGCTGCAAAGTCCAGCTCGTTTCCGCTTGGGCGTCCGAGATCAGCAAGGATGAGCTGGTGGACCTGCGGGACATGGGCGCGCCGGAAAGCGAGCTCGTCGGACCGCGCTTTATGTCTGACGTGGCGCATGCCCGCGTCGAAGAGGTATTCGAGCGGGTAGAGGCGGAACTGCGCAAGATCGACCGTTCAGGCCTTTTGCCAGCCGGCGCTTTGCTGACCGGCGGGGGAGCGAAATTGCGCGGGGTAGTCGAAGTGGCGAAACAGACGTTGCGCTTGCCCGCGGCCGTCGCACAGACCTTGCCGTTGCCGACCCCGATGCCAGAAGTCATCCATGACCCAGCTTTTTCTACGGCGGTCGGTTTGGTGACATGGGGTTTTGAAGGCGAGCGCGCGGCGACGGCACGGCCAAGTTCCGGCGGGATGTTGGGCGGGGGGAGTGATTGGTTGAAGAAGGTCACGAACCCCATGAAAAAGGTTTTCAAATCCTTCATTCCATAATCAGGGACGTACGCCGGGACGGGAGGGTTGACATCCTTCCGTCTTTTTTCTTGACCAGGCCGCGCGGCGTCAGTATCGTGGCGGTGAACGTGGCTTATTGAATACATTTTTGCGTCTTTCAATCCATTTTTTGTTCACGCTGAACCGCCGTTGTACTCATCATTGACCAACCTCTATGGCTGAAATCAAACCCGAGATCGAGACCTTCGCCAAGATCAAAGTGATTGGCGTTGGAGGGTCAGGCGGAGCATCAACGAACCGCATGATCGCGTCCAAGATCCGTGGCGTTGAGTTCATCGCCATGAACACGGACGTGCAAGCGCTGCACTATTCGCAAGCGCAACAAAAATTGCACATCGGGAAGACGGCAACGCGCGGCCTTGGTGCGGGTATGGACCCAGAGACCGGACATCGCGCCGCCGAAGAGAGCCAGAACGAAGTGAAGGAAATGTTGAAGGGCGCGGACATGGTGTTTGTGACGTGCGGTCTCGGGGGCGGGACGGGTTCCGGCGCCGCACCGTACATTGCGAGCGTGGCAAAAGAGATGGGCGCGCTCACGGTCGCGGTCGTGACCAAGCCGTTCTCTTTTGAAGGAGCACAGCGCCGTGCCATCGCTGACCAGGCGCACGAGCGTTTGGCCGAACAGGTGGACACCATCATCACGATCCCGAACGACCGCATCTTGCAGGTCATTGACCGCAAAACGTCGCTGATGGAAGCCTTTGAAATCGTGGACGACGTCTTGCGCCAGGGCGTCCAGGGCATCTCGGAACTGATCACCGTCCCAGGCCTCATCAACGTGGACTTTGCGGACGTCCGTTCCATCATGTCCAACCGGGGATCGGCGCTCATGGGGATCGGCCGTGGACACGGCGACAACCGTGCCGCCGACGCCGCCAAGGCCGCCATCGCGTCGCCGTTGCTTGAAGTTTCGATTGACGGGGCCAAGGGGATCCTCTTTACGATCACCGGCGGATCAAACTTGGGGATGTACGAAGTGTCAGAAGCCGCGAAAGTCATCACGCAGTCCGCTGATCCGCAGGCGAAGGTCATCTTTGGCGCCATCATTGATGAGAGCATGAAGGATGAAGTGAAGATCACCGTCATCGCGACCGGGTTTGAGAGCCGCACGATCGGCGGCGCAAAGCAAAGCAAGACCGCGTTCGCCTCCGGCGCCTTTGCTTCACGCGCAACCACGCCACCTCCGGAGCCGCTCGAGAAGGTCAGCTTCCAGTCGCCGAAGCCCAACCAACCAATGGCGCAACCTGTGACGCAAACAACCCATGCTCCAGCACCGGCTGAACAAGTTTGGGGTTCTGAACCCGCAACCAAGGTCGAACCACAGCCGGCCCAACACCAACCGCACGTGAACCCGCCGCAGTACGCGCCGGTCACCCCGCGCCCCGTGACCTCGACCCCGCCACAGGTCGTCCCGAAAAAGGTCGCCGATGAAAATGACTTGGAGATCCCAGCGTTTATCCGGAAGAAGATGATGTAAACGGACAAGAACGGGTCCTGTCGCTGCGGGTATCCCACCGTGCTCGTTCCTGCGCGCGGCGGGAGCCCTCCCTCCGCGCCACCCGTTCTTGAAGAAGAGATGGGGGATAGATACACTGACCACACATGCGTTGTCCTGTCTGTAACCACGATGATACGAGGGTCGTGGATTCACGTTTGTCGCCGGATGGGACGTCGATTCGGCGCCGTCGGGAGTGCGATGAGTGCGAGTACCGGTTCTCCACTTCAGAAGAAGTGGAGCTTTTGGACATCACCGTCGTGAAGCGTGATGGGACGCGGGAAGCCTATTCACGCGACAAGCTTTCGCGTGGCTTGCGCAAAGCCCTGGAAAAACGGTCGTATACGGAAGCGGACTTCCGCGCGCTGGAACATGAGATCGAGCGTGACATCCAACGTGCCAAGACGAACGAGATCCGCAGCTCGGACGTGGGCGAGATCGTCATGACCCACCTGAAAACGTTTGATGGGGTGGCGTATATCCGTTTCGCCTCCATTTACCGTTCGTTCCAAGACGTGAAAACGTTCCAGGATGAGGTGAGCCGGTTGTTGAAGCCTACGGCACGCAATGCCAAACGCAAGAAGGGTGAGAACAAGAAAAGGAAGAAACGGTAAAAGACTTACCCAAAAGGCTGGCCTGCGCTATACTGTCGACCATGACGTCGCGTAAGCGGACGAAGATCGTTTGTACCTTGGGACCTTCCACCAACACGCTGGAGGCCATTATTGCGTTAGCGGAAGCCGGGATGGACGTGTGCCGCCTCAATTTTTCCCACGGCACGCACGAGGACCACGCAAAGCTCATCACGACCATCCGGGAGGCGCGGGCAAAGACGGGCATCCCCTTGGCGATCTTGCAGGACCTCCAAGGCCCAAAGATCCGCGTGGGTGAGCTGCCAGAAGGTGGGGTGCGCTTGGTAGCTGGCAAGGAAGTCGTGTTTACGGTCGGGGAGGGGAAGCCGCCAGAAAAGATCCCGGTTTCGTACGCGGAACTCCCGAATGACGTGCAGCCCGGGCAGGTCTTGTTGCTGGACGACGGGCTCATGTCCGCGCAGGTCGTGGGCGTCAAAGGGAAAGACGTGGTCGCGAAAGTGCTGCAAGGCGGGGACTTGCTCTCGCATAAGGGGATGAACCTGCCGAACACCAAGACGAGTATCCCGGCACTGACAGACAAGGACCGTGAGGACCTGCGCTTTGGCGTCGAACACCAGGTGGATTGGGTTGCCTTATCGTTCGTGAGGAAGCCAGAAGACGTTGAGCTGTTGCGGGCGGCCTTGGGTGAGCTAGAAGACAAGGAGAGTCCGCGCATCAAGGTCATGTGCAAGATTGAAAAGCCCGAAGCACTCGACCATTTGCCGCAGATCATCGAGGCGTCTGACGGGATCATGGTGGCGCGCGGTGATTTGGGGATTGAGATGCCGCCGGAAAAAGTCCCGGTGATCCAAAAGCGCATCATCGAGGCGTGCCTGAAAGCGGCGAAGCCCGTCATCGTCGCGACGCAGATGCTGGAGTCCATGATCCACCATCCGCGGGCGACGCGTGCCGAAGTGTCAGACGTGGCGCACGCGGTGATGGACCACGCGGATGCCACGATGTTGTCGGCGGAAACGGCGAGCGGGGAATATCCACGCGAAGCGGTGAAGACGATGGCTGCGACACTGCTTGAGACAGAAAAAAGCGGCTACGACGACCGTGACATTGAGTTTGATGCCAAAGCAAATACAGAAGGGGTCATGACGAACATTGCGAGCGTGTTGGCGCGGGCGCATGGGGTCAAGGCCATCCTCGTCGCGTCGTTAACAGGTCAGGCAGCCGGCCTTATCAGCCGCTACCGCCCGGCAGCGCCGATCTATGCGGCCGCGGTCAACGAACGCGTCCAGAACCAACTCCAATTGTCTTGGGGCGTGACACCTTTGCTCGTCCCCGTCTGCAAGACAACACCTGAGCTGGTCGACGTCTCCATTAAGCGCCTGCTTGCAGACAAGCGCGTCAAACCAGGGGATGAGATCGTGCTCGTTGCCGGTGAGCCGCTCGGCGCGTCTGGTTCGGTCAACATGGTGGAACTTCGGAAAGTCTAAGAGCGTGGCGGTTGACACCGGCCGTTTTTGTGCTACCTTTCTGCCAGGCCTTTTTTGTTGGAGGAAGTCATGAACATCGACGACGCCCACGTCACGCAATTGAAGGGGATGGTTGCCGTAGCCAAGGGCCGTCCGTCCTGGATCCAGCCCAATCCGGACACGCGGAGCGACCAGCCGACTCCCGAAGAACGCACGCACGAGGTCCAACGGTTCATCCTGTTCGACCTCCCGATCGCCCTCCTGTACCTGAAGCCGGGGCAGTCCCTCCCGCTCCTTCGGCTCTTTGATACGGACGTGGACCGGTCCGGAAGCTCACGGCTCGGCTTGGGCGCCCAGGACCTCGTCCGTACGCAAAACCGGTCGTTGCTCGTTGGTCCGGTCAAGGCGCTGGTCATGCTCCTGGAGGAGCTGGGCCTGACAATCGTCTTCCAGAAGGGCTACCTTTGCATTAGCTTGCCGGATGAGTAGCCAGTCGACATCCTGCGCTCCTCTCGTCGAAAGCTTTGGGCTCTCGTACGAAAGGAGCGCTTTCTGTTTACGGTCAACGAACAGGGGCGTATCCACCCACCACCCCTTTTTTCGACAACACGATTTGCCAGAGTTGGTTTTTGCGTGAGCGGAAGGAGCCGGCGCAGGCTAAGAGATAGTACCGCCACATCCGGCGGAACCGTTCGTCATACCGGCTTTTCAGCTCATCCCAATGCGCTTCCACATTCGCGTTCCAGGCGAGGAGTGTCTTGTCATAGTCCGTGCCGAAGTTGTGCCAGTCTTCCATGATGAACAACCCTTCCGTCGTCGCCGCGATCTGCTTGACAGACGGAAGGAGTGATCCGGGGAAGATGTACTTGTCGATCCATGGTTCGGTTGCGTGTCCTGATTTATTGCCGCCGATCGTGTGGAGCAAAAACAGGCCGTCGTCTTTCAAACAGCGGTGCACCATCTCAAAATACGTGCGGTAGTTTTTGAGGCCGACGTGCTCAAACATCCCAAGGGAGATGATGTGGTCAAACGTCTCGTCCACATCGCGGTAGTCCTGCAGGCGCAGTTCGATCGGCAGTCCTTGGCACCGTTCTTGTGCGAGCGTGAGTTGCTCTTGGGAGACCGTGATACCGACGACGCTCGCGCCGTATTTTTCTGCCGCGAACTTGGCAAAGCTGCCCCAGCCGCATCCGATATCCAAAACGCGTTGGCCCTTTTTCAATCCGACCTTGCGGCAGACAAGATCCAGCTTCGCTTCCTGCGCCTCGTCCAACGTCGCCGCATCCTTCCAATAACCGCACGTGTACGTCATGCGTGGGTCGAGCATGGCTTGGTACAGGTCATTGCCCTTGTCGTAATGTGCCTTGCCGATATCAAACGCATGCCGGTGGTTTTGCAGGTTGAGCAGGCGGGCCCGCACGACGTGCCACACCAAGGCAGGGGTGGGTTTCAGTTTCTTGTTCACGTGGTGGGAGAGCAAGCGCGACACCATCTCATCCAGCTCTGCGCAGTCCCACCAGCCATCCATGTATGCTTCGCCAAACCCAAGCGAGCCTTGCCCAAGGATGCGGCTATAAAGGCGGGGGTCGTGGACGTGGATGTCCCAGGGGTTGGTCCCGTTGCAAGCGATCCCCGTGCCTTTAAGCAGGCGTTCGACCTGTTGCTGTGCGCTTGTCATATCCCGTGTTTGCGCACATCATAGCTTGATTTTGGATGCTGTAAAGCCACCCAAGCGCCTAGAAGTTGGCGTCGATGGTGTACGTCGCTGCGGTTTCTCCCGAAGGGGAATACTGGCTCGTCGAGGTGATGTCGGCGCCAAAGGTGTAGTTGGTGTAGAAGGCGTCAGGGATATCATCCACCATGCGGTTCCAGCTTGGGCCATAGAGGGCGTTCGCGATCCCTTCGGTCGTCACCCAGCGGAGGACGCCGCGGCGGCTGATGGCGTAGACGCGGTTGACGGTCGTGAATTTGACCAGGCGCGTCCCGGGACGATACGTCACGTTCAAGCCAAGCGGGATGGAAGCGAGGTAGGCGTCGCTCACTTCGTCCACGGTGTTGAAGTCCGTGTACCAGGTAAAGAAGACGCGTTCGTTGGGGAAGGCGTGGCGCTTGCCGTCGCTGCCGTAGTAGTAGACGGCCTTGCATGGGTGGTCAGCCCCAACATAAGCGGGACAGGCGGCTTTGACCAGGCGTCCGCTGCCGGGGGTCGTGGGAGGGATCGGAAAGGAGGCCGCGGCGACGGTGATGGTCTGTGATGGGCCGTTGGTCGTGTTCCCGGCCAGGTCACGGCACTGCGCATAGGCGGTGTACGTCCCAGCTGATGGGAAGGTGTAATTCACGGTCGGGTTCGCGCCACCGGATACGGACATGCTCGAGCGCCAAGCTCCGCTGACGTAGAGGTCGCAATGCACGATCCCCACGTTGTCGTAAGCGTTGGCGTGGAGCGTGAGGGAAGAGCCGACCGTCGCAGAGCTCTCCCAGATGTTACCAACGACTGGGGGCGACGTGTCACCCGCAGGGGCTGGCGTGGCACTGACGGTCACGGTGCGGGTCGCCCCCGTCCCGACGTTTCCTGCAGCATCCGCACACGTGACGTAGACCGTATGGGCGCCAGATGACGAGAAGGTGAAGTCTTTTGAGGCGGTCCCGCTTGCTCCGCTTGCCCCGTTCATCGTGCCCCAATTGGTGCCGTTGACGTACAGCGTACACGAAGCCACGGCGACATTGTCGCTATACGCCGCGGAAATCGTGGCAGGGGTGCCCTGTGTCGGGGTGATGCTGACGACCTGGCCTACGGTCGGAGCGGCCGTGTCGCCTGCTGGGGCCGTGATCACGTTGATCGTGGTAGGCGTTCCATAGATGTACGTCCCTTCGTTTTGGAGGCAGGACATGAAAACTGAATGGTTCCCGGTGGTGGTGAACGTGTACGTTTTGCTCGCCGTGCCGTTTGTGGATCCTGCGCCTCCGGACAGCGTCCCGCCCGGATATTGGGTCACGCCATCCACGACAAGCCAACAACCGGCCGCGGTGTTTGGCGCCGTAAAGCCGGAGTAGGGGGCGCTAAAGCTCGTCGCGACATTCACGGTCGCCGTCGTCGGGCTCACGGAACCGACTGTCCCGGGTGACGTCACGGTAACGGTCGTGAGTGCGGAATTGCCAGTGTTCGGGGACGTGGCCTGATCCGTGCAGGAGATGCGGACGGAAAAGGATGATCCGCTTCCCGTGTAGGTATAGCTTTGCGACGCGACGCCATCACGGCCAGTCGGCACGGACAGGTTCATGATCCCCACGCCTTGGGCGATGCTATCGACAAACAAGGTACACGAGGCGACGCCAGCGCTGTCGTCGTGGTACGTGGCGCTGATCGTGACCGCCACGTTTTTCGTCGCGGTTACGGGGGTGACATCGGTGACGGTCGGCGCGGTCGTGTCAGTCGCTGCGCCTGCGGCAAGGGGCAAGCAAAAAACGCCGCACAACGTGAGGAGGAGGTGTTTGATGGACATATGCCAAAAGCATAGCACAAAACCCCATTGACGGAGAGCCAGAAAACTGCTACAAGCAGCCTGGGCAAAAGAAAGGAAGGCTCCTTTGAAAAGTGTCGTAATCTTGACCACGACCTACTACACGGAGAGGTCGCTCCGCTTTCACCTCATGTGCCAGATGGTGGGCAACGCCACGGCACAGGGGCACTGGGTGACCATCGTCGATGGTTCGCCAAACACCCTCGTCCAAGACGCCCTGATGGGCTTCCCGCGCTGCCGGGTCATCCGGCAGGCGGAGCAGGGCATGGGCGCATCGCGTAGACAGCTCTTCGCTGAAGAGGCGAAGGGTTGGGGAATCCCTTTCGAGAACCTACCCGACGTGTGCTTGTGGGTGGAGCCGGAAAAAGCCGACATCGTGCGGCACATCCCCGCGCTCATCGCCCCCATCGAGTTCGGGGTAGCCTACATCGTCCTCCCCAAGCGGACAGAGGTAAGCTTCGCTAGCTATCCGGCGGCACAGGCCGCGTCGGAGAGGGCAGCGAACGCGGTGTTCGCAGAAGTCACGGGCAAGGAGTTCGATGTCATGGTCGGCCCCGTCATGTTCCACGAAAAGCTATTGAGACCATTCTCCTATTGCGATCCGAAGATGCTCTTCGGGGTCGCGGACACCTACATCCAGCAGATCGCGCTCATGGAAGCCATGTCTCGCGACATCGGTGTCGCCTCCGTCCCCGTCGATTTCTTCTATCCCGCTGCCCAGAGGCACGAGGAGGAGACGGTGCTGGCAGACGCCATGCTCGTCAAGCGCCAACGCCAGTTCGACGACCTGACCCACGGCTTCCGGACCGTGGCAAAGAAGCTGAAGATCCAGCGCTAACGCACGTTTCTCAACCAAGACACAGCGGTAACCGCCTCCGCCGCTGTGTCTTTTGCATTTTTATTGAAATTCAACGATGAGTACAACCAGCCCAGCAACACGGCCTGCGCATTCCGCTTTTCATCTTTGAGAGCGCTTTCTCAATCCGGATGTCCCTTGTTTCCGCTTTTTTGCCGGAGGTTACCCAACAGATCCACTCATTCCGCGCGAGCGGCGTAATATCCTCCCACAGGGCAAGCACAGCCGGCGATGCAAGGATCGCCTGTCGTAAATCTGCTGGCAGCTTGTGCACCGTACCGTTGGCAAGCCCTTTTTTGATCATGAAGTGAGTTTAGCAAATTCTTGCCTATTGTGATATGAAAAAATCCCCCATAACGAGAGGATTTTTTCGTGGCGGGTGCGAAGGGATTCGAACCCTCGATCTTCTCCGTGACAGGGAGACGTGTTAACCGGGCTACACCACGCACCCTACTCGCCGATGCGATCTCCGTTACGCTCGCAGTCGGACTGCTCGCTTCACATACGATCGCCGGCTCCGTTCCCCATCCCGCTGTAAGCGTGACGGGGTCCCCTTGGGGACCGGCATAAATTGACAAACTGCCACTTGACGAACGTGTGACGCCGTCCCACGATGGGGAGGTCGGCGCGCGCTATCCTATCAGGCGTTGGCCTGGTGCGCAAGCCTCTTATGTTCGCCCTGATCCGTCACGCCGGCTATCGTCTGGCGTCTGGTTCGCTCACCCCTGACGGTGAGCGGATGACCGGTGTGCTGGCCGAGCAACTCCGCCAACATGGCGGTTGGCATGAGGTCAGGGTGTCTTTCACAGAGCGGACGCAAGAGACGGGGGCGATCCTGGCGCAAGTGCTGGCCCTTCCAATGGTGACGGACGACCGGATCGGCATGGACGGCGACCTGCAAGACCTCCTCCCACCGACCGAACCGCACGGCATCATCTTCGTGTCCCATCTTCCTATCCTGACAAAAATGCTCCGCGCTTGGGCCAAACGTTTCGGCTTCGACGAACCACCGCTGACCGAAGTCGCGCGTGGCTATCTGGTTGATCCAGAAGCAAAAAGGTTTATCCCGATTGGGGAACAGAGTGCGGTGGCGGATTGACAAGGGACGATCAACCCGTCTAACGTCTAGAGGCTGAGGTGAGAGGAGGTTGAAGATGACGGAAGTAAGCCAACCAAACGTCAGATTGATCAGCGATTATGTCGATCTGGTCAATGCCAACGGTCGCGATTCGACACTCGTCCGAGAGTTCATCGAGAAGCACGCCGACAACCAGGAGCTGCAAGAGCTCATCGTCGGGGCCAACAAGCTCTTCGACGACGTCAGGGCCGAGTCGAAAGTGTCCTTTGGGACGGACCCCGTGTAGGGTTGCTGATCCCGCCCTGAGAAAAGACTGCGCCGTCCGGCTCTCCCCGGACGGCGTTTCTGTTTAATTTAGTGACGACGTTTGATGGACTTGTTAGCAGCTTTCACGATCGCTTCAACCGTCATCCCGTATTTATTGAGGAGTTCGTCCGGTTCGCCGGATTCGCCAAAGGAGTTGGGCATGCCGACGGCTTCGATTGGGGCCGGATGGTTCTGTCCCAGCGTTTCTGCGACAGCTCCGAAGAGCCCTCCGGTCAGCTGGTGTTCTTCCACCGTGACGCAGCAACGGGTCTTGCGTACGCTGGCGACGAGCGTCTTCACGTCAAATGGTTTCAAGGTGTGGCAGTTCAAAACTTCCGCTTCAATCCCGCGCTTCGCGAGTTTCTTCGCAGCGACCAGCGCTTGGTAGACGAGCGGGCCGCACGCCGCGATCGTCACATCCGTTCCGTCACGCATGACGATTGCTTGTCCGATTTCGAACGGCATCTTTGGCGTCGTGATGACGGGCGTCTTTTCGCGCGCAAAACGGAAGTAGGCCGGGCCGACCATTTTCGCGAGCGCGATCGTCGCCTTTTTGGTCTCAAGATAGTCGCACGGGACGACGACGGTCAGGTTTGGCAGCACGCGCGTGATCGCCAGGTCCTCCAACGCCTGGTGCGTCGCCCCGTCCGGCCCGACGGAAATGCCGGCATGCGCGCCCGCCACTTTTACGTTCGCGTTCGTATAGCAGACGGATACGCGCAGCTGGTCCCAGTTCCGTCCGGGGACAAACACGGCGTATGAGCTGACAAATGGGATCTTTCCAGAGAGCGCGAGGCCAGCCGCGACCCCCATCATGTTTTGTTCCGCAACACCGCACTCGATGAACCGTTCCGGGTAGGCCTGTTGGAACAGGTGGGCACGCGTGGACTCTGCCAGGTCGCCCGTCAGGACGACGATGCGCGTATTCTTTGCGCCCGCCTCCACTAACCCATCGCCATAACCGTTCCGCGTCGGGATGCGCTCGACGTCTGCATCAAACAGGTGGGGGTTCAGGTCAGGATGGAAAGACATACCCAGTACTACAACTTCGACTTAAAATACATCTGTAAGCGTTTGGCTAAGAATCGCCTTCCTCCAGTGGTTTTCAAGTAATGCTCTCTTCGTCTCGCATCACGTTCATCGCAACACGCCTCAAAATAGATCAGTCGCATAGGAAGCCTGTAACTTGTCGCAAAAGAAAGACCCTTTTGATGCTGCTTTAGACGTTCTTTGAGATCCTTTGTAAATCCAACATACTTTTTCTGATCTTTGTCACTCTCCAGGACATAGGTGAAGAATACGCCAGGGGTCGAAGTTGTAGTACTGGGCATATCATTCATGTTCTGACCTGATTTGTCCGGCTAACGTCCGCAATTCGTGCAAAGCAATCTTCGCTTCGTCATCATTCGGCGGTTTGCCGTGCCATTCAAAGCGGCGTTCCATAAAGCTCACGCCTTTGCCTGGGATGGTGTGCGCGATGATGACCGTCGGCTTTTCGTAGATGGCCTTCGCCTGTCCAACGGCGTCAATGATCTCTTCCATGTTGTGGCCATCGATCTCGAGCACATGCCAGTTAAAGGCCCGCCATTTATCCGCGAGCGGCTCGAGCGGCATGATGGTTTCCGTAAAGCCGTCGATCTGGATGTTGTTGCGGTCAACAAACGCCGTCAGGTTGCGCAGCCGTTCCTTCCCGGCCAGCATGACCGCTTCCCAGGTCTGGCCTTCATCCAGTTCGCCGTCTGACAACATGGCGAAGGTGTGCCACGTGGCTCCATCCATGCGTGCGGCCAGCGCCATGCCCACGGCCTGCGATAACCCCTGTCCCAACGGCCCGCCACACGTCTCAATCCCGATCCCAAAGTGATTGTTGGAGTGGCCTTGGAACGGTGAGCCCATTTTCCGGAGCGACGAGATGAACGTTTCGCGTGAACAGAACCCGCGTTGGGCGAGCGTTGCGTACAAGACGGGACAGATGTGTGCGTTTGACAGCACGAGCCGGTCGCGGTTGGCCCATTCCGGACGCTTCGGGTCCACGTTCAAGATGTGGAAGTACAGCGCCGTAAAAATGTCCGCCATACCCAGTGGCCCTGCCGAGTGTCCGCTTTTGGCGCGCACCAGCGCCTTCACGATGTCCTGGCGGATGTCATTCGCTTTCAATTCGAGCTGCTTCAGTGTGAGGTTTGGTTTTTTTGTCGCACGCGGCATGGGAGGAGTTTAGCACTTTTTCGTGTGAGGGCGAAGGGTATTTTTGTGTCGTCCTGAGTCAGACGAAGGACCTCACTCCGAAATCCGAGTGAGATTCTTCACTTCGTCGAACTTCGTTCAGAATGACACAAGAAAAGAGCCCCGCACTGCGGGGCTCTTTTCTTTCTTCTGACTAGTTCACCACGTTGATCGTGCCTTGCATCACCGTGTGGATGGTGCACTTGTAGTCAAACGATCCGGCGGTGCTGAACGTGTAGCTGAAGGATTGGCCTGGTTGGAGCGTCTGCGAACCCCAGCCGGAACCCGTCACCGTGTGTTGCGTGACGTCGCGGTTGGTCCACGTGACCGTCGTCCCTTTCTTGACGGTCATGGTCGCCGGGACAAACCCGTTGTTCACCGAGCCGATCGTGATGGTGACTTGCGTCTCATCGAACTGCTTGTCTTGGGCGATGGTCGTCGTCAACGTCTGGACGTTGCCCGGCTGGTAGTCAGAAGCCGTCTGGATCGGCGTTCCGATGCGGTAATTGACGAAGAAGGCGTCCGGGAGGTCGTCAATCTGGTTTTTCCAGCTCAAGCCGTACAGCGTTTCTGCGAGCTGCGCGGATTGGACGTGGCGTAAGACGCCGCCCTGGTCTACGACGTACGTTTTCGGGTCGGTCGTGATCTTGAGCATCTTCCGTCCTGGGCGGTAGGTCACGTTGCCGCCGAGCGGGATGCTGGCGAGCGCGCCATCCGTGATCGTCTTGACGCCGTTGAAATTGGTGTACCAGGTAAAGTAGGTCTTTTCGTTCGGGAACACGAACCGCTTGCCGTTTGGGGCAAAGTAATAGACGGTCGAGCCTGATCCCTTGATCAGGTCGCCGGCATTAAAGGCGCCGGTGGTGGCGGCGTGGGAGGCGATCGGGGCGACGAGCATGGCGACGGCAGAGCCGGTCGCAACGAGCCGGGAGAGGGTACGCATAGGCGTGATGGGGGAAGGAATAAGGGGTGACTTGGATATGATGGGGCAAGACGGGGGAAGCGTCAAAAAAAATCAGCGCACGATGACCGTGGCAGGCGGTGACGCTTCACCGACCAGATCGCGTCCATCCTGCGCGCGTCCGGTGATGGAAACCGTCCGGGGCGTGCTCCAGGGACCGATGTTCGCTGAACAGATGGTGCTGTTGCACCGTTTGACGGTGACCCCATCAACCACGAGCTCTGTCCAGATGATGCCGTCGCTGTCCGACGCCGTCACCGTCGCATCGTTGATTTCACCGACGAACATGCTCGACTTGCCCAGCCGTAGTGTGAAGGTTGGGCGTGGGTTGGCGACCACGGAGATGGTCTTTGTTTCCGTGGTCTGCGTGTATCCGTTGGCATCCGTGAGCACGGCACGCACGGTATGGACCGTGCCTATGGCGGCTGTTTCTTGGTCTGTAAAGCGGCAGAGCTGCACGCTGTTGCAACCACGTACCAAGACATTATCGATGAAAATGTCGATCAGGTTGGCCGAAAAGGTGTTGTCCACATCCACGATGACCTCGCGCTGGTCACCGGGCATGACTTCCGGTTGGGTGATGGTGAGGTTCAGTCCGGCGACGCCCGGGACGACGGTGATGGTCGTGGTCGCGGTGGCCACTTCCCCGGTCAGCCAATGGATTTCAACGGAGGGATGGTAGGCGCTCTTGGTCCCGGTGGATGGGATGCGGACATCTGTCCCACACGGTGAATACTCGCACGACCGGACGAGGAGACCATCAAAGAAGACTTTGAGGCTTGTGACACCCGCAGAAGGGAAAGCCGTGCCCAGCAGGTTCACCAATTCGTTAGCCTTGGCCGTCACTTTGTCCGTCCCGATCGTTCCTGTGTGGCTAGGTGTGGGAGTCGGTGTCGGCGTAGGGGTCGGGGTTGGTGTTGGGGTTGGGGTCGGTGTCGGAGCCGGAAGGACGCCGAGCTGCTTGTCCACGTTGATGGAGCTTGCCGCATCGCGCACGGCCGCTGGCACATAGTCTGACGCGGAGACGAGCGGCTGGCCTAGGCGGTAGTTCACAAAGAAGGCATCCGGGATGTCGTCAATCATCGTGTTCCACTGCGCCCCAAAAAGCGTTGTCGCTAACGTTTCGCTCTGCACCCAGCGGAGCGTACCATTGGCGTCGACCGCATAGACCTTGGGGTCGGTCGTGATCTTGACCAGTTTGACCCCTGGACGATGTGTGACGTTTCCACCGATGGTGATCGCGCCGAGTTCTGCATCCGAGATGGTACGGATCCCACTAAAACCGCTGTACCAAGTAAAGTAGGTCTTTTCCGTCGGAAAGACATAACGCTTACTGTCCGCGCCGTAATAATACACCGAGGAGCCAGACCCTTTGATCAGGTCGCCAGAAGTCAGTGTCGCCGCGTGGGCGACCGGGACCGCTGGCAAGACCATCGAAAGGGTGAGGAGGGAAAAGAGAAATCGTCGCATATGGTTGGAAGGATTATACCGATGAGACGGCTTTTTGTAACTGACGTAATCGCGCTTGTGGTTCAGGCGAATGAAAGATGGCGCTCCCCATGCAAAACCGCGTCACGCCAAGTTTGGCGAATGTTTTCAAGTCTTTAGGTTTCAATCCGCCATCCCATTCGATCGGTAACTTCGGGGAGAACGTCTGGATGACCTTGATCTTCTTTTTCACGCTCGAGATCAGTTTCTGCCCGCTTTTGCCTGGATGCACGCCGAGCAGGAGGACGCAGTCCAGGTCTTTTAAAAAAGGGAGCACGACTGTCGGTGCTGTTTCCGGGTTCAGCGCGAGCCCGACTTCCAGCTTCCACTTTTTGCATTCGCGGATCAGTTTTTTGTGGTCAATTTTTGCTTCAATGTGCCAGATCACACGCTTCACGTTCTTGAGTTTCCGCCAGGTTTGGATCACCGTCCGCGGTTCCTGGACCATGAGATGCAATTCCAAGTTCGCTCTGATACCCATCAGCACAGCCGCGCGTGCGTCATACCAAGTTTTGTTTGGCGCGAACTTTCCATCCACGCAATCAAGTTGGATCCATTTCGCGTCGCGGACCAATGCGAACTTATCGCGTGCCTCGTTGCCCGTCTTAGCGAGGACGGTTGGGATGATAATGGGGGACATGGGGAGAAGCGTCAGGTGCGTCAGAAGCGTCAGCAAGAGTCAGTAAAGCTACCGATCCAACTGCTTGATGCGTCGGAGGTGGCGTGCCGCGTCTGATGGTTTGGTTTTGAGCCAGGTATCGAGCAGGTGTTCGGCGAGGGCGGGTTTTGTCATCCATGCGCCCAAGACGAGCACATTTGCCTGGTTATGCTCGCGCGACAGTTTCGCTTCCTTCACGTCACGCACGACGACAGCGCGCACGCCTTTGGTCCGGTTGGCGGCAATGTCCATCCCCAACCCAGAGCCGCAGACCAAGACGCCGAAATGGGGAGCTTGTCGCTTGTGGCTTGTAGCAATTAACTTAGCGAGCTTTTTCGCGACGATCGGATAGTCGTCACCTGCCTTGAGTTTTGGGGTCAGGTCTTTGACTGGGTAGCCGCGTCGCGCCAAAACGGTTTTCAGGTGCTCTTTGAGCTTGTATCCGGCGTGGTCAGCGCCGAGGAGGATGGTCATAAGCGGGAGAGTAGACAGTGGGCAGGGAACAGGGCATCCTTAGATGACCAGTATGACAGACGACAAGGGGGCAGAACAGGGGGCGACACCGCTTTTTCCGGCCATGGAAGAGGAGGTGGCCGCCTATTGGCGTAAGCACCGGATTTTTGAGCGCTCCATTGAAGAGCGTCCCGAGAGCAAGGGGTACGTCTTTTATGATGGTCCGCCGTTTGCGACCGGGCTCCCGCACTACGGCCACCTCCTCCAATCTGCGTTGAAGGACGCCGTGCCGCGCTATTGGACGATGAAGGGGTACCGCGTGCCCCGGCGTTGGGGATGGGACTGCCACGGCCTGCCGATCGAGAACCTGATCGAAAAGGATTTAAAGCTTGAGACGAAAAAGGACATCGAGGCGTACGGCATCGACAAGTTCAACAACGCGTGCCGCTTGTCCGTCTTTGGGTATGAGAAGGAGTGGGGGAAGTACATCGACCGCCTCGGGCGTTGGGTGGATTTTGAAGACTCCTACAAGACGATGGACGACAAGTACATCGAGAGCGTCTGGTGGGTGTTCGCGGAGCTGCACAAAAAAGGGTACGTCTACCAAAGCAAGCGCGTCTCGCTGTATTGCCCGCGTTGCTCGACGCCACTCTCCAACTTTGAGATCAGCATGGGTAACTCCTACGCTGACCACGTGGACCCAGCCATCACCGTCAAATTCCCGGTCGTGGGCAAAGAGAAGACGTTCTTCCTCGCGTGGACGACGACACCGTGGACCTTGCCCGCGAACACCGGCCTCTCCGTCCATCCGGACTTGATCTATGTTGCGGTGCAGCTCGAAGAGACGGGCGAGACGCTGATCTTCGCCGAAGCGAGACAAAGTGAAGTCTTGAAACAATATTACCCGCTCAAGAGCGGCGGCGTACCCTTTGAAATTGTGGGGCGCTGGAAGGGGAAAGAGCTGGCGGGACAGCGATACGAACCGCTCTACCAATTCTTGCCGGTGGATGGCGACGCCTTCCGTGTCGTGACGGGCGAGCATGTTACGGCCAATGACGGGACGGGGATCGTGCACACGGCCCCGGCTTTTGGCGAAGACGACTTGGTGGTGGCAAAAGCGCAAGGTTTGCCTATGGTTGAGACCGTGGATGAGACGGGGCACCTGATCGAAGGGCTCGGCCCCTTTTCCGGTTTGACGACCAAAGAAGCCGACAACCCGGTGATCGAAGACTTGGAGGCGCGCGGCCTGCTCTACCGCTCCGAACGCATCTCGCACAGCGTGCCGATCTGTTGGCGTTGCAGCACGCTCCTGCTCTATCGTGCGCAGCCAGCGTGGTTTGTGGACGTGACCAAGCTCCGTCCCAAGCTCCTCAAGACCGCACAAAAGATCAACTGGCATCCGGAGAGTTTTAAGGACGGCCGTTTCGGGAAAGGGCTGGAATCCGCCCCGGACTGGAACATCTCACGTACCCGCTATTGGGGATCGCCCATCCCGGTCTGGACGTGCGACGCGTGCGATGAGATGACGATCGTCGGTTCGATCGCGGAATTGAAGAAGCGCGCCAAGCCAGAAACCTGGCCGGAAAAGATCGATATGCACCGTCCTGGCATCGACCAGGTCGTCTTGACGTGCCGGTGCGGCGGCGAGCAGCACCGCATCCCGGAAGTGTTTGATTGCTGGTTGGAATCCGGCAGCATGCCATCGGCGACGCTCCACTATCCGTTTGAGAACAAAAAATGGTTTGAATCAAATTTCCCGGCGGACTTCATCGGCGAAGCCCAAGACCAGACGCGCGGATGGTTTTACGTGTTGCATGTGCTTGCCACGGCGCTCTTCAACAAGCCGGCGTTCAATAACGTGATCGTGACCGGGCTCATCATGGCAGAAGACGGGAAAAAGATGTCCAAGAGCCTGAAGAACTATCCGGATCCTTGGGACGTCCTGACCAAATACGGGGCTGATGCGTTGCGTTACTACCTGTTGTCATCGCCCGTTGTCGAGGCTGAAGCGCTTAACTTCAGCGAGCGCGACCTGCAGAACGTCATGCGCGGCCTGATCAACCTGTTTTGGAACATCAAGACATTTTATGCGACCTATGCCCCAGACGGCGTGCGGCTCGAAAAGCCGCGGAGTGCGCACGTCCTCGACCGTTGGCTCATGGCGCGCTTCATGCAGACCTTGGAGAGCGTGACTGAAGAGATGGACCGGTATGACCTTGCCACCGCCTCCCGTCCCATCCGAACGTTAGTCGATGACCTCTCGACGTGGTGGCTCCGTCGTTCGCGCGACCGCCTGAAGTCTGACAACGAGTTCGAAAAGCTGGATGCGCTCAAGACTCTGCGTGAAGTGCTGGAAGAAACGTCCAAGCTTCTCGCCCCGTTCACGCCCTTCATCGCGGAAAAGGTGTACTTGGATGTGGGGGGCGCCAAGGCCTCTGTCCATTTGGAACGGTGGGCCAAGGCGGACGAGCGCTTGATCGACGAAAAACTCCTCACGGACATGGCCTGGGTTCGCGAGGTGTGCAGCCGTGCCCATGAGCTCCGCGCCGCGGCAAAGATGCCGGTCCGCCAAGCGCTTGCGGCCGTCACGATCCGCCTGGCAGAGCCAGCCGAGGCAGAACGCCTGTCCCACCAACAGGACTTGCTCGCACTTATCAAAGAAGAGGTGAATGTGCTCGAAGTGCGGCTGGAGACAAAAGAAGGGATGGACCAGTCCATGGACGTCTCGCTCGATACGGTCCTGACGCCGGAGCTGAAGCGCCTCGGGTTGCGCCGTGAGCTTGTCCGCCGCTTGATGGACTTGCGCAAACAGGCGGGGCTGACTCCCGTAGACAGGATCCGGATCCAGTTTTCCACGGAGACGGAAGAGATCGTCGCCTTGATGC